>CASEAH010000001.1 GCA_949285935.1 uncultured Oscillospiraceae bacterium
GGGAAAATAGGTCTTCGCCGACACCTGCTGCAGCGGATGCAGACCATCCGCTGCGGCACACATATTCCTCCATAGCTCAGTCGGTAGAGCACGCGGCTGTTAACCGCGGTGTCGTTGGTTCGAGTCCAACTGGGGGAGCCAGAAAAACAGCCTTAAGTAAATCACTTAAGGCTGTTTTTTATTTGCTCACAAAAGTATAAGTGTTTTTCTGCAAGAAGGAGGAAGCAGAATGTTTTTTGCCCACAAAAAACAATAAGGCAGGCTAATAGCTGCCTTTGCAGGAAGCCCTCTTTGCAAAAGCCTTGGAGATATTTGTCTGGGCTTAGAGTAAAAAGATTTTTATCGATCATTTCATTCCTGCTCAATTTGATAAAATGGTTGGATGGCAATTGACTTTTGATACCAGCTGAGATTTGTTTTTTCAGAAAGTTGACCTTAAAACATCCTCCCTGTTTTTAAAAAAGATGGGACATGCAAGAATTAAAAAACAGCTTGTGGATTAACACTAAAAGACCGTAAAAACAAAGTAAAAGTGTGGAGAAAATTGTCAATTGTATTTGCCGGCAGGATATGGTACCTTATATATACATAATTACCGTTGGTAGCGCCGCTTATCTGATAGGCGGCACTACTCTTTTTCACTGATGTGTTGGATGTGTTTTAGGAAACGGAGGGTGTCCCATGAAGCTGTTGCAGGAACGTATTCAGAAGGACGGCGTGGTCAAGGCGGGGAACATTCTGAAGGTGGACAGTTTTTTGAATCATCAGATGGATATTGCCCTGTATCAGGAGATCGGCAGGGAATTCTATAAGCTTTTTAAAGACTGTGGTGTAACCAAGATCCTTACCATAGAAGCGTCTGGTATTGGGATCGCTTGTGTTACGGCGCAGTTTTTTGCTGTACCTGCCATTTTTGCCAAAAAATCCAAAACCAAAAATATTGACGGGGAGATTTTTACCTCTACCGTAGAATCCTATACCCATGGTACCAGCTATGAAATCATGGTGTCCAAGAAGTTTTTGACTCCCGAGGATACCGTCCTGATTATTGACGACTTTTTGGCCAAGGGCAACGCACTTTTGGGCCTCATCGACGTGGTGAACCAGGCGGGAGCCCGGTTGGCAGGCTGTGGAATCGTCATTGAAAAGGGCTTTCAGGAAGGCGGAAAAATGCTGCGGGAACAGGGGATTCGGGTGGAGTCTCTGGCTATTGTGGATGAAATGAGCGAGACGAAAGGAATTCGTTTTCGGGAACCGTAACGGAAGAACCGAAAAACTCCGTCGGCATGGTCCGGCGTTTTAGATAGATGGCAAATACTCCCCTTGAAAAACAGAAGGAAAAGAAGAAATGCAAATTTTAGGAGGTAACTTCTGATGCAGAAGAAAATTTTTGCTGTTCTGATGGCAGCCGCAATGTTGCTGACTCTGGCTGCCTGCGGCGGCACGGATGCTTCCAGCTCCACCCCTGAAGGCAACTCTGAGTCCTCTTCCCAGGCTTCTGCCGGCATCCCCGCCGACCAGATCAAGGCTGCCTGGCTGTACGTCGGCCCCACCGGCGATGAAGGCTATTCCTATATGCACGATCAGGCCCGGCAGAAGGTAGCCGCCGAGCTGGGTATCGAAACTGTCTTTGTGGAAAACGTTCCTGAGGACGCCGACTGTGAAAAGACCGTCCGCGACCTGATCGACCAGGGCTGCAACGTGATCTATGCCACCAGCTTTGGTCATGGCGAGTGGGCTTACAACGTAGCCAAGGATCACCCCGAGGTATACTTCGGCCATGCCACTGGCTACCTCACCGCTGATAACTTTACCACCTACATGGGCCGTGTCTATGAGCCCCGGTACCTGTCCGGTATTGTAGCCGGTATGCAGACCGAGACCAACAAGATCGGCTATGTGGCTGCCATGCCCATTGCGGAGGTTTACCGCGGCTTTGCGGCCTTCTGCCTGGGTGTCAAGTCTGTCAATCCCGAAGCCAAGGTGGAGATCCTGTGGACCAACGCTTGGTACGATCCTGCCAACGAGAAGAGCGCGGCTCAGCAGCTGATCAACAACGGCTGCGACGTGATTGCCCAGCACTGCGATACCACTGGCCCCCAGACTGCGGCTCAGGATGCCGGCGTCTGGTGCATCGGCTACAATGCCTCCACCCCCGACGCGGCTCCCGACGCTTACCTCACTGCCCCCCTCTTCCATTGGGATGCTTACTACAAGGCTGACCTGGAGTCCATCATGGCCGGTACCCGGGAACCTGCTCAGCGGTTCTGGGGCGGCATGACCACCGGCATGGTGTCTCTGGATACCCTCACCGATAACTGCAAGGAGGGTATTGCTGAGGCCGTGGCCGAGGCCCAGGCTAAGATCGAGAGCGGCGGGCTCTTTGTTTTCACCGGTCCCATCGTGGATAATCAGGGCAATACCATTGTGGCGGAAGGAGAAAAAATTGCCGACGCCGATCTGGAAAATGCCGATTACATGAAATTCTACATCGACAACGTCACCACCCCTATTGCCTGATAAGAGACGGAAGTGTGTTGCCGGCGGGCTTTGTCCGCCGGCAACACCTGATATTTGAGACATTCCCCACGGGAAAAGGAGACCCATATGAACGAAGAAGGTTTCATTCAGCTGCGGGGCATTACCAAAACCTTTGGTACGGTGGTGGCCAATAAGGACGTGAATCTGACCGTCCGCCGCGGCGAGATTCACGCCCTCCTGGGGGAGAACGGCTCCGGAAAAAGCACCCTGGTCAACGTCCTTGCGGGGATCTATGCTCAGGATGCCGGAACTCTGATGGTGGACGGCAAAGAACTGCGTCTCACCTCTCCCCGGGATGCCATCCGGGCGGGAATCGGCATGGTGCATCAGCATTTCCGGCTGGTGGAAGTGCTTACCGCCAAAGAAAATATTATTTTGGGCGAAGGCCCGGGCCTGATTCACGGCAAGGCCCTGACTGAAAAAATTTATAACATTGGAAAAAAATATGGCCTTTATATCAATCCCGACAAAAAAATTTACAATATGTCGGTGGGAGAAAAGCAGACCGTTGAAATATTGAAGGTCCTTTATCGGGGAGCCAAGATCCTGATTTTGGACGAGCCCACCGCTGTTCTGACCCCACAGGAAACGGAGGGCCTTTTCCGCATCCTGAGAAATATGAAAAAAGAAGGCTGCTCCATCATTATCATCACCCACAAGCTGGGCGAGGTGATGGAGGTGAGCGACCGGGTCACGGTGCTGCGCAAAGGGGAGAGCATTGCCACGGTCAACACCTCCGAAACAAGCCCCCGGGAGCTGACCGATATGATGGTGGGCCGGCCCATGTCGCTGGAGATCCAGCGCCCGGCCTACGAGGGAGAGAGAAAGACTGTCCTGCGGGTTAAAAACCTGACCGCCCGGGATAAGGACGGAGTGGCCCGGCTGGATCATATGAGCTTTCATCTCCATGAAGGCGAGATTTTGGGAGTGGCCGGCATTGCGGGAAGCGGCCAGAAGGAACTGTGCGAAATCATCGCGGGTCTGGACAAGGCAAGCGAAGGCATTGTGGAATATAATGGCGAGTCCATTTTGGGACTGTCGCCTGGCGCTATTATCAAGCGGGGAGTAAGTATGAGTTTTATCCCTGAGGATCGGCTTGGTATGGGCCTGGTGGCGGGAATGAACATTGTGGACAATGTTTTGTTGAAAACCTACCGGGCCAAACCGGGTCCCTTTGTGGATCGGAAGGAAGGCGCCGCCAAGGCAGAAGCCATCATCCGCAAATTTGAGATCAGCACGCCTTCCCCCTGGCATGCCGTCAAGAACCTTTCAGGCGGCAATATCCAGAAGGTGCTTCTGGGCCGGGAAATCGACCTGTCCCCCCGGCTGCTCATTACCGCCTACCCGGTGCGGGGCCTGGATATCGGCGCTTCCTACAACATTTATGACGTGCTTAATGAGCAGAAACGCAAAGGTGTAGCCATTCTGTTTATCGGTGAAGACCTGGATGTGCTGCTGGCCCTGTCCGACCGGCTGATGGTCATTCACAACGGAGCTGTGATGGATATTGTGGACCCCCGGACGGTAACCAAGGAGGACGTGGGTCTGCTGATGCTGGGCCATCGCCCGGGAGAGGAGGAAACAGCCTGATGACGGTGAACATTGTTAAGAAACCGGATCTTTCACCCCGGCAGCAGGCCCTGTTCCGGGTGGGCGCAGTCCTGATGGCCCTGGTCTGCACCGGAGTCATTATGGCGCTGTTGGGCTATAATCCCTTTGTGGTCTTTTACAAGATGCTGGAAGGGTCCACCATGACCCTCTACCGCTTCCAGGAAACCATCAATAAGGCCATTCCCCTGGTGACCCTCTCCCTGGGCAGCGCAGTGGCCTTCAAAATGAAATTCTGGAATATCGGCGCAGAAGGCCAGTTTTATCTGGGCGCCCTGGGGGCGGCCTGGCTGGTCTTTAATCTGCCTGCTCTCCCCGCTCCCGTGATGCTGCCTGTGATGATGGCGGGGGGAATGCTGATGGGCGGCCTGTGGGCCCTGATCCCGGCGGTGCTGAAAAGCCGCTTCGGTACCAGTGAGACCCTGGTGACCCTGATGCTCAACTATATTGCCATCAAGTTTGTCACCTACCTGCAATACGGCCCCTGGAAGGACCCCAAGGCCAGCGGCTTCCCCAAAATGCCTAAATTCGGCGACTACGCGGTGCTGCCCAAGGTGTTTGGGGTACATATGGGATGGATCATCGCCCTGGCGGCGGCGGTTCTGGTATGGCTGCTGTTCCGGCGCTCCAAGCTGGGGTACGAAATCGCCGTTCTGGGAGAGAGCGTCTCCACCGCCCGGTATGCCGGAATGAGCCCCACCCGCATCACCCTGACAGCGGTGCTTCTTTCCGGAGGCCTTTGCGGTCTGGCAGGTATGATGCAGGCCTCCGCCATTGAGCGGTCCCTGTCCGCCACCCTTTCAGGCGGGCTGGGCTTTACCGCCGTCATCACCGCCTGGCTGGCCCGGCTCAATCCTCCCGCCATTGTGGCGGTCAGCTTCTTCTTTGCCATGCTTCTCCAGGGCGGCTCCTATCTCCAGACCGCCATGCAGATCCCCTCGGCCATGGCGGACATTATTCAGGGTATTATTCTGTTTTTTGTTCTGGGCAGTGAGTTCTTTGTCCGGTATAAGGTCCATTTTGTCCGTCAGGCCAAACCGGCAGGAAAGGAGGCAGGGGCATGAACAGCTTTATTCCCTCTCTGGAGCTTTATCTCCAGACCACCGCCCAGATGGGCACTCCCATCCTTTTTGGTACCCTGGGCGGGATCCTGTGTGAAAAAGTGGGCCACCTGAACCTGGGAGTGGAAGGCATGATGCTCATGGGAGCCGTGGCCGGATACATGACAGGCCTTTCCTCCGGGAATCCGCTGCTGGCGTTGCTGGCCGCCGGTTTTTCGGGAGCCTTTGGCGCGCTGCTGTATGCCATTGTAACAGTCACCCTTCAGGGCAACCAGACCGTTACCGGTTTGGTGCTGACCACCTTCGGCACCGGCCTGTCCTCGTTTTTGGGCAAGAGCATGGTGGGGGTCAGCCTGCCTGCCTCCATCCAGGAGGCTTTTTCGGTGCGGACCATTCCGGTGCTGGCCGATATTCCCATCGTCGGGAAAATGCTGTTTCAACAGAGCCCTTACGTGACGGTGGCGCTGCTGCTGGCGGTTCTGCTGTGGCTGTATATGAACAAGACCACCATGGGACTGAATATGCGGGCGGTGGGGGAGAACCCCGGCGCCGCCGATGCTTCCGGCATCAACGTAACCGGCTGCAAATATCTGCACATCCTGGCCGGAGGCTTTTTATGCGGCCTGGGCGGGGCCTATCTGTCCCTGGTTTTCGTTCCCCGGTGGCAGGATGAGATCACTGCGGGGATCGGGTGGATTGCGGTGGCGCTGGTGATCTTCTCCACCTGGAATCCCCTCAAAGCTATTTTTGGCGCCTACTTTTTCGGCGCGCTCCGGGGCCTTTCCTTTGTGGTACAGAACCTGGATATGAGCCTTTTCGGCCGGAAAGTAGTGATTGCGTCCCAGTTTTTGGATATGCTGCCCTACTTTTTTACCATTGTGGTGCTGGTCTTTATCACCATGGGCAAGAAGGCCGAGAACCAGGCCCCCAAGGCGCTGGGAAATGCCTATTTCCGGGAGGAACGGTAGCCATACCCTGCGCTCCTTCGGCTTCATCCTGTGTTGCGGCGCTGTCTGCAACATAGCAGTGCCATCCACTGGATGGGCCGGCTGATAAAAATCATCTCAAAAGGGCCCGGACGTCACAGACGTCCGGGCCCTTTGTGCAGATTCCCGACAGCTTCCCATCGGGGTGCGCTTATTTACCGTTCTTGTTCAGTTTGCTCAGATAGCGGTAGATGCTGGCTTCAGAGGAACAAAGTTGCTCCGCCACCTCGCTGACTGCCCCTTTAAGGAGGAAGACTCCCTTTTGGTTCAGGGCATCCACGATTTCCAGCTTTTCTTCCTGGGTGAGCCGTTCCTTGGGGATGGAGGGATCGTCCAGAACCGTGCGCAGGGTGGAGGAAACCAGGTCAGAGATGGAATTGGAAAAGGTCTCGATATTATCCTGCAGGGATGCAGGAGAAAAATCGGGACAGAAGGTTTCAGCAGGATCCAGACGGAACAATCGGGCCAGATCATCCAGAAGATCCCGGCATTTACTGGTATCGTGGTTGATGCACAGCATGCCGATGAGGGCGCCGGTCTCGTCCTTGATAAACATGGTGGAAGAGCGAATGGCAGAATTTTTTTCCGACACGCCCCGGTATCCTACCTGATAATCGGATTCCTCATAGACCTTGTCCTTGACAAAACGAAGGGCCAGGTCGGTGAGAGGCGCGCCTACGGTGCGTCCGCTGATATGGCCGTTGACAATGGCGGCAACAGATTGCCGGGAAGAAGAAAGATCGTGGAGGGTGATTTCATATTCCGGCCCCAGGACTTCGCCCAGAAACCGTGCCAGGATCATATACTGCTGAAGAATGGGATGCAAAAGCTCCGCCTCCTTTGGCCCGTTCATGGGCCTGTTGTTTTGAGGAACAAAAGCGCCCCGTGCCGCAACAAAAGAGGGTTCAGGGGCGGCAAAGCCAAAACAAATAATTTTTTTATCGCAATAATAATCTTGACTTATCATGGGGAAAAAGCATATCATGGAAGGGGAACGCTGCAGCCGTGAGGCGTTTGCAGCCCCAAGGAACAACATGAAAAGGAGAGTTTCTCATGAAAAAAGCCATTGCCACTTCCAAAGCTCCCGCAGCCATCGGGCCTTATTCCCAGGGCATTGCGGCCCAGGGGGAAATGATTTTTGTTTCGGGTCAGCTTCCGGTAGACCCTGCTACCGGTGACTTTGCTTCCCAGGATATCCAGGGGCAGACCAAGTGCTCCCTGGAGAACCTTAAGGCGATTCTGGAGGAAGCCGGCTGCACCATGGCAGATGTGGTCAAGACCACGGTATTTCTCAGCGATATTGCCAATTTTGGAGAGATGAACCGCATCTACGGCGAATACTTCCAGGAGCCTTTCCCGGCCCGCGCTGCTTTCCAGGTAGCGGCTCTGCCCAAGGGCGCGCTGGTGGAAATTGAGGCTGTGGCCTGCCGCAAGTAATTTGCCGGAAGGTCCGGGAAATCAGGGACCCTTTACCTCCCCAAAGTCGTTGAGATCGTCCTCCAGAGCCTGGGTGGCCCGGTCGATATCACCGGCCTCCAGGAAATCCAGGACCTTCTGATGATTGCGGGTGTCCAGCGGAGGAGAGGTGGCGTCCCACCGGTCCCAGTAAAACTGGGCATAGGCCCGGCGAAGCACCGCCATAGCCCGCTGCAGCTGGGTATAGGCGTACTGGTTTTGGGAGCAGATCATCAGCTGAAGATGAAAAGCGGTGATCTGCTCCCAATGCTCCCACATATTGCGGGATCCGCTGCAGTCCCGATCCAAAGCTCTCAAACGCTCCATTTGCCGGGGCGTTATTTTTTTATAGCAGCTGCGGAGAATCCCGCATTCCAGCACCCGGCGAAAATCCTGGATCTGCTCCACATCTTCCATGGTCAGGCGGATGACCTCATACCCGCACCGGGGGATGCTGCGCAGGACCCGGTCGTTGCAAAGACTGAGAAGAGCCTCACGAACCGGCGATTTGCTGCATCCGTACTTGGCCACCAGTTCTTTCTCTGTCAGGATCTGGTTGGGACGGAATTCATAATTCAGGACCCCTTCCAGCACAGAATCATAAATACTGTCCTTGAGGCTGCGGTCACGGGACATGGCAGGCTCCCCCTCCTTTGGCAAGATGTTCCAAGAGCTTTCTGCGGCTTCGCTCCGGAAGCCGAAAAGCAGCGGCAATTTGTGTAGATTATACCAAAAAAAACGCCGGTTGTAAATGCAAGATGCCTATTTCTACTCCTGCATCTTGACCTAATCATATCAGTGATATATTATAAAGATATCAGGAAAGGGTCTTGTGCCAACCAGGGAAAGGAAGTAGAAGATCGGATATGAAGGAAGCATTGTACCGCAATTATCTTGCCATCCTGCAAAGTGAACTGATCGCGGCGCTGGGCTGTACAGAACCCATTGCCATTGCTTACGCATCGGCCAAAGCCAGGGCTGTGCTGGGGGAGGCGCCCCAGCGGATGGAAATCTATTGCAGCGGCAATATCGTCAAAAATGTCAAAGGCGTCACGGTTCCCAATTCCGGTGGAATGCGGGGAATCGATGTGGCGGCTACCCTGGGAGTGGTAGGGGGTGATGCCGACCGGTCTTTGGAGGTGCTCAGTGCGGTCCGGCCGGAGCATCTGGAGCAGACCCGCCAGCTTTTGTCCCAGGGATTCTGCCAGTGCTTCCTGGAAGAAGGTGTAGAAAACCTGTATATCCGGGCAGAGGTGTTTTCCGCCGATCACAGCGCATCGGTTACCATTCGGAACCATCATGCCTCCATCACCCAAATAGTCCGGGACGGACAGGTGATTTTCCAGGGCGGCCAGGAGAAGAAGGAAGAAGCCGGGACTCAGGTACAGCCCGATAAATCCATGATGGACTTGCGGGGAATTTTGACCTTCGCGGATGAAGTCCGGATGGAGGACGTGGGGCCGGTGCTGGAGCAGCAGGTTCGGTGCAACACCGCTCTGGCCGATGAGGGCCTGCGGGGAGATTATGGAGCCCAGGTGGGCCGGACCCTGCTGGAAACCGCAGGGAACGATGTATCGGTACGGGCCAGGGCCCGGGCAGCTGCGGCATCAGATGCCCGGATGGGAGGATGCGCCTTCCCGGCCGTCATCAATTCCGGCAGCGGAAATCAGGGAATCACCGTTTCGGTACCAGTGGTGGAGTACGCCAAAGAATGGGGATGCAGCCAGGAACAGCTTTTCCGCGCGTTGGTGGTGAGCAATCTGGTGGCCATCCATCAGAAAAAATATATCGGCAGCCTTTCTGCCTACTGCGGTGCGGTAAGTGCAGCCTGCGGTGCCGGTGCAGGGATCATGTACCTCTATGGAGGAGATTATGACGCGGTGGCCCGCACCATCACCAACACCCTGGGCAACACGGGGGGGATTATCTGCGACGGCGCCAAAAGTTCCTGTGCCGCCAAAATCGCTGCATCTCTGTCCGCAGCCATTCTGGCCTATGAGATGAGCCTGAAGGGACGGGCCTTCCATCCCGGGGAAGGTCTGGTAAAGGAAGATGTGGAGGATACCATCCGCAGTGTGGGCTATGTAGGCCGGGTAGGCATGAAGCAAACCGATGTGGAAGTGCTGAAAATCATGCTGGACCAGACGGATGTAACCGCCGGAAGTATCTGCTGAAAAGAAACTTCTTCCCTTTGAACCCAAAGATGGGTTTGCCTGAGACTTTTCCTTTGAAGGGATTTGTTGCGGCTAAGCCGACTGACGATGAACCGTTAAGATGACTTAAGGGATCCTTTTTGTGCTGCGATCAGCTTATAGAATCTGGATGATCCCTAATTTCCTGGCAACACCATGGCGATCCAGAATCAGATGGCCTCTGCAATCTGAATAATAAAAATAGTGCCAATAACCTGAGCGAAATCATGTACGCCAATCTGTGCAGAAAGCTTCTGGCAGGAGCGCAGGGGAGGTACAAAGGCTGAACCCTGCCGGGATTTGATGCTGTATCCTGCGGAACAAGGAGAGCCGGAAAGAAAATCCGGAATTCTTTTCTCCAAGGATGCAGATTCGTAAGAACGGGACAGGGACAGACGGGAAGCTCTGCCGGAAAGCGGGAAAAGTCAGAAGCGGGATCGCGGGATAGGCGGCAGCGCTTCCTTCCGGGATTTAAAAGACTCCGCCGGGCATTTCCCGCATGATGGAATAAAAACTACAATGCTCTTTTGAAAACGGGCGGAACTGGTGGGAAAAGGAAACGATCCTGTCCCGGCGGTCCCGCCCCGGCACTTAAGTTATCAAGAATACTGTGCAGTGAACCTGCATTTGGGGAACTGCCCGCCTGCCAGGCGAGAATTTTCAAGACAGGTTAGGCGTGAAAATATACCGGGTGCGGATGATATCTGTGGAAAAAGAAAGTGTGATCTTATGTGGGCGGTTTATGCGGTTTTATCAGCGGTTTTTGCCAGCCTTACCTCCATTCTGGCAAAAATAGGGATTGAAAATGTGAATTCCAACCTGGCCACAGCCTTACGGACGGTGGTAGTGTTGGCTCTGGCTTGGGGGATCGTCTTTGCCACCGGCGCCCAAAGCGGCCTGCCGCTCCTGAGCCGGCGAAGCTGGATCTTTCTGGGGCTTTCGGGACTGGCCACAGGGCTTTCATGGATCTGCTATTATAAAGCCATTCAGATCGGCGAGGTAGCCAAGGTGGTTCCCATTGATAAATTCAGCATTGTGCTGACGCTGATTTTGGCCTTTGCCATCCTGCGGGAACCACTGACTTTGAAAGCGGTACTGGGTGGACTGCTCATTACCGCGGGCACTTTTGTGATGATTTTATAGAAACAGGAAGAAATCATCAGGGGGCTTGAAAACAGGAAGCCATGCGGGAAAGTATCCTGGAAGTCCCCCTTGCGGCGTCTGTTCTATTCAGCTATTTTATTTCTGCGACGGATGCTTTCCCTTACCTCCGGGAGGCGCCTGCCTGCACAGATAAAATTGACCGTCTTTCCATAGGGTTAAAACCATCGGATTTTTCCAAAGCAGGTATATCCGCGCTTACAGTCTGGCTGGGGGCAGAGGCGGCACAAAGAAAGACCGTGCAGATTGATGTTCTGCTTACGGGGAGAGGCTGTTGCAAAATGCAATAGCGATCAGAATAAAGAATTTTACAGGGAACAATGAAATCAGCCCTCAAGGGAAGCGGTTTCGCTTTCTTTGGGGCTGATTTTGTGCGTTGTGTATTCAGCGAGGCTGCTTGGTAGCCCCCATTTCTCTGTTGGACCTGGCCTGTTCCGTTGCTTATACCACCCATACTGCGGTTTTCCCGAATGTTTTTCCATGGAGGAATGGACGGGGCTTTAATGTTTCCCATAAACCATAAAAAGCCGGTGCTTTTGAGCTGAATTGCCGCAAAAGCATCGGCTTTTGTTGTAGAGGAAAACCACAGGCTGTCCCGGTGGCTCCAAAAGTTTTGGTTATGCCCCCAAAACAGATATGAGCGAAACAAGGAAATGCTGCCAAGCCCATTGGACAGAGAGTACAAGATGGGAAGAGATAAAAGAGAAGTGCCCCACCGCTGTTTTAATAGCAGTGGGGCGCTCCATGCAATGGTAGTGCAATTTGTGAGCCTTACAGGCTCGGCTGGCAAAAGGCCCAAAGGGGGCTGGTGCAAACCACCGGCTATGGATTTGCAGCTTTCCGGAAAACTGTTTTGCAGTTGCCCCCCCATTCGCAGGTGTACGCTTATTTAAATTGCGCGTACATGAAATATTTGTATCCCAGCGGAGAAGCCCATACTCCTTCCAAATCAGCGTCCTGGAGATAGGTGTCCACCGAGTAATAGATGGGACAGAGCATGGAGTCGGCAAAGATCAAATCTTCCGCCTGGTGCATCAGTTCCATTCTTTTGGTCCGGTCGGAAGAAGCACGAACCTCCTCAATGAGTGCATCATACTGAGGATTGGACCAACCGGCATCGTTATTGCCGCCGCCGGTTACCCACATATCCAAAAAGGTAATGGGGTCGTTATAGTCGCCCAGCCAGCCGTTACAGGCGATGGAATAAGCCTGACTTTTGCGGGTATTGATAAAGCTCCGCCATTCCTGGAAGGAGAGATTCAGCTCCACTCCCAGTTCGCCCCACATGCTTTGGAGAGCTTCGGCAATCTGCTGATTGGTGGTTCCTTCGTTGTACATGTAGTCAATGACGGGCAGCCCTTCACCATTGGGATAGCCGGCATCAGCCAGCAGCTGCCGGGCCTGAGCAAGGTTCCCTTCGTAGTCGGAGGGATCATAATAATCTCCGCCCACTGCCCGGAATTCCTGGGAGGGATCGGCATCGCTGAGGCCATAGGGAACAAAGCCGCCTGCCGGAACCTGTCCCGCCTTGCCGATGTTGGTGCAGATCCATTCCCGGTCAATGGCCAGGGTAAGCGCCTTGCGGACCAGAGGATCGTCCAGGGGTTCCTGATTGACATTGAAGCTGAGGTAATAGGTACTCAGTTCCCCATGCTGATGGTACTCCGGTTTATCCTGCCAGGCATCGATTTCGGCATTGGGAATAGAGTCGATGAACGCAACGGAACCATTTTGAAAAGCGGAAAGCTGGGCGACGTCATCTTCAATCAAATTGAATCGGATGGAATCCGGTCCCAGAGCCTGCACATTCCAGTAATTCTCGTTTTTGACAAAAGTCATATGAGATCCGGGGACCCATTCGGTCATCCGGTAGGGACCGTTGCCGATGTATGTTTCAGGAGAGAGAGCCCAGGCTTCTCCCTGCGCCTCAATGATATGGCGGGGGACCGGAACAAAAATGGGGAAGGCGGTGAGCTCCAGAAAATATGGAGTGACCGAGGCCAGCCGCACCTCCAGGGTGCGGTCGTCCAAAGCACGTACGGCCAGCTGGGAAGGGTCAGGAGGCGTCACCGGATTCCCTTCCTGGTCATAGGTTCCTATGGCCTGGGAGTATCCGTCAATGACGGAAAAAATGTAGCTGTAGTCCGCCGCGGTGGCAGGGTCTACCACTCGCTGCCAGCTCCAGACAAAGTCCTCTGCGGTAAGGGGGGTTCCATCGCTCCACATAAGATTTTCCCGAAGATGAAAGGTATAGGTAAGCCCGTCCTGGCTGATATCGCAGCTTTCGGCCTGGGCGGGAACCGGCTGGCCGCTTTCGTCCAGAGCATAAAGACCTTCAAAACCATGGATCACCAGAGTCCCGCCGTCAATGGCGGTGTTGAGGGCTGGGTCGATGGTATCGGGGTCGGGACCCACGCAAACGCTGAGGGGCTGAGAAAGGGCTTCCTCCGGTGTGCTGCTTTCACTACCGGGATTGCCGGCGGCGCTGCATCCTGCCAGGCTCATGAAGACCATGGCCAGTGCCATTGACAAGGCGAAACATTTCATCATATTACTACCTCCTGAATGGAATCAAAACAAAACCGGCGCAATTTCTCAAATGCGGAAAACGGCTGTCATCTTTAGAAATATCACACAGATGTGCCGGGGTACACCGCAAAAGATACTGGAGATCCGGGAGAAGCTCCTTTCTAAGCCTGATCCTGCTTTTTTTCTCAGGCAAATTATATCTTTTGTGCAAAAAAGATGCAAGTCATTTTAATTTTAGGACGTTTGTGAAAACAAAGAAATGCACAGATTTTTTCAGGAAGTGCGGGCTATAAGGCAAAAGCACAGGAATCCTTTGGGGCTTTCAGCGCTTTTAATGCAGCAAACACCGCTCCCTGCAGAAAAAGATAAAAATTTTAACTTTTCAGAAAGCCGATAGGTAAATAAAACAAAGCTTATTGTGTCAAGGGAAAATGACAGGCCACCCAGTGCCCCGGAGAGACTTCCACCAGTTCCGGACGGATGGAAGAACACAGGGCAGCGGACCGGGGGCATCGGGGATGAAGAGGACATCCGGATGGAGGCGACAGGGGACTGGGAATCTCACCCGGCAGAAGGCAACTGTGTCGGCAGGAGGAAAATTCCATGCCGGCAGCTGCCAGCAGGCTTCGGGTATAGGGATGTGCAGGTCGGGCCAGCAGTGAAGAGCGGGAGGCAGATTCCACGATCCGCCCCAAATACATGACGGCAAACCGGTGGCAAATCTGGGACAATGCCCCCAGATCGTGAGAAATCATGAGATAACTGATGCCCAGCTGCTGCTGCAGGTCCAGAAGGGTCCCCAAAACCTGTCCCTGTACCGAGGCATCCAGGGACGATACCGGTTCGTCACAGACGATAAACCGGGGCTGCACCGCCAAAGCCCGGGCAATCCCTACCCGCTGACGCTGTCCGCCGGAAAGCTGGTGGGGATAACGCTGCCTGCAGCTTTTGTCCAAGCCGGCCAATTCCAGCAGAGCAGCGATTCGGTCCTGCCGTTCCTGCCTGGATCCGGTTAACCGGTGGATATCCAAAGCTTCGCCCACAATTTCCCCGGCGGTCATTCGGGGATCCAAAGACAGGGAGGAATCCTGAAAAATCATCTGCATCCGTCCGCGGTAAAAAAGCAGTTCCTTTCGGGACCAACGCCTTTTTTCAGTCCCGGGTCCAAAATAAGGGTGGCCTTCATAAAGCAGGCGCCCGTCGGTAGGTTCGATGAGACGGAGCAGGGCCAGTCCCGCAGTGGTTTTGCCGCACCCCGATTCTCCCGCCAGCCCCAGAGTTTCTCCGGGAGAGAGGGTAAAGGAGATTCCGTCTACGGCTTTCAGACACTGCCCATGGACCCGGCTTCCGGTAAAAAAATATTTTTTCAAATTTTGTACTTCCAAGAGGGGGGCCGTTCCAACCGCCTCCTTTTGTATAGGATATCTGCGTTCCGGCTGGGGAAAGAAGTTTTCTGCCATGCCGGTGAATGGAGTTTATGGAGAAGAATAACAGATTTTGGGTTCCCCGGAGTCTTTGGACCAGTAAAGGCCTCAGATCTGAGAGCAAGAATGGTTGGGTACTGCGGTGCCGGTTCCTGCGCCCCGTTCCATGAGCCAACAGGCGGTCATGTGGCTTGGAGATTCAGATCCAAGAGGAGGCTGCCGGTACAGACAGATTTTCATGGCATGGGGGCAGCGTTCTGCAAAGGCGCACCCTGCCGGGGGATGGAAAGGATCCGGAGGCTGCCCGGGAATAAAAGCCGGACGCTGCGGGGAATGGGCTGTCAGGGCGGGGATACAGCGGAGCAAAGCACGACTGTATGGATGCGTGGGACAGGATAAAATTTCTTTGGCAGGGCCGCATTCTGCCAGCCTTCCCCCGTACAGCACCGCGACGCGGTCACAAATCCGGGCAGTGATCCGCAAATCGTGGGTGATCAGGAGGATTCCCATTCCCAGTTCCCGGCGCAGCTGGGACAGCAGTTCCAGAATCTGGGCCTGGGTGGTAACGTCCAGGGCGCTGGTGGCTTCATCAGCAATGAGGAGCCGGGGACGGCCGGCCAGGGCCAGCGCGATCATGACCCGCTGGCAGAGACCACCGGAAAGCTGGTGGGGATAGAGCCTCATCTGCCGCTGGGGATCGGGGATGCCGACGGCTTTCAGCAGTTCTTGCCCCCTCTCCATGGCGTGAACCTTGTCGCATCCATCATGGCAGCGGATCACTTCGCACAGCTGGCTGCCCACTGTGTACAGAGGGTCCAGGGAAGCAAAAGGGTCCTGGAAAATCATGCCAATCTCCCGCCCGCGTACCCGTGCCAGCTGCCTGGGGGAGAGGGCGGTCAACTCCTGCCCGTTCAGGAAAATCTTCCCCTGAACGATGCGGCCGGAAGGCGGGAGCATTCCCGGAACAGCACAAGCGGCAGTGGATTTGCCGGATCCCGATTCTCCCACCAGCCCCAGGATTTCTCCGGGGGCCATGGCGAGGCTCAGACCCCGCAGGGCCTGGACTTCTCCTTCCGGCCCGGAAAAGGAGACCCAAAGATCGCACAGCTCCAGCAGGAGGGAGTTTTCCATAAACAATCTCCTTTCAGCGGTTGCTCCGGGGGTCCAGGGCATCCTGCAGGCCGTCGGCCAATAGATGAAAAGCCAGAATGATGACAGTAATCAGGAGGGAAGGGGCCAGGAGACGGCTTGGATAGGAATAGATACCATCCAGAGCCTGGGCTGCCATGGAGCCCAGGCTGGGCAGGGGGGCAGCCACTCCCAGTCCCATAAAGCTGAGATAGCTTTCGGTGAAAATAGCGGCAGGGATCTGGAGAGCGGCGGTAACCGCCAGGGTACCGGCACAGTTGGGCAGCAGGTGCCGGAAAATGATCCGGCGGCGGCTGGCCCCCAGCGCCCGGGCCGCGGTAATGTAGGGGCGCTCCCGGAGAGAGAGGACCTGAGCCCGGATGATGCGGGCAGTGCCTACCCAATACAGCAGGCCGAAAACCAAAAATACACAAACCAGCCCTACCCCCAGGCTTTCGATCCACCGGAAAGCGGGAACATGGGCCGCAAGATAGGCGAGAGGATGTTTTAAAGTAACCGACAGAAGGATAACGATGAGGATGTCGGGAATGGAATAGAGAAGATCCACCACCCGCATCATCACCAGATCCGCGGTGCCTCCCAGAAATCCGGCCACCGCCCCATATACCGAGCCGATTACCAGCACCAGAATGCCGGCTGAGATTCCCACCGAAAGGGAGATCTGAGCGCCGGTCATCAGCCGGGCGGCCAGGTCACGGCCCAAATTGTCGGTGCCCAGCAGATGAGGAAAAATCGTCTCTCCGGCAGCAAGGCGTTCCAGTTCCCGGGAAGAGTATTCCATGGGGCGGAGATTCTCACTTCCCCGAAGCTGCTCGTCATAGGTGTAGGGATAAAAAGGCGGGAGCAAAAAGGCTGCCCCCAGAATGAGGAGAATGAGAATCAGACCGGCCATGGCCCCCCGGTTACAGAACAGCCGGGCCACTCCGGTCTTCCTGCCGTTTTGCCCTGTGCCGGAGGAAGAAAGTGAGGGGTCCCACGAAGTATGGGCTGGGCAGGAATTTTCATCCCGGAGAATGGGGCGAAAGTCCTCCTCCGTGTAGTCGGGAACAACCGGAGCCATCAACACACCTCCTTGAACAGGCAACCTATTTTAAACGGATCCTGGGATCCACCAGCCGTGACAGCAGGTCGGAAAGCAGATTCATCAGGACCATCAAAGAAGCCAGGAAAATCGTGGTCCCCATGATCAGGGGATAATCCCGGCTGGAAATAGCGCGGATCAGTTCGCTGCCCAGCCCGGGAATGGTAAGGATCTTTTCTACCACGAAGCTGCCGGTCAGGGTATAGGCCAACAGGGGACCAAGATATGCAATGGCCGGCAGCAGGGCATTGCGCAGAGCATGGCGAAAAAGGATCCGGGCAGGACTCAGGCCGTTGGCGGCAGCCGTGCGCAAATATTCCTGCTCCAGCGTTTCCAGCAGAGAAGCACGGATGAGCCGGCACAGATAGGAGGCCGGATATACTGCCAGAGAGAGGACTGGAAGGATATAATGAGCCGGGGAGGAAAGCCCCATGGTGGGCAGAAGCCTCAGTTTTACCCCAAAGACCACCATCAGGACCGTGGTCAGCACAAACCCGGGAGCCGAGATCCCCGCTGCCGCAGCCGCCGAGATCAACCGATCCGGCCAGCGATCCCGAAACCGGGCGGACACTGTTCCCAGCAGAATTCCGGCACAGACGGCCGCAGATACTGCTGCGCCGCCGATGCGGGCGGAGGCGGGGAACCCCTGGGCAATAATCTCCGATACCATACGGCCCCGCTGTTTCAAAGAAGGGCCCAGGTCCCCCCGCAGCAGCCCAGCCAGATAGTTGCGGTACTGTACGGCAACAGGCTGGTCAAGACCATATCGGGCCTCCAATGCTGCAAGGGTGGAGGGGGAAACGGATTTTTCCGATTCAAAAGGGCCGCCGGGAATGAGAAACATCAGAAAAAATGTCAGCGTGATGACCACAAAGAGGGTCAAAATTGCTGCCGCTATACGTTTGAGGACATAAAACCACATATCGGCCTCCTCAGAAAAAGGGGATCGGTCTGCAGCCCGGACGCTTTTCCGGCGTCATGCGGCCTGACAGACAAAAGTTCCATTGCCCTGCTCCATTCCCTGAAACAGCCGGCCAAAGGCTGCGCGGGCGGCAAAGGGGGAAGACAGGGCGGTGTGACACACTGCTTTTGCCGGAGTCTTTCTGATCTTTCCAACCCGGCAGTGGGCATTGATTTCAGTATAAAAGCAGGCGGTGGCTTTTGTCAAATTAAGACGAAAAATGATCCCCGCAGCAGCTGCTGCGGGGATCATCTGAAAACAGAAAGGCTGAAAGGGGTGACAGGGCACAGGAAAACCTATGACTTCATCCGCTATCCAAAGGCCGGAAGGAATGGCAAAAACGGGCAGCCGCTCTCCTGAGGCAACGGATCAATCCCTGAGTGAACCATGAAACAAAAGGCCGCGTGTCAGGAGAGGCTTATAACCGCAGTCCTTCCCTCGAAAAGCTACCGGGTCTATCCAGACAGGCCCGTGATCATCAGGCTGTCTGCTGCGCTTTGCAGAGACAGAGGTAGACAGGGGCCAGAGCGCGGAAGCCTTCCGATACCGTCTCATGAAGCCGGGAAGAAAACAGACAGTCAAAATCGTCGCTGGCGCACAGGAAGGAAATGGTCCGCTGTTCCAGCCACAGCCGCTGGCTGGGAGAATATCCCTCGAAGCGGGGACGCTTATACCGGGCGCCTTCCACCTGCACAGGGAGAGGCGCCTGCTCCAGGGCCCGGCAGGCTTCCAGCCAGGCGAAATCTTCAGCCTGGACCAGTTTGCGCAGCGCCTCCATGATAGGGGGCGGAGTCTGCCACCACCCGCAGCCATACCGCCAGCCCTGGGGAGAAAATTCAAAAAACAGGGAGGGCGCATGGGGAAACGCCTCCCGATCCCGGGAAAATGCGATCCACATCACTTCCCGGAAAAGGGTCTTATCCCGGGTAAATCGGGTATCCCGCCAGATACGGGAGAGAGCCCGACGGGGCTCCGACACGGCCAGAGGATCCAGCTCCTCCACCACGGGGGCCAGCTGTTCCGCCAGCTCCAGCATGGGGAGGGTCACATACCGGCGAAGTTCTTCCCGGTGCTCCCGGTACCAATCCCGGCTGTCACGGAAGCGGTTCTCGACCAGAAGATCCAGGGTTTTTCCGCAAAAAGGCATGGAAATCACTTCCTTCCATCATCAGTCACTGTTATGCCAAAAGGCGGATCAGCATCATATAAAGTGCCGTACCTCCAGCAATGGACAGAAACATATTGTGCTTCCACCGGTGCAGAAGAACGATGGAAACGACTGAGAGAATTTCAGCGCTGCCGTAGGGAAAGCAGGTCCAGGATACACCCCGCAGGCAGTACACCACCAGCAGGCCGGTAACGGCGGCGGGAAGCACATTGCCCAGATAACGGATATAATCCGGCAAAGGTTTATCGGCGGGGAAAAGCAGAAAGGGCAGAAAGCGGGTCAGCATAGTGCCTGCGATTACAGCAGCCACCGTAAGGATCTGTTGAGAAATGGTCATTCCTGTCATGCCTGGCCCTCCTTTTCCAGTCTGCCCCGCAGCAGGGACAGAAGCCCCACGATGGCCGCCATGGCGGGCAGGATAAAATGATCGGGTCCCAGAACGGTCAGGCAGACGGCAGAGGCGGCCAGCCCTGCCAATCCGGGCAGATGCTGCCTGGAAGAGGACCACTGCTCCAGAAAAATCACCACAAACAGGGCGGTCATCACGAAATCAATCCCGGGAATTTCCACTTGAATGAGACCGCCCACCAAACCGCCCAGAGTGGCTCCTGCAAACCAGTAAAAATGATTGAGCAACGTCACAAAAAACATAAACCATCCCGGGTCCACATCCTCCGGGATCTTGGCGGCGCAGTTGACAGAAAAAGACTCATCACACATCCCGAAGATAAGGTACCATTTCTTTTTCCCGGTCCCCCGGAATTTCTCCAGCATGGAGACCCCATAAAACAGATGCCGGGCATTGACCATCAAAGTCAGGAGAAACGCCTGAAGGGGATGGAAGCTTCCCAGCAGCAGGCTGGCGGTAACAAATTCCATGGATCCCGCAAAAATGGTAAGGCTCATCAGCATGGGGTACAGGAAGGAAAAGCCCAGGCCCCTCATATAGATGCCGTAGGCCGTTCCCAGAAAAAGAAAACCGGTAAGGATGGGAAGGGTATAGGGGAAAGCGGCCCGCAGGGCCTTTCTTTTCATATGCAACAACCTCCTGAAACACCAATAACGGGTATCAGTATAGGACAAATCTGCCGGATTGACAATATTAAAATAAACAAAAGGTCCGGAGGGCATAGCGCCTCCGGACCCAAACACAGAACAGGCAGGGATGTGAGCGCGGGCAAGTCCAGAGAGTACAGCTGGGTGCGGGCGCTGCTGGCCCAATATGAACACCCGTAGAAAGACAAGATCTTGCCCGCTGGCAGAAAATACGGACGGAAACAGAACGCCGCCCATGCCCAAAACATCGTGCCGATTTATTAAACTGCCGGATCCGTACCGCACCAAAAGCAAACAATACTTTATCCGTTGGAAAGACGAAGCTGCATACTTTGTTACGTTTACTGCGTTTGGTTCCGACGCCAAATCCGGCGCGATTTTGTATAATGGATATTTCCCCATTTGATCCTTTCAACAGACGCCGCCGGCTCCTGGCAACAGAGCCATTCCGCAGAAAAGCGACGGATATCTCTTTACAGAAGCTGCTTGCGGATCATGCGGCCCACCCCTTTAACGTACATACCTCCCTCTTCGGCAGAAGCCGAAATAAATTTTGCATTATAAAACAGCGTGTCCAGCCATAAATCACCTTATGATGCATGGTCACGAAGTCTTTTTAGTTTATAGTCAAGTTCAAAATTTGTCAATAACTTTTAAACATTAAATTCAAAAAGTCCGCTTTTTTTGAACGGAATTTTAAATCGATCCACCATAATCTGGTTAATGTTTACACACACTATTTTAGTTTTAAAAATCATTTTGGTTTTTTGGCGGAAAAGTAAAAGATAAAATCCCCACGACATTTGGGACGCCAGGCATAAAAAGAAATCCGGGGACCTCCTGCCCAATATTTTGTTATAATAATTTGCTATTATAACAAGAAAGAAACAAAAATAAATCCTGCATCAGATGCTGCCCGGGAAAAAACGGGGACTTTGAAAAAATATCCATAATTGGCGAAATCAATGCTCCCTAACATCCAAAGCAATCAAAAAATTTATACGCATCTATTTAGCTTTTTCAATAATTTAGTTTAAAAATTGATAAATTTCGTGCGCAAAAAGCAACAATGATTCGTATTAATTTTGTTTGGTTTTGCGATATTGACAAGAACACTTTCCGTGTTATGCTTAAATTGCATTATAAAACCGCGCATCCGGCTATGATGATTTTCCATCCAAAATGCAGGCCAAGAACAAGGAGGATATCATTATGGCAAGTTCTACTGCGTCCAAAACAAGCTCGAAACTTACCTTTAAGGAAATGTTTTCCCAGTCCATGGGTCTGTGCATAGGCGGTGTTGTTATTACTTCCACCGGCATCTGCATGGGCTTTACGGGAACCGGCGTATGGATTGCCTACCTGCTGGCAGGCTTCGCTTTTCTCCTTACGGTAGCTCCCCAGCTGATTGCGGCGTCTATCATGCCCAAGACCAGCGGCAGCTACTACTATTCCTACCTCATCAGCCCCAAAATGGGCGGCTTTTACAGCTACCTTTTCTTCTTTACGTCCATTACCATCAGCTTTGCGGCTTCTTCCTTCGGCACATATATGGAGGATCTGCTGCCCATCTTCAATTTCCGGGTATGGACCATTATCATTCTCACCGTTTTCTTCCTGCTTAACCTGATGGACCAGAAGTCTGTGGTTAAGGCCCAGACCATCCTCAACATCGTCATGGCGGTAGGCTGGGTTTCCTTCCTGGTGCTGGGTGTTCCCAAGGTTAACTGGGATGTCTTTACTCCCGCTCAGATGCTCCCCAACGGCGCGGATGGTATGCTGGAGGCGGTAGCGACCCTGGTCTTCGGTGTCAGCAGTGCCATCTGGGTGGTTGATGCCGGCGAGCGGCTGGAGGATCCCCATAAGAATATCTTTAAAT
Organism: uncultured Oscillospiraceae bacterium; assembly: GCA_949285935.1. Classification (GTDB taxonomy): domain Bacteria; phylum Bacillota; class Clostridia; order Oscillospirales; family Ruminococcaceae; genus Angelakisella. The sequence continues at coordinate 22,252 of CASEAH010000001.1, forward strand.
GCAATATGCTGGTCGTTCTCTGCTGCATCACTCTGTTTGCCGCTGTTTCTGTGGTTGCTGCCGGCGTGGTGCCTCTGCCCGAAGTTGTCAACAAGCCCCTCACCGCTGTTGCCCGTGCTATTTATCCCGGTGAGAGCTACCTGATCTTTATTATCGGCGCCTGCATCATGGCACTTGTTACCACCGTTAACGGACGTTTTGCCCATTCCTGCGTGGGTCTGGTTCGGTGCAGCCAGGAGGGCTGGTTCCCTGAGGCCATGTGCAAGACCAACCGCTACGGCGTTCCCTACATCTTCATGATTTGCGTTTATCTTCTGAGCATCATTCCCAGCGTCACCGGCATGGACATGACCATGATCAATAAAATGGCCGCCGCTGTTACCAACGTGACCCGTATCCTGCCCAACATCGGACTGCTTTACGTAATCAAGAAGTTCCCTGAAAAGTGGGAGGCTTCCCGTTTCCATATGAGCAAGCCCGTTCTTACCGCGTTCATGGTCATCTGCATGGGTACCCTGGCCTTCGCCATCTACCTGAACATGAGAGGCTTTACTCCCATTATGTGGGGTGCTTCTGCCGCTTTGATCATTGCGTTTTATGTCATCTCTTCCATCCGCTGCAAGCACGCGGAGAACGTTATAGCCCAGCGCGAAGCCATGGGTGCGGATGACGCTTCCCTTTGATCTGACACAGGAGATATAAATTACGCAAGGGAGGTTTTTTCATGCTGGATAACTCCAAATATACCAATATGAGTCCTCAGGAAGTGCGGATGGCCATCCGCAGAGAGGAAGTTACCTGGGAATCTTTCGGAATGAGCGCCGGCTACTCCCAGGGCAACCTGGTGGTCCTGCCCAAGGAATATGCCTTTGATTTTATGCTCTTTGCCAACCGCAACCCCAAGTCCTGCCCGGTTATTGATGTAACCGAGATCGGCGGCAAGGAATTCAAAACTGCCGCGCCCGGTTCCGATTACACCACCGACCTGGCCAAGTATTCCGTCTGGGAAAACGGCAAGCTGGTGGGAAATTTCAACAATGTCAAAGATTTCTGGAGAGAGGATCTGGTGGCGTTCCTGTTGGGATGCGGCATCTCCTTTGAGCCCTCTCTGGCTGAATCGGGGATCCCTCTGCGCCATATGGAAGAGGGAAAGAGCAAGCCGCTGTACATCACCAATATTCCCGCCCAGCCTGCGGGAATGTTCCACGGCCCCACTGTGGTGAGCATGATCCCCATTCCCGATGCTTTGATCCCCAAAACGGTCACCATGACCAGCCGTTTCCCCAAGGCTCACGGAGCGCCCATTCATATCGGACATCCTGAGCGCATTGGCATCAAGGATCTGAGCAAGCCGGATTACGGCGAGGCAGTTACCATTAAGGAAAACGAGACTCCTGTTTTCTGGGCCTGCGGCGTTACCCCGCAGAATGCCATTATGAACGCCAAGCCGTCCTTTGCCATCACCCATGCGGTGAGCCACATGTTTGTAACGGACATTAAACTGTCTGACCTGTGCGAATAATTCTCTAAAAACAAAAGCGGAGAGGCCTGTAAGCCTCTCCGCTTTTTGTTGATGGGGGCAGTTTTGCCGGTGAAGATCTTCTGAAAAAGCTTTCGCTGCAAGCTTTGAACGAAGAGCGCTGTTAAGAGCAATCTTAGGATGATGTTCGGCTGACATTAAAACTGTGATTGTCTGTTTAAGGGCTGTGGTGCAAGAGATACAAAAGGAAAAATTCCGTATGTCTCAAGACGGTCTTGTTTGCGGTACTTACCCTACCTTCTGCAAGCAGGCAGCCGCTTTGGCTCGGAGGGGGCTGCCTAAACAGCATGCTGCAAGCCGTTGTCCGGCACCGGAAACTTAAGCTTTTACACTTCAGCTGTCAAAGCTGGAGGCGTTATATAAAGGGGATGCCCCCGGCAGTCAGACCGACTGCCGGGGGCATCCCCTTCGTTTTGAAAACAGAGGTTGGGAATTTCTTATTCCTGGAGGGCGGAGTAACGCTGGAGCATCTTGGGATCAATGCTCCGCTTTACAAAGTGGCCTTCATTGCGCTTGCCGTAGAAGGAATCCCCTTCCACGATGATCTTGCCGTTGCAGATGGTCATCTCTACTTTGCCCTGGAGAGACTTGCCGGCCAGGGGGCAGTAATCCATGTTGTTGTGGAGGACATCCTGGGAAACGACCCAGGACTTGTTCCGGTCGATGATGGCCAGGTCGGCGTCCGCCATCTTCTGGATTGTGCCCTTCTGGGGATAGCAGCCGTAGACCTTGGCGATGTTGGCGGAGGTCAGCTGTACCAGACGGGTCATGGTGAGACGCCCTGTGGCGACACCTTCGCTGAGGAGGATGGGCAGACGCAGCTCCATGCCGGGGTTGCCGTTGACCACCTTCTGGAAGTCCTGAATAAAGTCTCCGTTGGCGTCCTTTTCCAGGAAACGTTCCTTGTCCACCTTGGAGTAGTTGCAGTCATCGGTTCCGATGATGCTGACGGTGCCGTCCGCCATGGCCTTCCAGATGTACTGGGCGTTTTCACGGCTGCGCAGCGGCGGGGATACCAGGATCAGATGTCCGTCCTTGCGGCTGTATTCATCCTGGAAATTGGTGACGTACTGAGGGCAGGTTTCCACATACATGGGGAAGTCGTCCTCTTCATGAGCCTTCCGGGCCAGATCAAAGGCATCCCGCACCGTGGTATGTACCGCCAGGATGGCGCAATCCACCGTTCTGGCGTAATAATAGGCTCTGGAGAAAGCTTCTGCTTCGCAGAACTGAGGCTTGGTCAGGGGGAAATGCGCCCATTTCAGGGGCTGTCCGGACGCCATCAGCTGATCGATATTGTATTGGGCGATGGTATCGCTTTCGCAGTGGAGCAGGGGCAGAGCGCCGCATTCCTTTGCTGCTGCAAAAGCCTTCAGCAGCATTTCGTCGCTGCACATGGTGCCGCTCTTCCGGTAGGTCATATACAGCTTGAAGGTGGGCAGGCCCATTTCCACCAGCTTGGGAATCTCCGACAGCGGGTCGGGAGCACCCTCAATGAATTTGGGGTGCAGGGTATAGTTGATGGCGGACATGCTCATCATTTCCAGCTTTTCCTGGGAAGAATCCGCAATGGGAGTGCCGGCTTTGGAGTTGGAGAAATCCATAAAGGTGGTCACACCGCCGAAAGCTCCGGAGATGCTGTTCTCATAAAAATCATTGACGCTGGTGCATCCCATAAAGGTGCCCATGCAGTGGATGTGTCCCTCAATAACGCCGGGGATAACGTCCTTGCCGGTGATGTCGATCACTCGCTTGGCTTCCCCGTCAATGTGGGGGGCTACCTCCGCGATCTTGTCGCCGGTGATGGCGATGTCGCCTTTGAATTCTCTTTCAGCGGTGACGATGTTACCGTTTTTCAGCAAAATATCAAACATTTTTTTCTCCTTTCTCTGTGCCGATAACCAAACGGCCGGTGGTAATATAGTGCTGTGTTTGGGGAATGACGATTGGCAAGACTTGCAGCCGATCAGCTTCTGGAAGGACGGACAGGGTCCTGATGGTACATGGGTCAGATTCCTTCTGTTGCCGCCCCACGCTGCCGTCCTTTGCCGGTGCAGACCGCAGGAACTCCTGACCAAAGCCTGCAGGAGGCGCCGGGGACCGGGCGTAAGGGGCAAAACCGGAGGGGGGCGCCCCCTCCGGGCATGATCCGCTTGTTGTTATGAAAAAGGCTTAAGAAAGCCTTACTTCCCGGAAAATCAGAAACCAAAAAGCATGGAACGCCGGATATCGGAAAGCTTGGCCGCACCGCACATGAGCATGGTGTTGCGCAGTTCGTCGGTCAGCTTTTCCACATACAGGCGGATTCCCTCTTCTCCGCCGCCATAGGTGACATTGATAAAGGGCCGTCCGATCAGAACGGCATCGGCGCCCAGGGCCAGGGCCTTGAAGATGTCGATGCCGGTGCGGATACCGCCATCCACGAAGATCTTAATCTTGCCGCCCACGGCGTCTGCAATGGCAGGAAGGACTTCGGCGGTGGCGGGACACTGATCCAGCACCCGTCCGCCGTGGTTGGAAACCACGATTCCCGCGGCGCCGGCCTCAACGGCCTTTTGAGCGCCCTGAACGGTCATGACGCCCTTAAGAATGAAAGGCACCTCGGTGCGGGAGATGACTTCCCGCAGCTCGGCCACGCTGTAGGACTGAATATTGGTAAAGAAGGGGAGACCTGCCGCGTCAATGGCAATGGAAGCCGCCATGGGACGGGTCTCGTTGATTTTTTTCAGCTTCCGGGACAGCAGATCTTCATCCACCCGCCAGGGGGTCAGAGTGGGGATGCCCACGCCTCCTTCTCCGGCAATGACGTCCAGGGCGTTATCCATGACAACAGGATCCTTATCGTCTCCGCAAAAAGCAGCGATTCCCGCCTTGTGGCATCCGGGGATCAGCAGATGGTCGTAAGCGTCGTTATCCAGCTTGTCGCCGTAATGCAGATGCAGGGAACGGATGGGAGCGGCAAAAACCGGCAGTTCCAGCGTCTTCCCGAAAATTTCCAGATGGGTATCAATGGGCACGTTTTCATGGATGGTATCCATGTTAACGCACAGCTCCTGCCATTTTTGATAGTTGCGGATAAAAACAGAACCGGAACCCTTTGCGCCCGGTCCGGGCATTTTATTTTTGCAGGCCAGGCCGTTGCAGACAGGGCAGGTTTTGCAGTAGGGCCCCACACAGCTCTTGGCGTTTTCCAATACTTCCTGGTAAGTCATAATGAGCCTCCTCCGATTTCTTTATTTTTCATTTCTCCTTTTCGTGCAGAGCCGGACACTCTCCAGGTTGGAGAAGAAATAACACGCTTTTCTTATCAAATTTCAAATAATAATATTTTGACTTTTCAATTGATGCGTAATTTTTAATAAATTTGTCAATTATGACGATAAATAGCTGGACTAATTTGTAATATACTGCTATAATTATAACGGCATGTGTTGAAAAGTCAATACTTTCCATATAAACCGAACAGAAGAAATGAAATACCGCAAACCTTAAAACTGCAAAAATGAGAACGATAGGGTGTACGGCGCGGCTTACCACCAGGGCAGGACAAAGAGGGCCGGAAAAGGAAGTCTGGGTGTGCAAAAGCAGCCGGTTAGTGGTCGCTGCCGCAACGCAGGTCCCATTGAATTGGCTGCGGATTGATTGCGAGGATAAGGTGCAGGGAGGCATACGGTCCACACCCTTTTATGGAGAACGCCCCATGAGAAATACCAGACATTAAGCGGAGGGTCTTTGTGAGGAGGAGTACCCGGCAGCTCCATGACCTGGAATCCCAAAACATCAAAAGCTTTTATGATATGGGGCAAACTGAGCTGAAAAACAGGCAAACGGGACTGTGGCAGATGATCACATACGCGGGGAAGAAAACCGGAAAGGAAGTTCCCGAAAGATCCCTGGGTGGGACGGGACGTTTGCTCTTTGGACAGCGGGATGTGGAGATAGGTAAAGGGAGCATTTGCCTCAGAATATGGGTCGCTTTGCCAGCGAAGCTTTTTTACGGTCTTTGAGAAAGCGGCAGCCCGTGGCCGGAGGGAAGAAGCGGATACGGAAGAAGCCGGAACCAGATTTGACTGAAACAGGAGTGATTGTAATGCAGATTACGTTATCCAACCGGCAGCAGGGGGTGCTGGGGCTGGTAGGACATGTGGGAGCAGGGCACGCCCATAGCGCCGGCGGGATGGTGCAGGATGATTCGGCGGGCTTTGCGGTTGTAGGATCGCTTTTTAAAGAAGCTTTGGCCCTGGATACCACCATTGTTTCCGTGGAAGGAAATCTGGAAAACGGTATGATCGAAGTAGTCACGGCCGGGGGAGGGATTGGACGGGCCTTTGCCGCCCGGGGGATCACCCCGGCAGAGCAGCGCCTTATGGGGGCGATTCGGGGAGCAGACGGCCTGCTTTGCCAGGAAGCGGCAGTGAACGCGATGGGCAGGATCTATGGCCAGGGAGCAGGAGAGGCTGCCAGCGCTCTGGAAGCTGCCATCGCTTTGGCGGTAATGGACAGTATGTCCAAGGCTTCCCGGGGACAGCTGCGCCTGCAAAGCTGTGCCCTGCCAAACCGGGAGGACTGCGTGCTTTGCGGGGTAGTGGAGATGGACGGAATCCCGGTTTCCCTCATGCTGGTACTTAACGCCACCAGAGGAGGCATTGGCCCTGACGAAGATTATGAGGGCAATGTGATGCTGGGAGAAAAGTATGCAGCCATGAAGCGGGTAGGCCTGGATATGCTTCCCACCATTGTGGTGGAGAGTAAATTTTACCGCACAGATTGGTCAGACGGGATTGACCGCCCCTGCATGATGGTTCGCAGCCAGAAGGATCTGGACGACAGCAGGATGGGAAGGGTCCTTTGCCGGGCGTTGGAAGCTTTGGAGATGGACTACCAATATAAAGAAGACGCCATGCCAGCCATACCGGGCAGTCTGCAGCAGGCCACATGCCGGATCGCAGACCGGATCATCCAGCTGGCTGGCAGGCTGAAAGAAGCGGAGACCGCCTTGGAAAAGGTAGAAATCGTGGCCCAGCTCAACCGTTTGGTGAGTGAGGACGCCGGCAGCGTTACCTTTATGAGCAACCACCTTAATGATCGGGTACGGGGAGCGGGACTGGAGCCCCATACCGGCGCCGTCCTGTCCTTGCTGATTACCCGGGAAGAAAAGGAAAAATGGAAGATTCCTCTGCTGACGCCCGATGACCTGATGAAGTACTGCCGGGTCTTGCTGAAGGCGGTACAGATTTTTGCGGAGGAATAGGTTCCGGAAAGGCCCCGGAAAAAATCCATTGACGAAGCCGGAAGGTACTGAGGCCGACGGATCAAGATCCGCCGCACCACATCTTTTTGAGAAAAATCAGGATTTTGCCTTGGCCGGGCACTCAAGGAAGAAGCTGTTTAAAAATGGCCTTGTCCAAAAAATGATGCACGAAAATTGGCCTCCGAAAGGAAGTCAAGACAGCTTTTGGGGGAGCGATTTTCATTGATTCTCTCTCATTCTTTGTACAGGCCGCAATTGCATTTCCATTTTGCAGCAGCTTCTTTATACCAACGCCCCTCAAGAGGCACCGAATTTTCTGACTCCTGCATCACTTGCTCCACCTCACGTAAACCGGCAATATTCTTTGCCGTTATTCCATTTTTGCCAACATCTTACTCGTCCGAAGCTGAGAAACCAAAGTTTTTTACACTCCCCGGCGGTGGTCAGAGTGTGTCTTTTCGCCAAGGCATGCGATGTAAAAAAGAGGCTGTTGCAAAACAAACTGTTCAAAATTAATGCACAAAATCGGCCCCCAAAGGAAGCCAGGACCAGCTTCTTTGGAGGGCCGATTTCATTTTTGTTTTTGGCTTTTGGTGCAGGCTGCTGTTACATTTTATTTTACAACAGCCCTTTAATATTTTTTCAGAATCCCTTTACCCAAACAGTGATGTTTTGCGGCAAGCCCGTTTACCGGCATTCCTGCAGCCGGGTGCGCAAAAACAGAAGCACATGAGTCAAAGAGCAACTCCATTTTGGCTGCTGTACAGGAAACCATACTTCAGCGCACTCCGTGGAGGGTCACATCGGTATAGGCGTACAGGGCGGGAGAACCTCCGGTATGTACGAACAGGACTTTTTCTCCCTTTTGGAAATACCCTTTGCGAATCAGATCGATCATACCGGACATGGCTTTCCCGGTGTAAACAGGATCCAGAAGGATCCCTTCCTCCCGGGCGAGCATCTGGACGGCTTCCACCATGGCGGGAGTGGGGAGAGAGTATCCGGGTCCGACGTAGTCGTCAAACACCACCACATCGGCAGGTTCGGCGGCAGTTCTGGCGCCCAGCTTGGTCAAAAGCTTGTTGGCAAGGGTAAAGACCGCCTCGGTCTGGATATCTTTTTTGCGGTTGACGCCGATCCCAACCACGGGGATATTGGCGTTGTTGCCGATCATTCCCGCTACCAGACCGGCATGGGTGCCGGCGCTGCCGCTGGCGCATACAATGCGGTCTATGTTCAGATCCATGTCATGAAGCTGCGTCAGGATTTCTTCCGCGCAGGAAACATATCCCAGAGCGCCGATCTCATTGGAGCCGCCGCCGGGGATGATGTAGGGAATCCTTCCCTGGGCAGCCAGCTCATCCGCCACGCGCTTCATCTCGCCCATCATGTCGCTGCCGCCTTTTACCACCCGGATCCCTTCGACACCCAGCAGGCGGAACAGATAGTTGTTTCCGCTGGCATCCGGATTATAGCTGTTGGGCACCCGCTCTTCCAAGACCAGATGGCATTTTAAACCCTCTTTTACAGCGGCAGCCAAAGTAAGCCGGCAGTGGTTGGATTGTACTGCGCCGCAGGTGATCACCGTATCACAGCCTTTGGCCAGTGCGTCTGCCATCAGGTATTCCAGCTTGCGGGTTTTATTTCCTCCCGCCGCCAGCCCCAACAGGTCGTCTCGTTTGATATAAATATCCGGTCCGCCCAGGAGCCGGGTCAGTCTGGGCAGGTACTCAATAGGAGTCTGATAGGGAGTATAGTGTCTGCGCGGGAATTGGGCCAGATTCATGTTTTTTGCCTCCGCTCTCTATGGAATTTATCCATAGTATACCATAGGCCCTTGGGGGAGACTTATACGGATCGCCTATGGAAGGCATTGCTTTTGGCTATGGCTGCCAGGGCTTCTGCTGCCCAAAGAAACGGACCAAAGATTCCATAAACCGCTTTTGCAGCGGGGAGCCAGGCATGCTGCCGTCCCAGATCATACCCGTAATAGTATGGACGCCGGCGTCGGAAACAGGGATATATTCCAGTTCGCCGCTGCGATAAAAGGGATTGGAAAGGTTCAAAGATTTCTGCCCCACGGAAAAACAGCGTTCCGATTTTGTCAGGTAATACATGAGGCTCCGGTTATTATCAAAAACAATGGGCATTTTTGTATTGCTTACAAACAAATGGGGAAACAGGAGGTTGTCTTCTGTCTGGCTTTTAGAAGGCTCTCCTTTGATTTTTTCCACCAGCAGCGGGTATTTCCGCAGCTGAGCCAGTGCGAGGGAGGAGCGGCCGGCCAATGGATGATGGCGGCCTACCACGGCATACAGCGGTTCCTGGCAGAGCGGCTGAAAATTCAGACCCATTTGAGCAAGCTGTGCCCGGACAGAATCCTCTGTGGTGGAAAGCAGATAGATCAGCCCCAGATCTGAGGCATGCTCGGCTACTTTTTGAGGGATCCTGTGGTTGGGGATTTCTTCATAGTAATAGTCGTTGATGGACGACGAATCCAGCGATTGAATAAAGGATTCAAACAGGTCCAGCATGGTAAAAGAGTAAATGCTGGAGACTGCCAAACGCCGGGAGGATTTTTGCCCCAGCTCTGAAAGGTGCTGAGCTTTTTCCACCAACTGCAAAACCTGACGCGCATATTCTACAAACTGCTCGCCGGCGGGAGTCAGAACGGCGCCCCGGTTGCTGCGTTCCAGCAAACAAACGCCCAGCTCGGCCTCCAGCTCCTTTAGAGACTGGCTCAAATGCGGCTGGGAGATATAAAGAGCACAGGCGGCTTTGCTGATGGAGCCGGTTTTGGATACTTCCAGCATATATTCAAAATGTTCCAGCTTCAGCATCGGGTTCCCACTCCTTTTTGCAGTATCTCTTAATGCCCGGTTCATCTATTATAACACGGATATTTCTGCTGGTTAAGGAAGGAATGCATCATCAAGGGAATTCCCCATCAGAAAGCAAAAAATTGGCTTATTCTATAAGAAATCATGTGTGCGTCAAGAACGCTGGCAAAGCGGGAACGATCAAGATAAAAGCTACAGGATACGGAAAACCGGACAAGCATCCCCTGTAAAAGATGTAAGCATTTGATTTGAGAAAGACTGAAAAAAGCTTGAAGTGAAGCCTTCCATGAAGATGTGTAGGATATGGCAGGTGCAGCCTGACTTGCCGGCAAATTTCGGACATATGAGATGGCTGAGAGCAGGCTGCAGGTCTGTACAGATATGAAGAGCGGATGGCAGTTATTTTGAAAGGATAAAATCTTTCGGGAAAGAATGGCCAAAATGGATATTCGGGTATGGATGTAAGGTTTTGGATAAAGCAAAAGCCCGGAGCATAAATTGGATCCAGCCGCTGGCTGGTGGGAACAGGGAACACTTTGGGCCCCGTGGATGCAGGCACTGATCTGGAAAAAAACAAAAGCCAGAGCACATTCTGGCTTTAGCCCTGATCGCTGCGTATAGTGAACACTTTAGTTTGATTTGGACGGGGGCTGCTGTTTTAGACAAAAAGAGCCTGGAGCATGACTTGGCTCCAGGCTCTGGCCTGTTGGTGCGGAAGATGGGACTTGAACCCACACACCGAGGTACTGGCTCCTAAAGGTGATGTCACCTTGGTGGAAGATCCGGAAAAAAGCATTTTCCGGTTCCCGCCGCCTTCCAGCGGCAAGTGGTCGGATTGGGGATACCGTTCAAACGGAATCATGCGATGGAAAGGCGGGTTCCGTTTTTGGCAGGAAGAATGTATGTTCTACTGAGTCGGCTTTTGTCCATAGGTATTGTACGGCTTCCATCTACTCTAAAATCCAGCGAGTACTTGCGCCGCTCATGTCCTGATGTACCATTGGCAGCTTTTTTCCCTTCCTATGCTTTCTGTGTCCTTCCATATAAAAAACGTGGTCCAGCAGATATCAGTATACATCTTCCTGAAAGGTGATCGGGGTAGCAATGATTGTTCCCCGTGCGACTGATGCCGCTCTCACCACAGAGATAGGCCCCACAGTAGTCACGAAAAAGTTCGGTTGTCAACGGATAATCGTCCTCAGCTTTGTGGCGAGTTAGGGCATTCTTGTTCTTTGCCAATTTCTCTTGTACCCGGTCGAAGAGGCTGGGGGACAATAGTAGGAATTCCTTTGGAAATACAATATCTTAGTATAGATACTCGCCTATGTAGCGGCGATTTTTCAAGAGTGTCTCCATACTGCCATACTGCATCAGTTCTCCATGAGTATTTTTGATCTCGTATTGGTTAAGCCAATCACAGATGTCCTTCATTGTTGCCCTTTCATTGTATCTCTGGCATACCCTTAGAACAAACGGTGTGGTCCGTGTTTATAAATCAGCTACTCGGTTTTGATTGTTATACTCATATTGATTTTCCTAGATACTTATGTTACGCTAAACACAACATATACTGATAAAGTTTACTTTGGAGACGCTGTGAGTGGGAATTCAACAAGGAGTAACGCTATGATTGTCAATCAACCTTACGATGAGCAACTCGGGGTTCAACTGATTCGTGCCATTGAAAGTGGCGAATATGCCCAACTTACAATAATGGTTGCATACGCGAAATTAAGTGGCGTATATAGAATTTCACCATATGTTGAAGAATTTCGCAAGAACGGTGGTACCGTTCGTTGCGTTGTAGGTGTCGATCAGCACAACACTACCTACGATGCATTATTACATTTGTTAACACTGTCCAATGATGTTAGTATTTTCCATGCCGAAAGTATCTCGCAGACCTTCCACGTCAAATGCTATTGGTTAACTGGTGATAAAACTTGTTGGTACGCAATTGGTTCCAACAATTTGACTGCGGGTGGCCTATTTAGCAATTATGAAATGAGTTCAATAGTTTCTTTAACGGGGGATGATGCCAGCAAAGCTAATGACGCCCTCGAGGAGATATACGTAAAATACGCAGATCCTACAGTATCTGTTTGTAGCCATAAACTTGATAATGCATTTCTTAATGAACTTTTGTCCGAAGGATATGTGATACAGGAAATTCAACAAAGAAAGTCTTTAGCTGAAATAGCACGGCAAACACGTGTAGCGGCAGGTAAAAAGAAGAAACTATTTGGCAACGAAATATTTCCAGCACCAGCCCTTCCAGAACAATACCAGGCCACTAAATCCAAAGCTGGGGCAAGGAAGAGCGGGACAGAGGCCAAGATCAAACCGAAAAGCGTTATTCAAGTGCCTCCTATTGCCGCGAGCTCTGATGACAATGCTTACTTGATTCGACTGATTCCGGGTGCAGGGAATAGATCTAAGCAGGTACATTTCACAGTTGCTCTTCTCAAGGAATATTTCTGCCTTTCCCCCGGTGATACTATTCTTGTTCAGGAAATGCTTCCTACTGGTGCAGTAGGCCAGATTGAACACCGCCAAGTTGTTTTTAGCGAGCGAAATAGGAATGTGAAAATTGAGCTTAGTGGTGCATCCATGCTAGACGATAACTATCCGACAAATCTAGAGACACGACCAGTTCTGATTCTCAAGCGAGTTAATGCAAACCTGTTTGTGTACATGATTCTGTTGGATGGGGACGATGGCTACACGCCGATCAACAACCGGCTGAAGTCGCTTCGCAAAGTAGGAAATGCTCTTCAGTATGAAGTCATTGACGAAAGCACCATGTTTTCTTTGTGGGGAGATTGTCCTATCACGTAACAAAAGAGAGCTGTCGGCAATCATGCTGACAGCTCTCTTTTCATATGGGCTCATTTCTAAACAGTTCTTTATAAGAAGGAGCCTTTGAGTTTTTCTTCTTCGGATCCGGCTTTTGGACGATAATGATATACTCGTTCACGTTCTTAAAAAGGAAATTTGGAGGATATGGATAGCTTCCAAAGATAGGGCGTTGAGAGTTAGCTGAACCCCATCTTCCACCTGTACCGTCCTTGTTCCAAATAATCTGGTTGATAAGGGCGAAACCACATCCTTGCAGGACCTTAGTCATATCGCTTGCGAGAGGAATTGTAAGTAATCCGTGTTCTCTGGTATTCTGGTTGACGTTAGCTGTAACAACACACATTTTTCGACCGGGCATCAAAACGCGGTAGCATTCCTCAAACACTTTTTTAAGATCCGCCAGAAAATCATCGTAGTATTGATACCCACCAATGTTTCCTTCGTACTCTCCGTAATCGGCTTTATTCCAATATGGAGGTGAGGTAACAACAATTCCTACGCTTTCATCTTGAATCTGCGTCATATTGCAGGAACTTGAGTTTACAATTCTATACTGACCTTCAGCGAGATTATTATCCACAGCTACTTCGTGTAAACGGCTTAATGCCTCTCTGTAATACACGGAATTTGTTTCAAAACCCAAATAGGATCGACCTGTCTGCAAAGCCACTTTTCCGGTAGTAGCCATACCAGAAAACGGGTCCAAAACAACTTCTCCCACAAATGAGAACATCCGGATTAGCCGGTAGGGGATTTCGGGTGGATATACAGCGGGATGTATATTATCACTGACGTTAGCGATACTCCAAACTGTTTTTGTCCATTCCTTCCATTCTTCACTTGTTAGTTTTGATGCTTCTTTGATTTCTGCACTAATTGCAGTTGCCATAGTTTTTACCTCTTTTCGTTGTCTCGGTTACAATAAACTTGATTGTGGTACCAGTCCTCAATATAGGAAGCAAAGGTAGTTGGAAGATTTAAGGCAGCAATAATGATCTCCTCAACGCGCCGAATAATTTCCATTGCGTCCCAGTGGGAATAATTAACAATTTTCTTTCCAGCATTGAATGAAACGGTGGGATGATCCTTCACGCGCTGCGAGTAAGCATTCCCAAGCTTACATAGCTCCTCTTGCTGCAATGCAGTAAAACAGTTCCAACTGACCCGGTAGTCCGACAAAAACGATGAGTTTAAATGAAAACCATCCCCTATGGCGACCCAGTACCAATAGGCAATACGATTACTTAGCAAAGCAATACAGAAGTCGCGGCGAATCTCGTCGGGGAAATAATATATCTTAGATGTATTTGACAAATAGGGGTTTCCTTTTTCGTCAGTTGAAGGGGGAAAATGATCATATGCGCAAATCCAGTTGTAAGCAGTGCCGTTTACTACCAGAGTGTGCTCACTTGGATATGGCACACACAGCTCTTTCAAACTGCTATGTCCTCGGTTGATTACCTCAAAAGCCTGCTTTTCAAGTGGGCATGATATTTTGGGGACATATTTTGAAATCTTCAAATTAGAGATGTCACACAGTTCCTGCTTTTTAAACAACTGATCACGATGTTCAGAAGTCCAGCGCTGGAGTCTGGTAGTAGTAAGGGTTGTAGCAGCTTGGTGTGTGTTATGAAACAATATGGTGTTTCGTGTCTTTACCTGGTCGCCGAATAGAGAATCCGGGCTTCGATCATAGTTAAAAAAAATCCATTCTCCACTATTAGCACTCATGCGTTCTCTTAGCTCTACATATTTTCTTCCCTGAGAGTAGCAGACGGAAAGGGGGAGTACTAATGCGGAACAGCTTGTCCCAGATGAATGTGTAATCAGGTTCTCTACAAAAGGAATAAATAGATTGGAATCCTTCCCTTCAGAAACATACGGGGGATTTCCGATAATACAATTATATGTTTGAGGAAGCTCCTTGTGGGAGGAATAAACTATTTGTAATTGTGTAGCATCTCCAACGAATAAGGAGTGCCTAAGTGCATACCCTACTTCAGAAAACCGGCTAAAATCATCAGAGTATTCATCTATGTAGTATTGGAGAAACACTGCCTTACAGCAGTCAATTGCCGCCTGACTGATGTCAACACCCCATATACATTTTGTGAGCAGTTCTACTGATGTATCAAAACAATGATTGGGATTGAGTTTTTTTTCCAGATTGAGAAAACTCTGGAGTAGAAAAACACCGGATCCACAACTAAAATCGATAATTGTTGGAAAAGGAATATGAGGGGAAACAGATGAAATGCACCGTGAAACCATAAAGTCTACAACATCAATAGGGGTGTAGTAAACGCCTTGATTTTTCTTTTTTATATTTGCTCTTCGAGCTCCCCCGGATACTTTAACTTTAAAGTATTCATTTGTGTTGTATTCCAACGCTTCTAGAGCATAGTTGAGTAGATCTCGCCAATCTGGGTATTGCTTTAAATCCATTAGTGTCTTGATTGTTCCACCAAGCTCAATCTGCCGAACACTCTCAGTACATAAATCAAAACAGCAATCAACAGAGAGATTCATCAAGTAAAGAGCATCGGATAGGTGAGTAGAATTTAACTGATTTGACTGCTCTGTTCGCAAAAGCAATAAGCAAACAAGGACAATTTGACGTGTTTCATCGGAAGAAAGGCTTACACTGCTATTATCGGAAACAAGTGTAAGTCTAGCCTTCTGAATAATGTCAGATAGCATGGTTGTTCTGGTGTTAGTGCCAGTTATATTAGCTGCTTTACTCATTGATTACCACCACTATTCAAAGAAATGCTTGCACTTGAAAGTTTTATAAATAGATCTTCCCAGCAAGAGTCATTTACTTCGTTCTGTACGCCATAGTCGATAAGTGCCAGCAACGATTTGTGTGTTAACAGATAGGCCATCTGTACACTTGATAATCGGTTGCGGTCTGCGGCGGCTAATCTTCTAAAATCCCTTGCTTCACTATTATCTAGGTTCAATGTAATAATAAGCGTCTCGATGTCTGAACTATTGGGAGGAGCATTATTCTTTCCATGCTCAATGTTACTAACGTATTGCCCGGTCTTGCCAATCGCTGTTGCCACTTCATCTTGGGTAAGGCATGCGGCTTTTCGTTTTGCTTTTAGAAATTTTCCAAATTCAGATGGTTCAAACAATATAGCTCCTCCTTTCTAATAAATAAACAAATTTATTTATTTATTATATCTGAAATAGCATCTGTTGTCAAGAACGGCTGTGCTAAGATCATCCAGTTCAGACCTCTTGTACATATTGTTTGCAATCGCGTTTTCGACTGCAATGGTATTAATTATGATCATACTGCCATCAGAGCATTTAACGTTTCGCAGGTGTATCCAGGCTGTACTTACAGGAAATCAATTTCTTTATTTGATGCCCTACAAGTCTTTATGTTTCTTCGGTCCTCGTGGTTTTAACTTAAGTCGTTTAGCTACTCCGTTTCAGAAATGGATATCCTTAAATTTGTCGAAGAAAACAAATAATCCGAATCCATCTCCCACATGGAAGATTTGCTTCGGATTATTTAGGCTTGGTGCGGGCGGAGGGGCTCAAACCTTTACCAGAAGACTGGGCTCCTAAAGATTGGGAGAAATCCTTTTCGATTTCCACCGCCTGCAGGTGTTGGGTTTTGGCGGACAGTTTTTGCTTCCTGCATTCCGGTTTTCGATTCGGGAATCTTTTTGGTGCATAGATGATAGGGGTGTTTTCCTGTGAGCCCGTCTCTATACCCATCTATATAAAGGATCCTCAGGCAATTTACAAACCGTCTTTCAAAGCTACTTTTATCATACCACGCCACTCCTACAAGGATAGAAACTGAAGAACCCCGATTCATTTTTCTTGCTGTTCGTGAAAACCCGGGCGGAATCAAAACTAACCGATGCTCCCCGCCCTGTTTTTTTACAGCTGCCGCAGGCTCCGCTGCAGCGCCGCCAGATCCATTTCTCCGGCCAGCGCCTTCTCTTTCAGCTGCTGCGCCTGGGCAACCTTGCAATTCCATTTCTCCACCGACAGTGTGCCGCTGCGCTTGCGGGCCTTGAGGCGGTTGTAGGTCCGGCTGTATTCCACCTGAATGGGGGAACTGCTCTTCTTTTTTCGTTCTGTCCTGTGGGCACCCACCTGCCTGCAGGTCTTTTTTGTTTCCCCAGGTGCCACCCGCTCGCAATAAACGGTGCTGTACCCGCCCTGGGCCAAAAACCATTTACCGCAGTTCTGGCAGCGGCGGGGCAGGTTGCCTGCCGCCATCCCCTTGCATAAGTCAGTATAAAGGAAGCTGGCCAGATGGG
>CASEAH010000002.1 GCA_949285935.1 uncultured Oscillospiraceae bacterium
GGGAAAATAGGTCTTCGCCGACACCTGCTGCAGCGGATGCAGACCATCCGCTGCGGCACACATATTCCTCCATAGCTCAGTCGGTAGAGCACGCGGCTGTTAACCGCGGTGTCGTTGGTTCGAGTCCAACTGGGGGAGCCAATTGGTTCGGATGCTATGTCGCCGAACTGTCCGGCGACATAGCGAATCCGATTCTATTAGATGGGCCTTTAGCTCAGTTGGTTAGAGCAACCGGCTCATAACCGGTCGGTCCTGGGTTCGAGTCCCCGAAGGCCCACCATTCAGATTTTGTGTGAGCTTCAGGACCCTCTGATGTCACTGTTAGATATAGGGGTATAGCTCAGTTGGTAGAGCAGCGGTCTCCAAAACCGCGTGCCGAGGGTTCAAATCCTTCTGCCCCTGCCAAAATATGCTGCTATGGCTCAGTAGGCAGAGCACGTCCTTGGTAAGGACGAGGTCACCAGTTCGAATCTGGTTAGCAGCTCCATAAAAACTCCGTAAATCCGCTTAGTGTGGTTTACGGAGTTTTTTTATGCTCTTAATCTGGAAAGTATACGTATTTCGCAGCAAAGCAAAAGTTTTGGCTTGGGCACGAAGCCGCAGAAATTTGGAAACCATTTTGCCATTAAGGGAAAACTTTATCGTTGCATTACCTACCAGCTGCCAGCCGATGGATTATTAGAACAAATGATGCTAAGTTGGACCTTTCGGCGAACTTTGCACGGCTTATACAGGATCTGTTTAAGAACACTCAACCAATTTTAGCTGTGACTGCAACCACCGAACTGAATGGAATCGTTGGCGAAAAGTTTTTAAGTATGTTGCATTTAAAGGTTGGTGTATTGCTTCCTCCCCCAAATACATGCAGAATGCTCACCCATGAGGGATATTTGCGGAACGATTCCAGTTAAAATCGTGCGGCAGGAGGCACAAAAACAAAAGGAGGGTTCTTCTTAACAGGGGCATCTTAAGAAAATTGGGTTGTTGGTTATAAAATTTGTTTCGGATACTCCTGAAGTGTCTCGGTTGCTGGCTATAAAATTTGCTCTGGAGTCTTGGATTGCTTTTCTTTTGCGAAAAGCATATAATGTGCATACAGAATGTTAAAAAGAGGGAGTATTATGAAAAGACTTTTCATTTTCCTGCTGGCGACTTTTATGATTTTGGCAGGCTGCGGAACCAGCCAAGCAGCACAGCCTGGCACGGAAACGAGTTCCTCCGCAGCAGATTCAGAGAAAGAAAAAACGTATGAGCCTGGTATGTGGGTAACAGAGGACCGGTATGAAAATGAATTTTGGGACATTGCTTTTACGTTGCCGGATAACTGGCTGGCAGCTACCGCCGAAGAATTGGGGTACACATCCCTGGAAGGAAATGATCTGCTCAGCGATGAACAGAGGATGCAGGCGGAAAAGGCTTTTGAAGAAGGCAGAAGCGTCAATGAAATGGGAGCTTCTGATATGTTCGGAACCAATATCATCATGGTAACCGATAACTTCTCAGGCGTGATGGGTGGAGATGCCCTCACCGCAGAGCAATATGCTAAAGTTGTAGCCCAACAGCTGAAAGAAGTTCCCGGTGTAGCTTATGAAACAAAAGAAGAGATTGATTCCAGAACCATTGGTGGCAAGGAATATGTGATTCTTTCGGCATGGGTAGAGGAATATGGCGTATGCCAGTGGTATGCAATGCGGAAAGAAGACAGCTGTATGCTGACCATCATCTGCACTTTTTCCGACAATGGGGGACAGGCCCAGATGGAAGAGGTCCTGGAAAACTTCTCACAACTTTCCGCAGCAATATAGTAGACCGTGCGGACGATTCAGAGATAATCTCCACGCCCAAAGTCTGTTTGGGCAGGAGTATAGATTTGATATCCTGATGGAAAAGCAGTGGTGTCTGGGGAACCTTTGATATTGCTGCTAAAATCTTACCCAGCAGGCGGACTATCCTTATGGGTTTCATTCCGGCACTCCCATCACATTGATCTGTATATCTGGAATTATGATAGATTAGACGTTTCTGAAAATAACAATACAGCCTGTGGATGGATTATCAGGCGCCCCAAAACCGCTTGTGCATTGTTTTCAAGATCTTTATGGTAAATGCAAATCAAACCTGTGAGGAGCGGGGAAAAAGCAAGGCATATTGCCGCTTAAACAACTGAAACCTGCACGCCAAAATCAACGTTAAAAGGGCCCGGGAAACTTTTTGAGTTTCCCGGGCCCTTTTTATCGCAGTACCTTGGATTTCAGGATTTGCTGTTTCCTTCCAGATACAGCAGATCATAGTTGACAGGAGCATAAAACAACTCCCGGATCCGGTCAGGATCCGAAGTGATGCCCCGAATCCACATCAGCTTGGCCACCACAGCTTCGGTGGTCATATCGTAGGCTTCCAGAACGCTGTACTTGTTTTTCAGATCATGGCCTACCTGATAAATGGAAAGATCGCTTCCTTCTGTGGCTACCTGGGTGGTGACCACCACAGTTTTGCCCTGGGCAATGCCTGCCTGGATCATTTGATGGAAGCTGTCGTCGCCGTCCACTGTGGGGATGCCGCCCACGCCGTAGCTTTCAATGATGACACCGTCATTATGATCCAGCATCCATGAAAGAAGCTGGGGCGGTGTGCCGGGGATCAGCTTCATCAGGCCGATACGGGGATTGAGTCCCTCGTAAAAAATGGGCACTTCCCGGCTGGGCTGACGGATGTACTGAAGGAGCCGGCCGTCCTGAACAACTCCCAGGTAGGGGTAGTTGATGCTGTCAAAGGCCTGGAAGCTCTTGGAACGGGTTTTCCGCGCCCGGGTACCCAGGATGATCTTCCCGTTAAAAACGATTTGTACCCCGCACAGAGCGCCGGAGGCGGCACACAGGAAGCTGTCCAGAAGGTTGATCTTGGAGTCGGTATTGTCGGAACCGATGGGCTTCTGACCGCCGGTGATAATGATGGGCTTGGGGGAGTACTGGATCAGATAGGAGAGGATCGCGGCGGTATAAGCCATGGTATCCGTTCCATGGCAGATGACAAAGCCGTCGTAGGCGTCGTAATTTTCCCGCAGGGCTTTGGCCATATCCAGCCAGTGATGGGGGAGAATATTGGTGCTGTCGATGTTGCAGACCTGGAGGCAGTCCACCTCGCAGATATCCGCCACGCCGGGGATGTAGTGGAGCAGCTGACGGGTAGACAGTTCGGGAGCAAGACCCGCCTCGGTGGACTCAGAGGCGATGGTGCCGCCGGTACCGATCATCAGGACTTTTTTCATGGAAATGCACTCTCTCCTTTTCTTTGCCCTGCCGCCGCAGGAACCGGCGCCCAAAAACGGACGCCGGCTCCTGAAAGGGAAGGGGTATCATCTTTTGTAAACGTCGGGGAAAGGCGGAAACAGCCGCACTGAAAAAGCTTATTTCAGTGCTTCCTCAACCGCCACGGCGCAGGCGACGGTAGCGCCCACCATGGGGTTGTTGCCCATGCCGATGAGGCCCATCATTTCCACATGGGCGGGCACGGAGGAAGAGCCGGCGAACTGAGCGTCACCGTGCATACGGCCCATGGAGTCGGTAAGACCGTAAGAAGCGGGGCCGGCAGCCATGTTGTCGGGGTGGAGGGTACGGCCGGTGCCGCCGCCGGAAGCCACGGAGAAGTACTTGACGCCGTTTTCATAGGACCATTTCTTATAGGTGCCTGCCACCAGGTGCTGGAAGCGGGTGGGGTTGGTGGAGTTGCCGGTGATGGACACATCTACCTTTTCCAGCTTCATGATAGCCACGCCTTCCAGGACATCGTTGGCGCCGTAGCACTTGACCTTGGAACGCTCGCCGTCGGAGAAGGGAACTTCCCGGACCACCTTCAGGTCGCCGGTGGCAAAGTCGTATTCGGTTTCCACATAGGTGAAGCCGTTGATACGGGAGATAATATAGGCAGCGTCCTTGCCCAGACCGTTGAGGATGATGCGCAGGGGCTCTTTGCGGGCCTTGTCGGCGTTGCGGGCGATGCCGATAGCGCCTTCCGCGGCGGCAAAGGACTCATGGCCTGCCAGGAAGCAGAAGCACTTGGTCTCATCCCGCAGGAGCATGGCGCCCAGGTTGCCATGGCCCAGGCCCACCTGCCGCTGCTCGGCAACGGAGCCGGGGATGCAGAAGGCCTGCAGTCCGATACCAATGGCCTCGGCTGCGTCGGCGGCCTTGGCGGCGCCTTTCTTCAGCGCCACAGCCACGCCCAGGGTGTAGGCCCATACGGCGTTCTCAAAGGCGATGGGCTGCACGCCCTTGACGATGGCTTCCACGTCGATCCCTTTGGCGGTGCAGAAATCACGGGCTTCTTCCAGGGTCGCAAAACCATATTCCTTCAGGCATGCCTCGATTTTAGGCATTCTTCTTTCTTTTCCTTCAAACTGTGCCATATCGTGTTACCTCCTCTATCCTTATTCTTCCCGGGGGTCGATGTACTTGGGAGCGTCGGCATAGCGTCCATAGGTGCCGATGTTTTTCTCAAAGGCCTCCTTGGGATCCTTGCCGTGACGGATGTCCTCCAGCATCTTGCCCACCCGGACAAACTTGTAGCCGATGGCTTCGCCGTTGTTGTCCACGGCTACGGAGAGGATGTAACCCTCCGCCAGCTCCAGGTAGCGTACGCCCTTGGCGCCGGTGGAGAAGATGGTGCCTACCTGGGAGCGCAGGCCCTTGCCCAGATCCTCCAGGGAGGCGCCGATGGGCAGACCGTCCTCGGAGAAAGCGGTCTGGCTGCGGCCGTAGACCAGCTGCTTGAAGATCTCGCGCATGGCCACGTTGATGGCATCGCAGACCAGGTCGGTATTGAGGGCTTCCAGCAGGGTCTTGCCGGGGAGGATCTCACCGGCCATAGCGGCGGAATGAGTCATACCGGAGCAGCCCAGGGTCTCCACCAGAGCCTCCTGGATGATGCCCTCCTTGACGTTAAGAGTCAGCTTGCAGGCGCCCTGCTGGGGAGCGCACCAGCCCACGCCGTGGCTCAGGCCGGAAATATCGGTGATCTGGTAAGCTTTGACCCACCGGCCTTCCTCAGGGATGGGCGCGGGACCGTGATGCGGACCCTTTTTCAGGGTGCACATGTTTTCAACTTCATGAGAATAGTTCATATCCGTGCTCCTTTCGGGTAACAGTAGTGATGTGGATTACCTCCACTATTATATCGGGTTGTGAAACCGTTATCAAGGGCGGGAAGCGGATTTGGAGGAATTTTCGTCCCCTGGCCAAATTTAACGCTTTGGAAACAGATTCGACATAGTTATGTTTGACAAGCTGCCGGGGCAGGGGGTACAATAATACAGTATGCAGTGATTCAAAAACGCCGGTTTCAGCGGCGAGGAAAGGTAACAGAGGTGACCAGACATGGGTTTGCTCCAGAAGATTTTCGGCTCCTATTCCGAGAAGGAGCTTAAGCGTATCCAGCCCTGGGTGGACAAGGTCCTGGGACTGGAAGAAACCTATAAAGCCATGAGCGAGGAGGAACTGCGGGGGCAGACCGCCCTTCTCAAGGAAAGACTGGCAAAGGGCGAGACCCTGGACGCCATCCTTCCCGAGGCTTTTGCCACCTGCCGGGAGGCCGCGGCCCGGGTACTGGAGATGCGCCATTTTCCCGTACAGATCATCGGCGGCATCATCCTGCACCAGGGGCGCATCGCCGAGATGAAGACCGGCGAAGGAAAGACCCTGGTGGCCACTCTTCCGGCCTATCTCAATGCGCTGACAGGAAAGGGCGTCCACATCGTTACAGTCAACGACTACCTGGCCCGGCGGGACAGCGAGTGGATGGGAAAACTGTACAGCTACCTGGGCCTGACCGTAGGGCTGGTGGTCAGCGGCATGACCCCTCAGGAAAAGCAGGCCGCCTACGCCGCCGACATCACCTACGGTACCAACAATGAGTTCGGCTTTGATTACCTCCGGGACAACATGGTGGTCTACCGTAAAAATCTGGTGCAGCGGGGCTTCAATTACGCCATTGTGGACGAGGTGGACTCCATCCTCATCGACGAGGCCCGTACCCCTCTGATCATTTCCGGTCAGGGTGACAAATCCACCGACCTGTACAAATCTGCCGACCGCTTTGCCCGCACGCTGAAGGTGATGCGGGTCAAGGAAGTGGACGAGAAGGAAGAACAGGACGACCTGGATGCCGACTATATTGTGGACGAAAAAGCCCGCACCGCCACCATCACCCCCCATGGCGCCAAAAAGGCCGAGGCATATTTTGGCATCGAGAGCCTTAACGACCCCGAAAACCTGACCCTGGCCCATCACATCAATCAGGCCATCAAGGCCCACGGCGTTATGCAGCGGGATGTGGATTATGTGGTCAAGGACGGCCAGGTCATTATCGTGGACGAGTTCACCGGCCGTCTGATGATCGGCCGCCGGTACAATGAGGGCCTTCACCAGGCCATTGAAGCCAAGGAAGGAGTCAATGTGGAGCGGGAATCCAAGACCCTGGCCACCATTACCTTCCAGAACTACTTCCGCATGTATGACAAACTGGCAGGTATGACCGGTACCGCTATGACGGAGGAGGCGGAATTCCGGGAAATCTACCGCCTGGATGTGGTGGAGATCCCCACCAACAAGCCCCTGGCCCGAAAAGACAACCCCGATGTGGTCTACAAAACGGAACGGGGCAAGTTCAACGCCGTCATTGACCAGATCGTCCAGTGCCATGAAAAGGGGCAGCCCATCCTGGTGGGCACCGTTTCCATTGAAAAATCGGAGCTGCTCAGCGGGATGCTGAAACGCCGGGGAATCCGGCATGAGGTCCTCAACGCCAAGTATCACGAGAAGGAAGCGGAAATTGTCGCCCAGGCAGGCAAGGCCGGCGCTGTGACCATTTCCACCAACATGGCGGGCCGCGGTACCGACATCATGCTGGGAGGCAACGCCGAGTACCTGGCCAAGGCCCAGCTCCGCCGGGAAGGCTGCGACGAGGATATGGTCTATGAAGCCTCCAGCTACGGCCGTACCGACGATCCGGAGATCCTTGCGGCCCGTGCCCGGTTCCGGGAGCTGCTGGCTCAGTACAAGGCGGAGATCGCCCCTGAGGCGGAAAAAGTCCGTCAGGCGGGCGGCCTGTATATTCTGGGCACCGAGCGGCATGAATCCCGTCGTATCGACAACCAGCTGCGGGGCCGGGCCGGCCGTCAGGGCGACCCCGGTGAGACCCGGTTCATGATCTCCCTGGAGGACGATCTGATGCGGCTGTTTGGCGGCGAGCGGGTCCAGAGCCTGATGAATACCATGGGCCTGGAAGAAGATGTACCCATTGAAAACAAGCTCCTCTCAGGAACCATTGAATCCTCCCAGGCCAAGATCGAGGGCCGCAACTTCCAGATCCGCAAGAACGTACTGAAGTTTGACGACGTCATGAACCAGCAGCGGGAGATCATCTACGGCCAGCGGAAGAAGGTGCTGGACGGCGAGGATATCAGTGGCAGCATCCGCACCATGATGGAGGAAAGCATCCGGGGTGTAGTGGACCGCTACCTGCTGGACGAGTCTATCAAGGATGAGTGGAACCTGGACGGCCTGCGGGATTATTTCCTGGGTTGGCTTACCCGTCCGGAGGATCTGCACTACACCCGTGAGGAATTGGAACAGACCTCCAAGGAGGATGTGGGGAACTTCCTGTTGGAACGGGCCCGGCAGCTGTATGAGAAGCGGGAGAAGGAATTTGGTTCCGAACTGGCCCGCGAGATCGAGCGGGTGGTACTGCTGCGCAATGTGGACATGAAGTGGATGGACCACATTGACAATATGGAGGAACTGAAGCGGGGCATCCATCTGCGGAGCATCGGCCAGCGGGATCCTGTGGTGGAGTACCGCATGGAGGGTTCCGAGATGTTTGAACAGATGGTGGAATCCATCCGGGAAGACACCATTAAAATGCTTCTCACCGTCCAGATCCGTCAGGAGGGCCAGGTAAAGCGGGAGCAGGTGGCGCAGCCCACCACCGCCTCCACCGACGGCAGCGAAGAGCGCAAGCCGGTCCGGACGGCCGGACCCAAGGTGGGCCGGAACGATCCCTGCCCCTGTGGCAGCGGCAAAAAATATAAAAAGTGCTGCGGGCGGTAATGCCTGAAACTGCAAAAGGACCGGAGAAACCAGGAAAGGTTTCTCCGGTCCTTATTGGATTTGGCTAAAAGCGTTCAGTTAAGAGGGGGAAAGATAGGAAATGCAAAATCTTTGCTTTAAACCGACCCGCTGCCGCAGAGATTTTGAGTTGTGACCGCGAGGCAAGTGATGCAGGCATCAAACCTTTTAATGACGCTTGGGAGGCTTTCCGGTGTGAATAACTTACAGAGATTACTTAAGATACTGCCTTAGATAAGGGCGCAACTATACCATAAAGAAAATTACAGGCATCAATATCCATTGGCATCCACCCCATAGACAGCCTGGTCATGGGTAAAACCTTCAAACTCCAGCTGCTCAATCAGTCCATCCCGGGAAAAGGAGGAAAACTCAAGATAGGATTCTGCCGATTTGGCCGCTTGCTCGTTCCAATCCGCTCCGCAATGGTCAGCCCCATAGACAGCCTGATCGTGTGTAAAGCTTTCAAACTCCAGCTGCGCAATCAATCCATCCCTGGAAAAAGAGGAAAACTCAAGATAGGATTCTGCTGCTTTGACCGCTTGTTCGTTCCAGTCGGCGCCACAGTGGTCAGCCGCATAAACAGCGTCCTCCCGGGAATATTTCTCGAATTCCAGCTGACTGATAAGACCTTCAT
The DNA here is from genome assembly GCA_949285935.1 of uncultured Oscillospiraceae bacterium. Taxonomy (GTDB): domain Bacteria; phylum Bacillota; class Clostridia; order Oscillospirales; family Ruminococcaceae; genus Angelakisella. Next base: position 8,758 of record CASEAH010000002.1, read on the forward strand.
AGGAAAACGCGGAAAAAGAGAGATAGGCTTTTGCCGACTTTAAAGCATTTTTCTGTCCGATGGTTTCACTTTCAGAGGTATTTGCCTGTTCATCTTCCGTATGGATCACACCCTCTGCTTCCGGTGCGGCTGCTGCAAAAGATTCTGATGACGGCATGGGATCAGCATCTCCTGACCTGGCTCCGGCCGAAATGGATCCCACCACGATCACCACAATCAGCCAGAGCCACCACTTTGTATAGAGAGGCTTTTTATTGGGAGCTCCGCATTGTGGGCACGACTTTGCCCTTGGGTCCATCTGTGCGCCGCAGCTTTTGCATTCTTTCCTGTTCATCTGCACAACCTCCAATTTTAATGTCGGGCATCTATGGCTTTATCTATTTTAGTAAAAATATTTACTAAAATCAAGAGTAAATATTTTTACTAACATATACTCATCTTAAGGAATTGGAGAGGTGAGTATCCTATGGAGTTTCAGGCGCGGATTCGCGCCCTGCGTGAGGATCATGATATGACCCAGCAGCAGGTAGCGGATTATCTGGGAACGTCGCAGACGATGTATGCCCGTTATGAGAGGGGCGCCAATGAACTTCCTCTCCGGCATTTGATTGCGCTGTGCAGGCTTTACCAGGTCTCTGCCGATTATATTCTTGGGCTCTCTTCTGACAAATAGAATGGGGATATTACAAACTGCCTGTGAAAATACTGCGTAAAAACCGGGACCCTTGGGGGCTGAGAGCACTCCAAAGGGTCCCGGTTTTTTTATGATTACAGTATTTTGTGCGGGGGCTGCTGCATTTTTGTTTTGCAGCAGCCCCATTGATTGCTGTATAGATTATCTGTGGTGCTCCAGCCAGCTGTGGGCACACTGGGCCAGAGAGGCCGCTCCCAGAGGGAGCAGCGCTTCATTAAAGCAGACGGTGGGGTTATGCAGTACGCCTCCCCGAAATTTTTCCTCGCTGCCGCCGGCCCCTACCCAGAAAAAGGCTGCGGGCACCCGGTCGGCAACCAGAGAAAAGTCCTCGGATACCATCATACGGTCCATTTCCACCGGCCGGATGCCGATGGGGTCCATATACCCGATCATCTCCCGGGTAGTATCCGGATCGTTGAGGCAGCAGATATTGCCGGCGAGGTAGTCCAGCTTACCCTCCGCCCGGAACTGTTTGGCAGTCAGTTCCACCAGCTCTTCCAGACGGCTGCGCATAAAGGCCCGGTTTTCGGGGGAATAGGTGCGCAGGGTGCCTTCCAGCACCGCTTCGTTGGGAATGATGTTGGGGGCGAAGCCGGCGTGGAAAGAACCGATGGACAGCACCATGGGCTTCTGACAATTGTTTTCCCGGGCGGCCAGCACCTGAAGGTTGGCCAGCAGATGAGCGGCGGCGGAAATAGGATCCACGCCCATATGGGGGGTAGCGCCATGGCAGCCTTTACCCGAGATGGTAATGCGGAAGATATCGCTGGAAGCAGTGCTGGGGCCGGGAATGGCCAGCATCTGTCCCACTTCCAGGCCGGGATGGACGTGGAGAGCCATGGCGGCATCTACTTTGGGCGTCTCCAGGATACCGGCCTGGAGCATGGCCTCAGCCCCGAGGCTGCCCTCCTCGTCCGGCTGGAACATCAGCTTGACAGCGCCGGGCAATTCCGCTTCCCGCTCCTTCAGCAGCCGGGCGGCACCCAGCAGCATGGCAGTGTGCATGTCGTGCCCGCAGGCATGCATGTTCCCGTTGACAGAAGCAAAGGTTTCACCGCTCTGCTCTTTCACAGGAAGGGCGTCCATATCCGCCCGCAAAAGGATCACTTTGCCCCGGGAAGGGTCGCCGATGAGGGCGGAAAGTCCTCCGCCCATTTCTACGGCGTCGATTCCCATTTTTTTCAGGGCGGCCTTTACATAGGCCCGGGTTTGGGGAAGATTGCTGGCAACTTCGGGGATTTGGTGGAGGGATCTGCGGTCGGCGGTGAAGTCGGCGCTGAGTTCCTTCGCCCGTGTCAGATAAGAAGACATGTCAGATACAGCTCCTTTATTGATTCTGTCTGGATATATATGATGGAATTACTGGTTGGAGGAAGGACCGGAAGGGGTTTTATCCTTGCTGCCCGGATCTGCCGGAGCCTCCTCTTTGGAAGATTCGGAGGATTCCGAAGACGGGGAAGATTCTGAAGACTCAGAGGATTCCGAAGTTTCGGAGGATTGGGAAGATTCGGATGAAGATTCGCTGGATGAGGAACTGCTGGAGGAAGAGCTGCTGGAAGAGGAGGAACTGCTGGAGGAGGAGCTATCGGAAGAAGAACCGCTGGAGGAAGAGCTGCTGGAAGAGGAGGAACTGCTGGAGGAGGAGCTATCGGAAGAAGAACCGCTGGAGGAAGAACCACTGGAAGAGGAAGAGCTGCTGGAGGAAGAACCTCCGGAGGAAGCCTCCTTCTCTTCGATCAATTTAAGGATTTCATTCCAGTTGCGGCAGGAATCAATTTCGCCTTTGGTCAGCTTGCTTTCGGCGTAGGCCTTGTTTTCTTCAAAATTCCGCTGCAGCTGGGCGCTGGTGGCGCTTTCCACGTCAATGCTTACGAACTTCATCTTGTAGCTGTCCTTCAGGAAAGCCTCCTTGGCCTTCTTTTCGGCCTCTGCGGCAGCAGCCTGGTCCTTTTCCTTCTCCTCAATCAGGCGCTTCAGGGCGTCCCAGTTTTTGCAGGACTGGATCTCGCTGTCGGAAAGCCCGGCATCATAGGCGCGGTTTTTCCGTTCTTCCACCAGGGATTTGAGATCAGACAGAGAGCGGCTGGCATCACTGCTGTTGAGGAATGGCTTGTTGTCAGCAATAAAGGCGGTTTTTTCACCTTTCTGAGCAATGAGTTCTTCAATTTCCTCCCAGCTGCTGGCACCGGCGATTTCGCTGTTGGTCAGGCCGGCTTCCTGAGCGGCTTTCTTACGTTGGGCGATCAGAGCCTTCTGTTCACTGGCAGAAAGAGAGGAAAGTTCGTCCTTTGTGAGCCATTTGGCGTCGGCAGAGCCGGAAGCTTTCTTTTCTTCAATGGCTTCCAGGATCTCCTCGTAGGAACGCATGGAATAAATTTCTGAAGAGCTGAGATACTCCAGAGCCTCTTCCCGACGATCATCTACCAGGCTGATCCGTTTGGAAAGGCTGTAGCTGGACTCGTCCCGATAGAGGAAGAGGCGGAAATCCACCTTCCGTTCATCGATAAGGGCCAGCTTGTAGGAGAGATCAGGATCTTCCTGCTCGTCGTAGGTGAGATACTTCTGGGCGTCGGCACGGCGCTCCTCCGCCAGGGCGGTCTGCTCCTCTACAGTCAGGGAAGCCTTTTCATCCTCGGTAAGCCACACGCTGGCAGCTGCCTCGGCAGCCTGCTCTTCCTGAGCCTTTCGTTCAGCTTCCTGCTCCCGGGCCAGCTGGTCATACCATTCCTGAGGCAGCACGGGGTTCAGGTTGATGGTCGCTCCGGCAGTATCCACATCAGGAGACTCCCCGTCCCGGATCTTCCGGGCAAAGACCACAAACCGGGCGATGCGGTCGCCGGTGCTGCTCTTGAAGGTATAATCGCAGGTGGAGAGGGTCAGCAGCTTGTCTCCCGGGACCACATCCACTTTGGTGTTGATGAGGGATCGCTCCCGGATCTTGCTGATAAATTCCAGCATCTCCTGATCGTTGACCGGTTCAATAAAGTTGTGGTAGTTAAATTCCGGATCGTCCTTTTTGCACAGTACAATGCCGAAGATTTTGTAGTCACCGTCGTAGTACACGCTGTCATAAGAAACGATGGGGTGCTGCTGATAGTAAGCCAGAGACTTGTAGTTCAGCAGTTCTCCAAACATCTGTCCATCGTTCATGTTGTGGGCATAGATCACGGTGTTGGTGCTGGGCTCCCGCTGCGCGACCCGGAAGTCCACAAAGGGGACGCCGTGCTGGTTGTCCTTGCGGGAAAAATCCCGCCGCTCATAATACTGGTTGTCAGTGGTCTGGACCACCACGTAATCCACTTGTGTATTTTCGATCTTGATCCAGCCGGCCACATCGGGGTTCTGGGCATACAGCGAGGCGAATTTAGCCTGGTAGCCGGCGGGATAGCCGTCTACCTCGCTGGGATCCACCCCTTGAGCAAACAGATCAGACAGGGCGCTGTTGAATTTGGCGTTGTTGACAGATTCCAGCCACACGCTGCCGATATAGACCAGGCAGCCGACAAAAACCACGGCGCACAGGCCCACTACGCCCAGGCGGATTTTGTCATTGGCATCCAGCTTGCCGGCGCGGAGCCGCTGGATCAGGTTCATCCGGGGCTCCTGGCCGCCGGAGGGCACCAGTTCCCGGGAAGAGGCTTTGCCGGAACGGGAGCCGGATTTTTTGCCGCCCCCCAGGGAAGCAAAGAAAAGAGCGATTCGGTCGGCGGGACTTTCTTTACCGGCTCCGGTTGCCTTGGCGGGAGACATCCCGCCGGGAAGGGGGTGAGGATAGGCTTCACAGTAGAGGCGGAGCATATTCAGTGCCTGAAGGACCGCCGCGCTGACATAGAAATCCCTGTCCGCGTCGGGGCTGAGATGCAGGGTGCGGGTCCAGACCTGCTCACCATCGGTAAGGGATACATGGATGGTGCCCACCGGGAAGCGGCTTTTTACTTTATCGGAAAAAATCCCGGTGACAGCCAGGCCCAGCTGGGCGGAACCCTGCTTGCGGGCACCCAGGGCCATGGCAGCAGCGGCCTGACGGCTGGAACCGCCGTGGGCGCTGAGCAGCTGCTTGGAAATCCCCAGAACCTCATTTTTGGACTGACGGTCGGGAGTGACGGCGTCAAACACCAGGGGCATTTCCGGGCTGCGGACACCGCGGATCCGCTTCGCAAGCAGGCCGGCAGTGCCGGATTCGGCCACCGCCAGAGTTTTGCCCAGACCAGCCAGCCCCTGAACGGCCAGTTCTTCCATCCGCTCTCCGCTGAGACTGTACAGGAAGGGCCCCAGTGCCTGCTGGAACTGATCCACCGTGTCGTCGCACAGGGCCACGGCTGCGGCCTTGGTGGGGGCGGAGGCCTCTACCGAGATCTCATAATCCCCCATGGCGCCCCGCAGTTCCACCCGGGGATTCTCCTTTTCCACAAAGGGGCGGAGAAGCTCCTGCACCGGCTGGCCATCCAGCTGGACAGCCCGCACCACCCGGCTGGCGGTGCAGGCATGAGCGGTATGCCCGCCGGCAGAGCGGTTCTGCTCCGGCGTGGCGGGTACGGCGGACTGGTACGGGCGGAAAAGATCCCGCACCTGGGAGGAAAAGGTGATGGAAAGCTCGCTGGGGGTGCAGGGAAGCACCAGCATCAGCTGCTTTTTGGCAGGCAGGGCATAGCCCTGAACCAGACCGCTGTGGTTGGGAAGCAGCACGGCTCCCGCCGGCAAAGTGGAAAAAGCGTCCAACTCTTCCGAGGTCATATCCCGGCCGGTTTTGGAGGCGTGGCTGCGGACAGCGGACAGCGCCTCGGAGGAAGGCTGGGGCTGAAGCCCCAGTCCCTGGCACAGGACCATGGTGACGGCGCTGACTGCAGCGCCCTCGGGGCTCTCCAGGACCACGATCACCGAAGCCCGCTGTGAAGCGGTACGTACGGCGGAAAAAAGCTGGGACGGATCGGCGCCGGCACAGGTGAAATCCTGACACTCAACGCCCATGGAGTAAAATTCCCTGCGCAGGTAATCTCCCGCCGCTTCAAAAAAAGCCTGGTATTGGGAGCTGCCTGCGGCGATAATTTCTGCTTTGATCATAAACACACCCTTGCTATGTAAGGATTGGCTGCGTCACATACAGATGTCTGAAAGTGGACTTACTTTTCAAAAGCGGCAAGGACCGGAAAACAGCCCTTCAGAACCGCTCCTGATACCGGGGGGAAAGGACCAGAAGCTCGGCTTCCTCCGCCGCCTGACGAACAAGAGCCTCATCCAGCTGCATTTCGGCCTCCACCGCTTCCACAGCAGCCAGCTTGGGCTTGGTCTTGGGGTGACGGGGCGTAAAGACGGTGCAGCAATCCTCATAGGGGAGGATGGACGTCTCAAAGGTACCGATCTTCCGGGCAATGGAAACGATCTCTTCCTTGTCCATGCCGATGGCGGGACGGAGGATGGGCAGGGTGGTGACCACGTCGGTGCAGCCAATGGCCTGCAGGGTCTGGCTGGCCACCTGTCCCACGCTTTCACCGGTGATGAGTCCGCCGCACTTTTCCCGCAGGGCAATGTCTTCGGCGATGCGCATCATCACCCGGCGCATCACCAGGGTAAAGAACTCCTCGGGACAGCGGTCGCGGATGATCTCCTGGATATGGGTAAAGGGCACGATAAACAGGCGGATTTTGCCGGTGTAGGGAAGCAGCTTTTCCGCCAGGGTGATCACCTTCTGCCGGGCCCGGTCGCTGGTGTAGGGCGGGCTGGCAAAGTGGACGGCACAAATCTCCAGCCCCCGCTTGGCCATCATATAGCCTGCCACGGGGCTGTCGATGCCGCCGGAAAGAAGCAGGGCAGCCTTGCCGCCGGTGCCTACGGGGATGCCGCCGGCTCCGGGAAGCTGATCCACATGGATGTAGGCGGCAAATTCCCGGATCTCCACCGTTACGGTCACCTGAGGGTCATCCATGTCAGCCTTCAGATGGGGAAAGCGGCTCAGCAGGACCCCGCCCAGCTCCCGCCCGATTTCGGGGGAGCTCATGGGGAAGCTTTTGTCCGACCGCTTGGCTTTGACCTTAAAGGTGCGTGCCCGGCGCAGCTGGGGTTCCAGATATTCCACCGCCACCCGGCTGATGTCGGCAAAATCCTTTTCCACAATGGCCGCCCGGCAGAGGGCCACCACCCCGAAGACCGTCTGAAGACGCTCCAGCACCAGGGGAATGTCCGCATCCTCGTCCAACGGCTGCACATAGATGGTGGACTGGCTGGCCCAGATTTTAAACTCTCCCAGGTCCTCCAGCCGGCGGCGCATGTTTTTCATCATCACCGCCTCGAAGGTGCGGCGGTTCAGGCCCTTGAGGGCGATTTCTCCGCATTTGAGCAGGATCAGTTCTTTCATTGCCTTCTCAAAACTCCTCTTTATCACTCAGCATTTTACCATACGAATCACAGGGGACAAATATTCAGCAAACTTCAGCGCACCCGGGCAATTTCCCTCATTCCCCGGTCCAGGGCTTCACAGAAACGGTCCACCTCTTCCAGGGTGTTGAACCGGCAGAAGCTGACCCGCAGGGCGCTGTCGATCCGGGAGGCGGGCAGCCCCATGGCGGTGAGGACATGGCTTTTGGCTCCCTTGGCGCAGGCCGAACCGCTGGAAACATAGATGCCGGACTGCTCCAGATAATGGATAAAAACCTCGGAGCGGATGCCGGGGACCGAAAGGTTTACGATATAAGGTGCGCCGGACAGGGGGGAATTGATGCAGACCCCCTCCAGGGTGGAAAGATTTTCCCGAAGGCGGGCGCCGAGGGCCTGGAAAAGAGCGGTGTGTTCTTTCCGCCCCCGCCACATGGCGGCGGCAGCAGCCCCCAGGCCGCAGATACCGGGGGTGTTTTCCGTCCCGGGATGGAGCCCCCGCTCCTGGGCGGAACCAAAGGTGAGAGGCTGGATCCGTACCCCCCTGGCGGACCACAGGATCCCCACCCCTTTGGGCCCGTGGATCTTGTGGCCGCTGGCGGTGATCAGGTCCACTCCCCAGCTTTTGGGACGGACAGAAAGCTTGCCGAAGCTTTGTACGCAGTCGCTGTGGACCAGAACCCGGGGATTTTGTTCTTTTGCCAGCCGGGCAATGGCCTCCAGGTCGTTGACCGCTCCCGTCTCGCTGTTGACATGCATCACCGATACCAGAACCGTTCCGGCGTCCACCTCCCGGGCCACAGCTTCCGGGTCCACCGTTCCGTCAGGGCGGGGCGGCACAATGGCAACCCGGAACCCCTGGGCCTGCAGATGCTTGCCGCAGGCCAGCACCGAGTCGTGCTCAATGGCCGAAAGGACCACCTTGTCCCCCTGACGGCGGGCCGCCAGGGCCGCGCCCACCACCGCCAGACTGTTGGATTCGCTGCCGCTGGAAGTGAAGACCACGCTCTCCGGTTCCACCCCCAGGATGGCTGCCACGGTTTCCCGGGCGTCCGTTACCGCCCGCTCCGCCAGAAAGCCCTTGCGGTGCAGGGAGGAGGGATTGCCGTACTCCTCGGTCAGCATTTTCATCATCGTTTCAGCCGCCTCGGGGCAGACCCGGGTGGTGGCGCTGTTGTCAAGATAGATCTCCAAAAAAACATGCTCCTTCCTGATCCCAAAGCGGGAAGGGAACTTTTTCCCGACCTGCTTCGGTACAGTGATGCCATATTTTTTAAGTATACTCCAAAAATCCCGTAGATTCAAACATTTCCTGCCTACAGTATACCGCAAAAAACATCCTGGAGTGTGAACAGGAAGCAAAACTTGCGGGGAAGGGAATAAAATCCATATTTTTTCTGCTGCCCCCTTTTAAAAAGGATGCTTTTCCGCTAAAATAATAACGTATGCGGCCGCGAAAGCTGCTGCGTCCACAGGATGGAAAAAAGCTGTGTGCCGGGAACCGGAGCGTCGCAAGACAAAGGTCCGGGATCTTTTGATTTTATCCCGGTCCGGCCCACCAGATGCAAAACAGGAGGACCAGAGCCCCGGCAGTGTGCCCGGGGATTTTGGCGTGTTCCGGTCCGCGGCGGATGCTGCGGCCGTCAAACCGGGACAAGCCCTGGGCCGTCCCCCAAGGAGGAATTGGATTGATGAAAAAAGTTCTGGCGGTGTTTCTTGCCCTCTGTATGGGGATCCTGGGAGCCTGCGGCCAAAGTCAGCCACAGGATCCTCCGCTTTCCACCCAGCCTCAGGCGCTGAATATCCAGCTGGGGGCGGAGCCGGATACCCTGGATCCCACCTATGCCGCCGATGCGGCGGAGATCACCTATGCCGCCCATCTTTTTGAAGGGCTCACCACCCTGAATCAGCAGGGAGAGGTGCTCCCCGGTGTGGCAGCCAGCTGGGAAATGGAAGAAAATGACGAGGGCCTGCCGGTGTATACCTTTCACCTGGATGGCAGCGCCCGTTGGAGCGACGGGGTAGCGGTAGAGGCCAAGGATTTTGTTTATGCCTGGGAACGCGCCCTGACCCCCACCCTTTCTTCGCCCCTGGCTTATCACCTGTATCCCATCAAGGGAGCCCGGGCCATGAAGGCCGGGGAAGAAGTGGAAAACGCGGATCCTCAGGAAGGGGAAGAGGCAGCCAGCCCTCTGCAGGTGGAAGCAGTGGATGAAAGCACCCTGCGGGTGACGCTGGAAGGCCCCTGCCCTTACTTCCTGGAGCTGTGCGCGTCTTCGCCGGTCTATTTTCCTCTGCGGGAGGATCTGGTAACCCAGCATCCTGAGACCTGGAGCAATGATCCGGCGGCCCTGGTGTCCAACGGCGCCTACCGGCTGGAAAGCTGGACCCATGACGGAAGCATCCGGATGGTAAAAAATCCCCATTATCGCAACCAGGCCCAGATAGTTCAGGAAGAACTGAATTTTGTGCTTACCGCCGACGCCCAGGCGGTGTGGACCGCTTTTCAGGAAGGGCAGCTGCAGTTTGCGGATACCCTGCCGCTGCTGAATGTCCAGCAGGCGGAGGAAGAAGAGGCTCTGGTGACCCGTCCGCTTATGAGCACGTATGCTCTGGTTTTCAATACCGCAACCGTTGCCGACGCCCGGGTGCGCCAGGCCCTGTCGCTGGCCATTGACCGTACCGCCCTCACCGGCCAGGTGCTGGCAGACGGCAGCATCCCCGCCGGAGCCATCATCCCTCAGGGGGTCCCCGGCGCGGCCGCAGGACAGGATTTCCGTACAGAAGGGGGAGACTATGTCTCCTGCGATCCGTCGGCAGTCCAGACCAATCTGGACCGGGCCAAGGAGCTTCTGAAGGAAGCAGGCTTTGAGGGAGGAAAAAATTTGCCCACCCTTACCTATCTCACCAACGATACCGAGGGCAATGTAAAGATCGCCCAGGCGGTACAGGAGATGTGGGCGGCCGTGGGCGTGCAGGTGGAAATTAAGGCCCTGGGCTGGAATGAATATGTGGCGGCCCGGGAGGCGGGCGAATTTGATGTGGCCCGGTACAGTTTTTCCGCCAGCGGCCACACAGACCCGCTGGCCCTCCTGGATCTTTGGACCTCCCAAAGCGGCCAGAACCTGGCCGGATACCAGAGCGAGCGGTTTGACCAGCTGATCGCGGCGGTATACAGCGGAGAAGAGATCCCGGAAGAAACCCCGGAAGGAGAAGAGGCGGATGACCAGGACGCCGCGGCACCTGCCGACAGCCAAGAGGCTGCGGAAGGGGAATTGACCGAAGAAGAACAGGCGGCTCTGGAGCAGAAGGCCCAGGAAAAAGCCCGGGCCCTGCGGACAGGATATCTGCATGAGGCGGAAAGCCTTCTGGTGTCCCAGGATGCCATTGTGGCACCTCTGTATTACCATGCGGATTTCATGCTGATCTCTCCCCAACTCCAGGGTGTGGTGATCTCACCTCTGGGGACCCGGTGGTTTGGCGGAGCGGTCCTGACCCAGGAGGACGGAGAGACGGAGTGACCCCGTCCGGGCACCCCGGGTGGCCCCGTTAAAGCCCCGAAAAATATTGAAAGCCCTCCCTGCTGCCGTTACCGGAAGCAGGGGGGCTTTTTGTGAGATGCGGCTGTTGCAGGGCGTTCTGCAGGAAACCCCTGAGAGGGGCTGTTTGAAATACAGCGGAGGCAGGCTGCCTGTGCTTGGCGTGTCCCCGGGAACTGTTGGGGTGAGAAGGGTCACAGCTCGTCCAGCGTCATACTGTAGGCGGGAATAAATTCCTGCAGGAAGATTTCCACCTCCGGCAGCTCCATGGCCCGGAGGCTGTCCAGGGTGGTGCGGTAAGCCCTGTCAAACTCACTGTTGCCCGCCTTCTTTTCTTCCACACATTTAATGAGGGCGGAAAGCTTGTCTGCTGCTTTCACCAGGGCATGGTATTCCTCCGGCGCTTCAAACCAGGGGGCAAAGCCAGGCCGCAGGTCCTCCGGAAGCCGGGTAAGGAGCCGCTGGGCAGCGTCCCGCTCCACCTCCCGATAGGCGTCCCGGAGCATCCGGTTCTGATATTTCACAGGGGTGGGCATATCTCCGGTGAGGATCTCGGAGCAATCATGGTACAGGGCGTAGAGCACAGCCTGGCCGCAATCCACCGAACCGCCGAACCGGCTGTTGCGGATGGCGCACAGGGCATGACAGATATAAGCCACATCCAGCGTATGCTCGCTTAGGTTTTCACTGTGGGTGCTGCGCATCAGCCCCCAACGGCTGATGTATTTCATCCTGCCCAGCATGGCAAAAAAACTGTATCCCATAATAAAGTCGAAACCTCGCTTTCTGCTTCCGGGGCCATGGTTCTCAGACCGCGGCCGAGGCCGGTTTGTGTCCCGGCCATTTTGGGCACCATTATACCACGGCGGCAAAAAAACCACAACCTGAGACAAAGGGTAGTTTTTTTGCAGGCAAAATGTGGTATACTATACTCCAGTTGTGACCAAAGGAGTGAGAATTTTGTTGGAAAATGAGCGGGACATCCGCAGGCGCTACCTGCAGGTGTTCCTATTGGGGCTGTGTGTGGCTGCGGCGGCATTTCTGCCCTACATCATATACGACAAAGGATATTTCTTTTATTACGGAGACTTTAACGTCCAGCAGATCCCATTCTATCAGCTGGCCAATGAGGCTATCCGTACGGGGGATATCTGGTGGAGCTGGAAAACCGACCTGGGCGCCAATTTCCTGGGTTCCTACAGCTTTTATCTGCTTTTCAGCCCGTTTTTCTGGCTGACCCTGCCCTTTCCTCCTTCCTTTACCCCCTATCTGATGGCGCCGCTGCTGATGCTCAAGTCCGCCTGCGCCGCCGTTACCGCTTTTATGTACCTGCGCCGGTTTGTCAAAAATCAGGACTACGCCATGTTCTGCTCCCTGCTTTATGCTTTTTCCGGCTTTTCCGTCTACAATATCTTTTTCAACCACTTCCATGAAGCTATCGTCTTTTTTCCGCTGCTATTGGTGGGGCTGGAAAAGGCCATGACCGAAAACAAACGGGGATATTTTGCCCTGGCCATTACCGTCAATGCGGTGGTCAACTACTGGTTCTTTATCGGAGAGGTCATTTTTGTCATTGTTTACTTTTTGGTACGGCTCACCTCTCCCCAGTGGCGCCTTACCCTGCGCCGGTTCTGCTTTCTGGCAGTGGAGGCGGTGGCGGGCATGGGCCTTGCCATGGTGGCTTTTCTGCCTTCGGTGCTGGCCATTATGGGCAATCCCCGTACCACCTCCGAAAATCTTCTGCTGGGCACCTCCCTGTGGTATTACAGCAACCCCCAGCGGTATCTGGGGATCCTCCACAGCCTCTTTTTTGCCCCGGACCTGCCGGCTCTCAACAACTACTTCCCCGACCACGGGGCCCAGTGGTCCTCTCTGGCCGCCTATATTCCCCTCTTCAGTGCGTCGGGGGTACTGGCCTACTGCTACTCCCGGCGCAGGGACTGGCTCCGCACCATGCTCATTGTCTGCGGCGTCATGGCGGTGGTCCCGATGCTCAACCACCTGTTTGTTTTGCTGAATTACTCCTACTATACCCGGTGGTTCTATATGCCCACCCTGCTGATGGTGACCGCTACCGCCAAAGCACTGGAGGAATGTGAGACCAGGGGAGACCTGTACATGACCCGTGGCCTGCGGACCACCGGGGTGGTCATCGCGCTGATCCTGGTGATCTCGGGACTCACCCCCAGCCGGGTGGACGGAGAATGGAAGTTTGGCATCTACAAATATCTGGAAAAATTTCTGGCTACCGGCGCCATTACCGTTGTCTTTTTTGTAGTGGCAGTGGTGCTGATCCGCCACTTCCGTACCCATCCCCGATATCGGCAGGTGCTGTTCTCTTCCATCATGGTCAGCTGCTTTCTCTTTACCTTCTTTTCCATGCTGATCGGAAAGGCCACCTACTCCAACAACCGCTGGATCGTGGAGACAGCCCTGCCTGGCCGGGATCAGATGACTATGGAATCGGAGACCTTTGCCCGCAGTGATATCTACAAAGGCAACGAAAACTTAGGGATGTACTGGAACCTGCCCAATATCCAGTGCTTCCACAGTGTGGTGCCTGTTTCCATCATGGAGTTTTATCCTGAGGTAGGGGTAAAGCGGGACGTCTCCTCCAAACCGGAGACCCAATACGCTGCGCTGCGGGATCTGCTGTCGGTACGATGGCTCTATATCCCCGAAACAGAGGAGGACCAGTCCCCCATGCCCGGCTATACCTATGTGGATAACCGCATGGGATATAACATTTACGAGAATCAAAACTTCCTTCCCATGGGCTTTGCCTATGACGAGTACCTGGGTGCTGAAGAGTGGGACTACCTTTCCAGCGATTACCGGGGGCGGGTACTGCTCCGGGCGGTATATCTGGATGAGGAGACCGCCGCCAAAAACAGAGACATTCTGGAACCCATTGATCCGGAGTGGATGAGTCAGACCGATCTGGAAGACACCACCGAAGATGTACTGGACCGCCGGAGCATGAGCTGCTATGATTTTGAGATCGACCACAAAGGCTTTACAGCCCGGTGTGACTATGACCGGGAGCGGCTGGTATTTTTCAGCGTTCCCTATGACAAGGGATGGTCGGCTACTGTCAACGGCCAGCCGGCGGAAGTCCAGCAGGTCAATATCGGCTTTATGGCAGTACGGGTGCCGGCAGGAGACAGCGTGATCCGCTTCGAATATACGCCGCCCGGACTGATACTGGGAGCCGTAGTGACCCTGGTCAGCCTGGTGGTTCTGGTGGCATACCTGGCCATTTCCCGCCGCCTTCCCCCGGAGATCATTCCGCCCCAGCCCCTGGATCAACCCATGGATTCCCGGGAGGAAACGGAGAAACCCGCCGCACCGGAGGAAGAACAGACGCCTGCTCCGACTTCGGAGGAAGCAGGTACAGATACTTCAGGTGACGGGGAGGAGAATCTGTCGCCGGATGTGTAAAGATATTTTGCTTTCCGGAAAGCAATAAGTCCCTTGGACCTCTTTGAGGTCATAACAGGGGACGGCTGCAAAAAGGGTTTCTAAAAAACAATGCAGAAAAACCAGCGCCTGTCCAGTCTGAACTTACTGGGCAGGCGCTGGGTCTATTTTATATTATATGCTTTAGCGAAATGAGAACCCCCGGTACTGCTGGGGAGCGCAAAAAAGCTTTAGCTTCCAGCATTAAGCAAAGCGAAAAGAGAATTTCTTATAGCGTAAGGACAGATTTCATACGTTAAGTGCCCGTTTATGAGTTTTGGGGTAAGTGATGTGATGCGGTGCCTTGAGAGGATTGGCCGCTACGATGTCCTCCCAGGGCTTAGGGAGAGAGCCTGACTTTGCGGCTTTGGAAAATGGCCCTCTGATTTTACTGTGTGTGCAAAGATTTTTGCTTCGTGCATCCAACCGTGGGAGAAAAACCACAACCTCCCGGCAGCCCCAAATGCGATCCAGGCCATGGAGGATCCGTTTGTGGGCCGCGGGTGGGGAATACAGGGGAAAGAGATGATCCAATGCCCTCTTTTGCTTTCATGCGGATGGAAGATTTTCCGGCATTTTGCAAATCCGGAAAAATCAGCCCTCCTCCTGGGCGTAGGCGAACTGTGCCATCTCCAGCAGCGTTTGGAACATTCTGGGGCTCTGACGTTCAAAAACCGTCATATCCACATTCATCACCATCTGATTCTTGGCGGCAGCCACCGGAGCGTACACGGCGCTTTCTATGACTTCCTGAGGCTGGATATCCTCAGCGGCAAAAATCACATCCGGTTCCAGCGCCGCCACATTTTCCCGGGGATACAGCCAATTGGTGTCATTTTCCGCCTCATTGCGGAAGCCCAGCATTTCCAGCAGTTCCCCTTCCAGCGTATCGCCGGTGGCCATACCGTAACTCATCTCCCGCAGCAGGATGGCCCGAAGGGGCGTTTCGTGGCTTTCCAGGTAGGTGCGGCCCAGAGCCTGGGCTTCTTTCAGCTGGTCGGAAAGCTTGTTCCAGAACTCTTCTCCCGCCGCCTGACCGGAAATACCGCCTTCCATGGCCAGAGCAAGATCCAGGTAATTTTGGTGGATCTCCTCCAGGGAGGTCCCCCGTTCCAGCACCAGCACCGGCACATCCGCCTGTTGGAAACGGATCAGATCACTTTCCACCAGAGGGACAGCGCTGACCACCAGATCCACCGGACGCTGGGAAATGGCGTCAAAATCCGGCTGGAGAGCAGATCCGCACCGGGACTTGTCCTCTACCTTTTCGGGGTAATCACAGTAATCGCTGACGCCGATGACCCTGCTGCCGTAGCCCATTTCAAAGAGCATTTCGGTGGTGGCCGGCGTGAGAGAGACCACAGCCTTGGGGGCATCATTGACCCGAATATCCCCAATGTCCACAGGAAATTCCTCTCCGGCAACGGTGGAACCTGATGACGGAGAGTCGGATTGGGAAGAGCCGCCGGGCAGGGAACAGCCCGCAAAGCCGGTCAAAATCAATACAGAAAGTATAAAAGAGCCGATATTTTTCAAAAACATCCTATAATTCCCCTGAATTTATTCAAAAATCTGTTGGAACGGGTGCTATTATACTGTATTTGAGGAAGAAAGGTCAACCGGAGGCGGACTGGCAATTTCCTCCTCCTGGAGGCGCACTGCTTCTGCCGCCAGGGCGCGCACATCCTCCAGAACCGTAATCTGTCCCGCCATCCGCCGCAGGGACGCGGCGCCCCGGATCCCTGACAAATACCAGCCGCAGTGCTTTCGGGCTTCCCGCAGGGCTACCGGTTCTCCCTTATAGTGGATCATCTTTTCCACATGGCGGACCATCACTTCCATCCGCTCCACCAGAGAGGGCGGCGGCGGGCAGCAGCCTGTCTCCAAAAGCTGGCGGATCCCCGCAAAGAGCCAGGGCGCCCCCAACGCCCCCCGGCCCACCATGACCAGGTCACAGCCGGTCTGCCTGTAAAGGTCAAGAGCTTTCTGGGGAGTGTCCACATCTCCGTTGCCAATAACTGGAATGGAAACCGTCTCCTTGATGCGGCGGATGATTTCCCAGTCCGCCTGTCCGGAATACATTTGGGCCCGGGTGCGCCCATGGATGGCGATGGCGTCGGCGCCGGCATCCTGGGCCATGAGAGCAAATTCCAGCGCGTTGATATGGGCTTCATCCCAACCCTTGCGGAATTTTACCGTTACCGGAACAGGAGAAGCGTTTTTTACCGCCCGGATGATCCGCCATGCCAGGTCGGGATTTTTCATCAGGGCGCTGCCGCCGCCGTTGCCGGCAATTTTGGGGGCCGGACAGCCCATATTGATGTCAATGAGATCCGGCCCGCAGGCCATGGCGGACTCCGCCGCCCGGGCCATGGCTTCCGGGTCATCCCCGAAAAGCTGTATCGCCGCCGGGTGGTCGGTTTCTCCCAGCTCCATCAGCTGGGCAGATTTGAGGCTGCCCATGGTCAGTCCCTTGGCGCTGACCATTTCCGTAACGGTGTAGCAGGCGCCGTATTCCCGGCAAAGTTCCCGGAAGGCCCGGTCCGCCACACCCGCCATGGGAGCCAGAGCGGCAGTGCGGCGGATGGAGATGTTTCCGATTTTCAGCTGTGTCATGGTTCTGTTCCTTTGCTGTGTTGGATTTAAAAGGCGTCGCCCAATTCCATATAAGGCCGTCCGTTCAGGGACATTCCCGCCGTGTGCCCCGCCAGGAATTCATAGTACCCCTGGGCGCCGATCATGGCGGCATTGTCTCCGCAGAGGGACAGTTCCGGCAGGTACAGCTGAAAGCCCCGTTTCTTGCTCTGTTCCAGAGCGAGGCTCCGCAGCCAACTGTTGGCCGAGACCCCTCCCGCAATGGCCAACCGGGTCTGTCCGGTATAATCAGCGGCGGTCTCAAATTTCTGCCAGAGGATTTGGGCCACCTGGTTGCAGAAGCTGGCCGCCATATCCTCCGGCACCAGAGCCTGACCCTTCTGAGCTGCATTATGGCTGAGGTTGATGACGGCGGTTTTGAGACCGGAAAAGCTGTAATCAAAGGGTCCTTCGGTATGGGGTGTGGGCAGAGGATAGGCGTGAGGGTTCCCCTGATGGGAGATTTTGTCCATTGCCACTCCGCCGGGATAGCCCAGACCGATGCTCCGGGCCGCCTTGTCAAAGGCCTCTCCCGCGGCATCGTCCCGGGTGCGGCCAATGACCTCAAAATGGGTATAGTCCCGCACCAGGGCGATATGGCTGTGCCCGCCGGAGACTACCAGGCAGAGAAAGGGGGGGGCCAGATCGGGATGGGTAATATAGTTGGCAGCCACATGCCCCCGGAGATGATGCACCGGAATGAGGGGCTTGCCCTGGGCAAAAGCCAACCCTTTGGCAAAATTGACTCCTACCAGCACCGCGCCGATAAGGCCCGGAGCGGCTGTGACGGCGATCCCGTCCACCTGCTCCAGGTCCAGGGCCGCGTCTGCCAGAGCCTGACGGACCACAGCTACAATATTTTCCACATGACGGCGGGAAGCGATTTCCGGCACCACGCCGCCAAATTTTTTGTGCTCCTCAACCTGAGAATCCACCACCGAGGAAAGAACGATGCGGCCGTTCTCCACCACAGCGGCGGCGGTTTCGTCACAGGAGCTTTCGATACTGAGAATTTTCATGTTTGCACATCCTTGCTGCCGGGGATTCTGCCAGGGATCCCGGCCATGCTGCCGGGAGAGGCGGCGGAATCCGCTGAAGTGGGTTGGGCCTTCCGGAGGAATATCCCCCAGATATCGGCCCGATATTTTTATTTGAGAGGATCCAACGGGTGAAGCGGGAGAAATACAATTTACGGTGCCCCGGGATATCTGCGGGGGGGCAGGCTCTGCCGACCGTCCCAAGCCGTCGGTCTGGCCGACAGGTATGTCTGCATCTGAAATCTTCACTGCCTTTGGCAGCCAAAGGGATGCGGCGCTGTCCTAAACGGAAAAGTGCCATGCAAAAGAGATACAGGAAGGATTCAGGGCACTTCCGGTTCCCGGAACCATAAAGTAAGGATCAGGGCGTCTTCGGCAGGCTGGGTATAAAAATTTCGCCGCCGGCCGGCCTCCCGGAAGCCCAGGGAGGTGTAGAGAGCGATGGCGCCAGCATTGGAGGGGCGAACCTCCAGGGAGAGAAAAGCAAGATCCAGCGCCCGTGCCTGTTGGATCAGAGCGGACATCAGCGCCCGGCCCAGGCCCTGCCGACGAAAAGAGGGGTGAACGGCTACATTATCCACATACCCTTCATCCAGGACCCAGTTCATCCCGGCGTACGCCACAGCCTGTCCTTCCGCATGGGCTGCCAGAAACAGGGCGTTTTCCTTTTGCAGCTCGGCAGCCAGGGATTCCTGGCTCCAGGGGGTGGAAAAGCAGATTTTTTCCAGGTCGGCCAGCGGGGGAAGGTCTTCCCGGGTCATGGGGGCAAGTGTGATGCCCGGCGGCAGGGGAGGGATCAGGGATTTTGCCATGTCAGTGGGCCTCCTGCCAGTTTTCGCCTACGCTGACGCTTACCTCCATGGGAACGGAAAGGCTCACCGCCCGTTCCATTTCCTCCGCGAGGAGCAGGCGCACCGCTTCGGCCTCAGCCCGGGGGGCTTCCACAATCAGTTCGTCATGGACCTGGAGGATCAGCCTGGCCCGGAAGCCCTCCCGCCGCAGCCGGCGGTAGACCCGCACCATGGCGATTTTGATAATATCGGCGGCGGTGCCCTGGATGGGCATGTTCATGGCTACCCTTTCTCCGAAGCTGCGCAGGTTGCGGTTGCTGCTTTTCAGTTCAGGCAGGTACCGTCTGCGGCCAAAGAGGGTGGATACATACCCCTGCTCTTTGGCCTCCTCCACCGTCCGCTCCATGTAGCGGGCCACGCCGGAGTAGGTTTTCAGATAATTTTTGATATACTGGTCGGCTTCCGCCACCGTTACTCCAATGTCCTTGGAAAGGGAAAAGGCGGAGATGCCGTAAACAATGCCGAAATTTACCGCCTTGGCCCGGCTGCGCATCAGGGGGGTGACAAACAGCGGCGGCATGTCAAAGACCTGGGAGGCGGTATTGAGATGAATATCTTCCCCCGCCAGAAAGGCCTGCGTCATATTTTCATCCTGGGCGATGGCTGCCAGAACCCGCAGTTCGATCTGGGAATAATCCGCGTCCACCAGGAGATTCCCCTCCCGGGCAGTAAAGAACCGGCGCATCCGGCTGCCCAGCTCGGTGCGGATGGGAATATTCTGCATATTGGGCTCAGCGGAACTGATCCGGCCGGTGCGGGTCTCGGTCTGGTTAAAAGAGGTGCGGATGACACTGTCCGGTCCGGCCGCTTTGTCCAAACCCTCCACATAGGTGGATTTCAGCTTGGTATATTTGCGGTAGTCCAGGATCCGGCCCACGATTTCGTGATGGGGTCGGAGGCTTTCCAGCACCTCAGCGTCGGTGGAATAACCGCTTTTGGTCTTGCGGCGCACCGGCAGGCCCAGCTGGTCAAACAGGACCTCCCCCAGCTGTTTGGGGCTGTTGATATTGAAGGGATGCCCCGCCAGAGCATAAATAGCTTCTTCTTCCCGGCGGATGCTTTGATCCAGCTCCCGGCCGAATTCCCGAAGCGCTTCCAGATCGATGCGGAAGCCTTCCTTTTCCATGGAAGCCAGCACCTCCGCCAAAGGCATTTCCACCTCCCGCAGCAGCTTGTCCATACCGTTTTTGCCGATCCGGTCATCCAGAACGGCGCAGAGACCCGGGAGGGAAGCAGCCTCCACTGCCAGGGCGGGGACCTCCTCCCCGGCGCAGCCCGTTACCGCAGGATGGGGAACAGCGTACTCACCTGTCAGCCGTTCCACGGTATATTCGGTGGAGTTGGGGCTGAGCAGGTACCCCGCCAGCCGCACGTCAAAGGCCGGATTCAGAAGCTCCTGTTCCCGTTCCAGCGCATTTTTGTAAAAGGGTTTGAGATCGGCGCACCACTTGGGATTGGGCAGGGCATATACCCTGTCCAGAAACTCCTGGGCAGGCTCTTCCACCAGCCATACCCCGTCCTGCAGTGCCACTCCCAGGGCAGTGATGGTGCATCCCTGGCTCCGGGCAGTCAGGTACAGAGGGGCCTCCGGGTCCTCCGGGGAAAAAGGACAGGAGCCTTTACCCTGGAAAACCAGCCGGAAGGAAGGTGTGTGATCCTGCTCCCCGGCGTCGGGAGAGGCCGCGCCTCCGGTGGGAGGGGTCACCCCCAGACGTTTGATGAGAGTATGCAGCTCCAGCCGGCTGAGGGTGGCATACAGGGCATCATTGTCTGACTGTCCTTCGGCACACACCTCCCGCCAGTCTCCCAGCGGGACATCGCAGCAGATTTCTCCCAGCTTGCGGCTGAGAAATGCCATTTCCCGGCCGGCCTCCAGTTTCTTTTTCACCGAGGGGGTAGTTTCCAGCGCAGCCACGTCCCGGTAGAGGTTTTCCACGGTGCCATATTGACGGATCAGGGAAAAAGCGGTTTTTTCTCCGATCCCGGGGACGCCGGGAATGTTATCGGAAGTGTCCCCCATCAGGGCTTTGGTCTCAATCAGCTGGCAGGGCTCCACCTGATATTTTTCCCGGACGGCCTCCGGGGTCATCATCAGGTATTCCGCACCGCCCGCCCGGGTGGCTGCCAGAATCACCGTGACATGGTCGTTCACCAGCTGTAGGCTGTCCCGGTCCCCTGTGGCCAGCAGCACCTGGGCTCCATCCTCCCCGGCCCGGCGGGCAAGGGTACCCAGCAGATCATCTGCTTCGTAACCTTCCCGCTCCACCACCGGATAACCCAGTGCGGCAATCAGCTCCTTCACCACCGGAAGCTGCTGGGCCAGTTCAGGCGGCATCCCCTTCCGCTGGGCTTTATAGCCGTCATACATTTTGTGGCGGAAGGTGGGGGCCTTGAGGTCAAAGGCAAAGGCGGTCAGATCGGGGGACTGGTCATCCATCAGCCGCAGGACGATATTAAAAAATCCGTAGACGGCGTTGGTATAGCTGCCGTCCTTGGCGGTAAGAAGCTTGATGCCGTAAAACGCCCGGTTGAGAATACTGTTGGAGTCAACAACCAGCAGTTTCATGGAGAAATCCCTCCTGTCGTCAAACATAGATATAACTAGTATACCACAAAAAGGCAGGAAAGTCTTGCAGAAAAGCAAAAGCGCCGGGAAGGCAGTTTGAGATCCCTTAAATTTAAAAAGGTGCTGATGAAGGCATGAGATAGAATTTTTATCCAGGCAGGACGGCTTTTCTGCTCCCTTTAAAAGGGGACCGGAATTCTCCACCATGGCGGCAAAACCATGGCCTGTTGAGAAAAGTGGTTAAAATTTTCTGTTTTACACGCCGCTCTGCCTTGCCTCTCATGGGAAAATATGCTAAAATAACGTAAAATGGGGAAATATTTGATCTATTCTATTGCGGCCAGGAAATGAAATGAGGTGCCGGGTTGGATCTGAAAACCGGGATAAAGGTAGTCAACGCATCGGCTCTTTTGGCTCTGGCAGTGTTGGCCGGAGGGTACCTTTTGGATTTGGTTTGGCTTTTTTATCTCTTCATCGTACTGATTTTTATGACGATGATCCTAAGTATCCTTTTCATCCGCTGTCCTGCATGCGGGCGGTATCTGGGCCGGAATGCAGGAAGCCGTTTTTGCCCTCATTGCGGAGCCCCATTGAAGGAATGAAGAGGCGGAGAACGGGGGAGGGCATTTTGTGCGCTTTGTGTCGAAAAAGGTTGCACTAATGCACAATTCACCCGGAGGGCCGCAGGAAAGATTTAATATTTTATCCATAGATATTTTTTTCACATACCGTTATAATGGGAAACAAGCGGAACCCGCGGAACGGTTTCGTATCCATGCATGAGATATATGACACACAGAGCCCGAAATATGGAGAATGTTGTGAAATATATTGACATATGAACAAAATGCAAGGGGGAACACTATCATGGCAATGACAAAGAACAAGCATGTACTGGCCTGGGTGGACGAGATGGTCGCCCTGTGCAAGCCGGACAAGGTAGTCTGGATCGACGCCAGCAAGGAGCAGCTGGAGGCCCTGCGGGCTGAGGCGGAGTCCACCGGCGAGATGCAGAAGCTCAATCAGGAAAAGCTGCCCGGCTGCTATATCCATCGCACCGCTGTCAACGACGTGGCCCGTGTGGAAGGCAGAACCTTCATCTGCGCCCGCACCAAGGAGGAAGCCGGCCCCACCAACAACTGGATGGATCCCAAGGAAGCCTATGAGAAGCTGGGCAAGATGTACGACGGCTCCATGAAGGGCCGCACCATGTACGTGATCCCCTATACCATGGGTCATGTGGGTTCTCCCTTCGCCAAGGTAGGCGTGGAGCTTACTGATTCCATCTACGTAGTGCTGAACATGGTCATCATGACCCGTGTGGGCCAGGGCGCCATGGATCACCTGGGCGACGAAAATCCTGACTTTGTGAAGGGCCTCCATGCCAAGAAGGACATCGTGGAGGAAGACCGCTATATCTGCCAGTTCCCTGAGGACAACACCATCTGGAGCATCAACTCCGGCTACGGCGGAAACGTGCTGCTGGGCAAGAAGTGCTTTGCTCTGCGCATCGCTTCCTTCCAGGGCAAAAACGAAGGCTGGATGGCCGAGCATATGCTCATCCTGGGCATCGAGAATCCCCAGGGCGAGACCAAGTACATCACCGCTGCTTTCCCCTCTGCCTGCGGCAAGACCAACCTGGCCATGCTGATCCCCCCCGAGATCTACGCCAAGCAGGGCTACAAGGTCTGGTGTGTGGGCGACGATATCGCCTGGCTGCGCATCGGTCCTGACGGACGCCTTTGGGCCGTCAACCCCGAGAACGGCTTCTTCGGCGTGGCCCCCGGCACCAACGCCAAGTCCAACCCCAACGCTCTGGCGTCCTGCCGGAAGGATACCATCTTCACCAACGTGGTCCACAACCTGGATGACAACACCGTATGGTGGGAGGGCCTGGACAAGAATCCTCCCCACAATGCCCTGAACTGGAAGGGCGAGAAGTGGGACTGCACCGACGGCTCCAAGGGCGCTCATCCCAACAGCCGCTTTACCGCTCCCGCCATCAACTGCCCCTGCATCAGCCCCGAGTTCAACAATCCTCAGGGCGTGCCTGTTACCGCCAT
>CASEAH010000003.1 GCA_949285935.1 uncultured Oscillospiraceae bacterium
TTGGGAGCGGATGGCCTAAACGCTGCTGCTCCTCTGAGATCATTCGTACAAAAGCTTTATCTGGCAGTCCTCGAGGAATAAAAAGGCGAACGCTGGTGCTGGTGGATTGGGAATAGTCAGGGAGCAGGCGTCCATATAATAATGACCCCTCATAAATTCTGTCGATGCCTCTGCCCGTTCGCTCTGCCAAACCAATTCGCTTCAGCGCATCAGCCAGGACCGGATTGCGGCCATGCGGCTCCGCATCCAACAAATTATCCGCATTGATTCCCTCGATAAAGCCGCCAGGATTGCTGATCAGCATTCCCTCACTGTTGATCTCTACTCGTACTCTGCCCAGCATAGAATAGTCACGGTGGCAAAACGCATTTACTAAAGCCTCTCGAAATGCCCGTTTATCAAAGTCTGGGATGGAAACGCGAAACAGTCCCTCTTCCATTTCCGCTTCATGGTTCCATGCAGCAACATACTCTGTAATCTTTTCAAAGGCTGAAAGAATCGGAAGAAAAAACGACTCATTGACTCGAATATCGGTTCCCTCAAGCACCTGAATTGCAGTTTCTGCCGTCGGCATCAGCGTCTTCAGACGCTCCGCCTTTCCAAGCAGCAGCAATCCTGTATAGGTAGGCACAAGCTTTTTGTCCACCTGGACGACCATTTGCAGCGCTTTGTCAAGTTCTTCATTGTCCAATTCCAGGAGCGCAGGTTCCCCCCGATATTTTCGGATGATTTGACGAAGCCGCTCCCGCTCAACAGGGTCTAAATCCTGATAATCACCATCCGGAACCGGCTGCGCGGAATAGTCAAAAAGACTCAAATCTGATAGCCGGCCGGCAATTTCATAGGGATACATCGGAACATTCTCTGGAGTTCCATCCGCTTTGAGGCGCCTTCGCTGCATTTTCCCGGAAGACGATGCGGTAATACTGGTACGGCGGGGAACAGCGATTTTTAGAATCGGCTTTTCCAGATCTAAAATTTCGCATCGGACCGGGACCGGTGGGACAGTTTTATTGGCAATAAAAGCGGCCAAACGAGTAATATCCGAATGTTCTTTATGCAATCCCGTGATCTCGCCATCATCCTCTACCCCAAGGTAAAGATCTCCTCCATCGGTATTGGCAAATGCAACCACTGCATCGATGATTTCTTGATCCGCCAACTTCTTTCGATCACTTTTGAACTCATGCGTCATATCTTCCCGAAAACCAATGTTCAATGCAATCACATCCTTTAAACGCACAATAACACACGCGTGTGTTTTTGTCAACAAAGAAAAACACACGTGTGTGTTATTCGAGCGTTTTTGCGATGGTGTTAATCGTGATACGATGATATGAACTTGGCAGATAGGCCTGCAATTGTCATTGTTTCAGCGCATCCAGCAGCTCGCTGAATCCATCCATGGCCGACTGGAGGTTTTCCAGGATGTCCTCCGCCAGTTCCTCCGGGGCCGGCAGGTTGTCCAAATCAGCCAGAGCCTTGTCCTTGATCCAGAAGATATCCAGGCTGGTTTTGTCCCGATTGAGGATCTCCTCGGCGGTAAACCGCCGCCAGCGGCCATCCGGGTTGTCCTGGCTCCAGGTCTCGTGGCGCTCATAGCGGTTTTCCGGGTGGTAGCACTGGATGAAGTCTTTCAAATCCTCATAGGTCATTGGGTGCTGTTTCAGGGTAAAGTGCAGATTGGTCCGCAGATCGTAGAACCAGACTTCCTTGGTCTGCCGCTCCGGGCTGGCGGGGCGCTTATCAAAGAAGATTACATTTGCCTTGACGCCGGGCTTGTAGAAGATTCCGGTGGGCAGTCGGAGAATGGTGTGGAGGTCGCAGGTCTCCAGCAGTTTCTTTCGGATAGTCTCCCCGGCTCCGCCCTCAAAGAGCACATTGTCCGGCACCACTACCGCCGCCTTTCCGGTGGCTTTCAGAAGGGTGTTGATGTGCTGGAGGAAGTTGAGCTGCTTGTTGGAGCTGGTGGTCCAGAAATCCTGCCGGTTGTAGACTAGATCCTCTTCCTCCTGCTCCCCCTCCTCATTGGTGAAGGTGAGGGAGGATTTTTTGCCAAAGGGCGGATTGGTGAGCACATAGTCGAACCGCTCCCCCGGGTCGGTGAGCAAGGCGTCCCCGAGAGTGATGGGGACCTCCCCGTACAGGTCGCCGATGTTGTGGAGAAAGAGGTTCATCAGGCTCATCTTGAATGTGGTGGGCACGATCTCCCAGCCCCGGAAGGTGTCCCGCTTCAAAAACTCCTTGGCCTCCCGGTCCAGGGTATAGTGCTTGGGGTCGGACAGGTAGCTTTGGGCCGCCAGCAGGAAGCCGCCGCTGCCGCAGCAGGGGTCGGCGATGGT
>CASEAH010000004.1 GCA_949285935.1 uncultured Oscillospiraceae bacterium
CGCTTTCACTGCGCTCCAGTTTCGGATCATCCTCAGGGGAACTTTCCCAACCTGTACTGCCCCCGGGCACCCGGTTCCCAAAAGCTGGCTGCCCCTGAGCCGCAGCCCAAGCTTCCGGGTCAGCCCCGGGAAAAATTCCCCAGTCCGTACTGTGCCCGGTCCCCCAGCTCCCGGGCGATGAGAAGGAGCCGGTTATATTTGGCCGTGCGCTCACCCCGGCAGGGAGCGCCGGTTTTGATCTGCCCGCAGCCGCAGGCCACCGCCAGGTCTGCAATGGTAGCGTCCTCCGTTTCGCCGCTGCGGTGGCTCATCACCACTCCGAAGCCCCCGGCCATGGCCAGCTGAACCGCTTCCAGGGCCTGGGAAAGGGTGCCGATCTGGTTGGGCTTGATGAGAATGGCGTTGGCGGCTCCTTCGTCCATGCCCCGGCGGAGACGCCGGGTGTTGGTGACAAACAGGTCGTCTCCCACCAGCTGGACCCGGCCTCCCAGGGCAGCGGTCAGCTTCTTCCATCCCTGCCAGTCTTCCTCGGCGGCTCCGTCCTCCAGAGAGACGATGGGGTATTTGCCGCAAAGAGCCTCCCACCGGCCAACCAGTTCGTCGGGGGAAAAGATTTCCTGTCCCTTGGGGGTCATATACATGCTGTTTTCCACCTGCCACTCGCTGGCGGCGGCGTCCAGGGCCAGCGCCACATCGGTCCCGGGCTGCAGACCTGCCTTTTGGATGGCTTCCAGAATCAGTTCCAGAGCCTCCTCATCGGAGGAAAGATTGGGGGCAAAGCCGCCCTCATCCCCCACCGCAGTGGACAGGCCCCGCTCCCGGAGAATGTGTCCCAGACAGTGGGTGACCTGACAGCCCCACCGAAGCCCCTCGCCGAAGGATTTTGCTCCCCGGGGGACGATCATAAATTCCTGAATATCCAGGTTGTTGTCGGCGTGGACGCCGCCGTTGAGGATGTTCATCATGGGCACCGGCAGCACCGTGCCGGACCCCGACGCCAGCCACCGGTAAAGAGGCAGCCCCTGGGCTGTGGCCGCTGCCTTTGCCGCCGCCAGAGACACCGCCAGAATGGCGTTGGCCCCCAGACGTTCCTTATTGCGGGTATCGTCCGCCTGGCAGAGGGCTTCATCCACGGCAGCGTGGTCCCGGGCATCCATTCCCCGGATGGCCCGGGCCAGGGCGTTTTCCACATTGGCCACCGCCTGAAGGACCCCGCGGCCGCCAAAGCGGTTCCGGTCTCCGTCCCGCAGTTCATGGGCCTCGTAGGCACCCCGGGAAGCTCCGGACGGTACGGCGGCTTCTCCCCGGGCTCCTCCCTCCAGAGTGACCCGGGCCCAAACGGTGGGATTCCCCCGGCTGTCCAGAATTTCCATTCCTTCAATTTGAACAATGGTAGTTTCTGCCATTTTATTTTTCTCCTTTTCTGGGTTATACTGTTGGCTGAGAATCAATTGTTTTTCTGTGCAAATCCCATTGCCGCGCTGCCGCCCGGCCTTGTTATTGTGGGGACCTTTTGGCAGAATATACCTCCAAGGGGACAAAATATTCCTTGGTGGGACGGCACAGACTAAAGAACGAAACAGAAAATCTTTGGTTTTTTGTTTTGCGACAGCCTGCCGGGACAGAAAGACCAAAATTGTACAAGAATGGAAGTAGTTAGCATGAAAGTTTTGAAACTCCCGGCGCTGATGGCGGCGGTACTGGCTCTCGCGCTGATGGTGACCGGCTGCTGGGGCAACGATGAAATGTCCAGCTCCTCCAGCTCCTCCTCCAGCGTTTCCTCTTCCTCCTCCATGCCGTCCAGCAGCTCTTCCTCCTCCACCTCTTCCAGTTCCTCCAGCTCCATGGAGGACAGCAGCTCCGGCAGCATGGAGAGCAGCGGCTCCTCCAGCTCCGTGGCGGCCATGGGCACCGATTTCGAAGAAATCGGTGCCCTGCCGGCCAAAAGCCTCAACTGGGGGCCGGGCGGACCGGTGGATGAAAAGAACCGTTCCCAGGGAGCGCTGCAGTACAATGAAAAATACGGCGGCTACGACGCCCTGTTTATCGGGCCCGACCAGCCGGTGGTCTACCTTACCTTTGACGAGGGCTACGAAAACGGCCTCACCCCCGTGTTCCTGGATATCCTGAAGGAAAAAGAGGTAAAGGCAGTCTTTTTTGTTACTTATGACTTTGCCAAGCGGGAAGAGGAACTGGTTCGCCGGATGATCCAGGAGGGTCATGTGGTGGGCAATCACAGCTGGTCCCACAAGAACTACTCGGAGCTGGGCGCCAAGGGCGCCGCCGAAGACATGATGAAGCTGCATGAGTATGTTCAGGACACCTTTGACTATGAGATGACCTATTTCCGTTTCCCCAGCGGCAATTTTACTGAGCAGACCCTGGCGGTAGCCCAGGCCATGGGCTATAAGTCCCTGTTCTGGTCCTTTGCCTACAAGGACTGGCTCACCGACGCCCAGCCCGGGCGGGAAGAGGCTCTGGAGAAAATCGTCAGCTCCTGCCATCCCGGCGCCATTTATCTGCTCCATGCCGTCTCGGAGACCAATGCCGACGTCCTGGCCGAGGCCATCGACCGCATCCGGGCGGCGGGTTATGAGTGGGGAGACCCCTCCGATCTGTAACGGTGGCCTGCGGACAGGAAAAAGCTGCCTTCACCGGGAAGAGGGAACGCCTCTTTACGGGGATGACGGCGGCCCCGCCTCTCAGGGGAAGAGACCCCATCTTCTCAAAGCCCGGCCCCGCCGGCAACAGAGAAACGGGGCAGGCTTCTGCATGCGGCCAGTTTTACAACCAGAACCGCTTTCCCCGGCGGCACGATCCCTGCCGCTGTGGGGAGGATCCTTTCTCAAGCAAGCAGCGCATACCTGAAATCCCCCTGCGGCGGTTCATCCAGCCTGCAGGGGGATTTTGGCGTGGGAAAAATTTATTTTTCAGGGCAGAGTTTTTAAAAACCCATGTGGCCAGCCAAAGGGAAAGAGGCGCGGCAAATCAGGAACTCCCTGTGGGCTGCGGCAGCAGGGGGCGGCATAGGAGAGAGAAAAGGGGTTTTTACAAATTATTTCTGGATTGCGGCGGGAAAGATTGGTATAATGAAACTGTTATACCCAGCCGCCGGATGTACGGCCCTGGGCCCAGGTCCCCGAAAAGGAGGAGACACCATGGATACCTGTAAAAACTGCGGAAAACCCCTGCGGGAGGGAGTAAAATTCTGTCCCGGCTGCGGCCATCCCGTTCTGCATCCTCCACTGAGCCAGGAGGAATATGTCACCGAGGCGGCGGCAGCCATAGACGACGCCCTGGAGCGGAAGCTGTCGGAGAGCACCGTCTGGCGGGAGGAAGCTCCTTCTGCCGCCCCTGTCCGGGAAGAACCGGAGCCGGTTTCCGCTCCGGAAACTTCAGAGCAGACGGCGTCCCAACCCTGGGATGCCTATGGACGGGAGGAAGACCTGGAAACGGTGGAAGGGGAGATCGTGGAGGAAAAGGATCTGCCAAACCGCCGTCCCCGGGGAGCTGCGCCCCAAAAAGAAACAGAGAGCCCTCCGGCCCCTCTGCCGCCCCGGCCCCACCGGAGCCGGCGCAAGGGAGGGACGCTGAAGCCCCAGGCCCGCAAGGCCCTTATCATCGCGCTGCTGGCTCTGGCGGCAGTGCTGATATTTGTGCTGGTGCTGCTGCTGACCAAAGACGGCAGGGAAGGCCAGGCCAAGCCGGTGTCAGGCCCCGTGTCCTCTCAGGGGGCGGAGAACTCGGCTTCCCAGAGCCAGGAAAATCCGCCTGCCGCCCAGATCCCCGGCCCCCAGGAGCCCAGCTCCCTTAAAACCACCGTGGCCCAGGCCATTGAACCGCAGTTCCTGGAAGCGGATCAGTTCCAGGAAAACGGCCTTGCCCGGGTCCGCACCGCAAATGGCTGGGAGGTTATTGACCAGTACGGCAAATTTATCAGCGCCCAGGCCTATGAGGAGATCGGTTACTACAGCGATGGCTATTGCTGGGTCAAAAAAGATGGCCGGTATGCCTTCATGGGAGAAGACGGGACCATCCTGGGGGATGACTGGTATCGCTCCCTGCTGCCCTTTTCCGAGGGGCTGGCGCTGGTGGAGACGGATACCGGCCGGTATGTGTACATCGACGTCCAGGGAGACGTGGCGGTAAACCCGGTAGAGAATTACAAGAGCCTGGGGAGCTTCAGCGGCGGTCTGGCCCGGGTGGTGGAACTGGACGGCCGGGTAGCTTATATGGATACCGAAGGAAATATTGCCTATGTATCCAAGGGCCGTTTTACCGACGGCAAGACCTTTGATCCTGAAACAGGGCTTTGCCCCGTGACCAACGACGATGTTATGGGCTGGTATTATATCAGCAGCAGCGATGGCAGCGGCTTGGGAACGGTTATGACCGGCTTTGACTCCGCCAGCACCTTTGAAGACGGGGTGGCGATTGTCTCCCGGGGCGGCAAAATGGCCCATATCCGCTCGGACGGCAGCCTGATCACAGATTTCGAGTATGATGAGGTGTGGCGCTTCTCCGACGGTTACGCTACGGTGCGCATTGGGGACCGGTACGGCTATGTGGATACCTCCGGCCAACTGGTGATCCCCGTTACCCTGGAGGACGTCTGGAGCTTCGGCGATGGCCTGGTGCCGGTGAAGCTGACCAACGACTGGGGCTATCTCAACGGCTCAGGGGAGATCGCTATCAAGGCGCAATGGGACGAGTGCTACAAATTTTACGATGGGGTGGCCAAATTCCGCGAAGAGGACCGGTACGGCTACCTGAATACCCAGGGAGATCTTCTCTGCCCGCCTCAATACAAAGCGGGGGGCTACTGCAGCTTCGGCATGATTCCGGTGCAGACAGAGGATGGATTGTGGGGCTACCTGGCGGTGACGTGATTGCCTGCTTCTGTCCCATAACACAAAAGCGCCGTGACGGAAGGGTCACGGCGCATGCCCGTTGGACGGAAGAGGTCCGGTCAGGCCAGGAAAGGTTCCACCGCCCGGAGGAAGGGCTTCTCCCATATCCGGGCGGGCAGAGTTTGCTGCCAGGTTTCCTTCCATGAGGGAGATCCGGGTTTGCGGGGAACGCAAAAAGCGCCGTGACGGAAGAGTCACAGCGCATACCTGCCGGACGGAAAAGGCCCGGTCAGGCCAGGAAGGGTTCCACCGCCCGGAGGAAGGGCTTCTCCCATGCCCGGGAAGACAGAGTTTGCTGCCAGGTTTCCTACCATGAGGGAGATCCGGGTTTTGCAGGGAACGCAAAAAGCGCCGTGACGGAAGGGTCACGGCGCATGCCCGTTGGACGGAAAGGGTCCGGTCAGGCCAGGAAAGGTTCCACCGCCCGGAGGAAGGGTTCCTCCTGGTCGGCGGGAGGGTCGGCCTCCAGAGTCAGGTTCCTGGTAAGGTCCAGGCTGAAGATCCCCATGATGCTTTTGCCGTTGACATGATAACGGCCGGAGATCACGTCCACCTCAAAATCAAATTCGGAAACAATATTGACGAAATCCTTCACCCGTTCCACCGTGGTGAGCTGGATGTCCTTCTGGATCATGTTGTTTCATCTCCATTCCTCAGGTTGGCCGCTGCCCTTTCCGGCAGGGCCTTGGCAGCAGGTTTTCTTTACTATAACAATTATCCGGCGGGTAGTCAACAGGATTTTCCTGCCGGAGGAATAGAAAAAACACCTCCGGCCCGGGGCGGCAGGGGGACTGCGGCATGCCGCAGCCACGCCCGGATCTTCCCCACAAGGCGGAGTAAAGGGGTCTTTTTATGCGAATGGCGTTTTATACCCTTGGCTGCAAAGTGAACCAGTACGAGACCCAGGTTCTGACCCGGCTGTTTGCGGCTCAGGGCTACGATGTGGAGCCCCCCGGACCGGGGTGCGATGTTTATGTGGTCAACTCCTGTACCGTTACGGCGGAAGGGGATCGGAAGACCTGCCAGCTGCTGCGGCGGCTGCGGCGGGAAAATCCGGGCAGTATTCTGGTGCTGACGGGATGCTTCCCCCAGGCGTTCCCCCAGCGGGCTTCGGCCCTGGAAGAGGCGGATGTGGTGACAGGATCGGCCAACCGCGGCAGCCTGCCTCAGGCCCTGGCCCGGCGGCTGTCCACAGGGGAGCGGGTGGTGGAGATCACCCCCCATGTCCGGGATGAGAAGTTTGAGTCCATGGAGGTGGAAGCCTTTGGCGGGCGGACCCGGGCTTTCCTGAAAATCGAGGACGGCTGTGAAAATTACTGTGCCTACTGCATCATCCCCACTGCCCGGGGTCCGGTGCGCTCCAAGCCCATGGAGGAGATCCGGGAAGAGGTGGCGGCCCTGGCGGCTGCCGGCCACCGGGAGGTGGTGCTGGCCGGGATCAACCTGTCGGCCTATGGCCGGGAATGGGGGGGACGGCTGGTGGATGCTGTGGAGCTGGCGGCAGCCCATCCCGGGATCCACCGGGTGCGTCTAGGCTCCCTGGAGCCGGATATCATCACGCCTGAGGACTTTTCCCGCATGGCTGCCACCGGCAAGGTCTGTCCTCAGTTTCACCTTTCTCTCCAGAACGGCAGCGACGCTGTGCTGGAGCGGATGGGCCGGAAGTACCGCACGGCGGATTACCTTCGGGTGGTGGAGACCATCCGGGAGCGGTTTTCCCGGCCGGCGCTCACCACCGACCTGATGGTGGGCTTCCCCGGAGAGACGGAGGAGGAATTCCGCCAGAGTGTGGAATTTGCCCAAAAGGTGGGCTTTGCCCGGATCCATGTCTTTTCCTACTCTCCCCGGGCGGGGACCCGGGCCGCCGTTATGCCGGACCAGGTGCCCCAGCAGGTGAAGCACCAGCGCAGCGCCGCCCTGATCGCCGCCGCGGGAGAGCTGCGGAAAAGCTTTTTGGAAGCCATGGTGGGCTCGGTGGAGCCGGTGCTCTTTGAGGAACGGGGAAAGGACGGTTTTCAGACCGGCTATACCCCCAATTATACCCCGGTGTCCGTCCCTGAAACAGAAGACCTGCGGGGACGCATCTGCAATGTGCGCATCACCGGCCTGCGGGGAGACGGATGCGTGGGCGTGCCGGAGCCGGATACTTCCCGGGACCTGAAAGGAGGAATCCTCTGATGATGGAACTGATTCGCCTTACGGAAAAAACCTGCTATCTGCGCAATGTTACCCAGATCGGTCTTTATGTCCCCGACGGCCGGCAGGCCTGGATCATTGACACCGGAGTGGATAAGATCGTGGGCAAGCGGATCCTCAAGATTGTCAAGGAGCAGGGCTGGCAGGTGGCGGGGATCATCAATACCCATTCCCACGCCGACCATATCGGCGGCAACGCCGCCATCCAGGAGCAGACCCAGTGCCCCATCCTGTG
Organism: uncultured Oscillospiraceae bacterium; assembly: GCA_949285935.1. GTDB lineage: Bacteria > Bacillota > Clostridia > Oscillospirales > Ruminococcaceae > Angelakisella. The sequence goes on from CASEAH010000004.1 coordinate 7,342, forward strand.
CAGCCGGGTGGAATCCGGCTTTATCGAAAGCCCGCAGCTGGAGGGAGCGGTGCTGTACGGCGGCTGCCCCGACGGGCTTCTGTCCGGGAAATTCTACCGCGCCCAACCCTCCCAGACCCAGTCGGGCTGGTCCCAGCTGCCCCCGGGTCTTTCCGTCTTCCCTCTTTACGGCCATGCCGGAGGGATGGTAGGCGTCCGCACCGACGATGAGGTCTATTTTATCGGGGACGCGGTGCTGGATGAGGCAGGCCTTGCCAAGCACCCCATTTCCTACACCTACGATGTCCGGGCATTTCTGGAAACTCTGGACTGGCTGGACCGGAACCTCCAAGGAAAAACCGTGGTGCCGTCCCATGCGCCCGTCACCACCGACATAGTCTCCCTGACGGCAGCCAGCCGCCGCAATGCCCTGGAAAATCTGGCACTGGTGGAAAGCCTCTGCGCCCAGGCGCCCGCTACCCAGGAGGAGATCTGCAAGCAGGTGTTTGACCACTACGGCCTGGAATGTGACTTTGGAATGTACCAGCTCAATGCCAGCACCCTCAGAGGCTATGTGGCCTATCTGTGCGGCTGCGGCAGGCTGGAGCCGGTGGTGGAAGGGAATATCCTGCGCTTTTGCCAAACGGATCTGACCTGACTCCGGCCGGGGAGGGGCGGGACAGCACTTGCCGCTGCCTGAAGCAAGGGGGCTCCTGTGGCGCCCTGCGGCGGAAGGTTGCCTCAAAAAACAGAGCTGTCTCGCAGCAGACCCGTACAGACAATGGTTTTCCCGACGTATCCGGAGGACAGATCGTCCCGGATACGCCGTTTTTTTATGGCATGGAGAGAGTTTTGCGGTAAGTCAGGGCTTGTGCAGGCCGTCTGAAAGGGTTATACTCACGCCGCCCAAGGCGCGCTGAAATTTTATCCGGCAGCAGCGGTTGCCTTAAAACCCCCAAATGGACGGGTCGTAAAAGCGTTTTCTCCCCATCCATTTTTTGTTTCTTTTGCCTTTGGGTGTTCAATTTCAACTTTCTTTATTTTCTGCTGCGGTGCAGCAGGGCGCGCCCTGCCCAAGCGTATAAAAAAGAGGAGAGCGTTATACGCTCTCCTCTTTAAAGATGCTTTCAAACAGTGAATTACTGCTCTTCCTTCATCTTGGCGAAGCACTCGCTGCAGTAAACGGGACGGTCCTCACGGGGCTTGAAGGGAACCTTCGCCTCGCGGCCGCAGTTGGCGCAGACAGCGGTGAACATCTCACGCTCGGTGCGCTGATTCTGCTTGCGGGCGTCGCGGCAGGCCTTGCAGCGCTGGGGCTCGTTGGCGAAGCCTCTCTCAGCGTAGAACTCCTGCTCACCAGCAGTAAAGATGAACTCGGCGCCGCACTCTTTGCAAACTAACTTCTTGTCTTCGTACATGTCTGATTACCTCGCTTATGGATTGTTTACCCTCAAGAACTCTCCAAAGCGAAGCGCTCTGGGTGGGCTTCCGGGGTATATTTTTTTCAACCTGATGTTTTCAGGCTGATAACAGGGAATAAGCAGCCGGCTTCAGGCCGACCGAAGCTTCCGTCTGACTCTCTGGAGGGCATTATCCACAGCTTTGGTTGTAGAAGATAGTAGTTGAGAGATTTCAGTGTAAGAGTGCCCGCTTAGATAAAGCTTTAAGACGTTCCGCTCATAGGGGGATAAAAGGGATTCCATTTTTCGCTGCAATTCCGCTGCCTGTTCGGCGGCGATAAGCCGTTCCTCGGGACCGCAGGAACTGTCCCACAGGGCATCCCCGTTCTGCTCCTCCTCCAGGGGGGAGTAATCCATCAGGGGCCGCTGCCGGGGAGAAAGGGCGGATCTGGCCAGAGCGGCCAGACTGGAGCCCACGCACAAAAAAGCGAAGGCACCAAAAGAACCCTGGGTGCTGTCATACAGGCGGATGGCCTTCAGCAAACCCAGCAGACCCTCCTGCACCACATCCTCGGCCTCCAGACCGGGGAGGGGATAGCGGGAGGCGCGGCGGCGGATCATGGGCAGATAACGGGCCACCAGGCGGGAGACCGCCTCTGCGTCGCCCTGTCGGGCCAGGAGCACCAGCTCCTCATCCCTGCAATGGTGTAACCCAGTAGCCATGAAACGCTCCTGTTCTCCGGGGGGCGGATGGTACAGCTTGCCCTGCCGCACGGTAATTTGCATTATACCCTCTTTGCAGGGGGTTGTCAAGGCTTTTTGGTCGCCTTCTACAAAAAATACGGTCGTAAAAAGCCGGATTTTGACATGTGTTTAACGAGTGAGGTTCCGAACCCAGCGTCCGCCCCAGATCCGGAAGATGCCTACCACCACTTTGATGATCTCGTCCCCCTTGAGGACCAGGTAGACCAGAGGGGGCGCAAAGCCCCACTGGAGGCCGGCCAGAAAGCCCATGGGGATGGAAAAAAGCCACAGGAAGGCCACATCGCAGAAGAGGACGAACCGGGCGTCGCCGCCGCCCCGGAGGACCCCCATAAGACCGGTAAAAGACAGGGCCTGGAAAATGACCAGGAAAGCTGCTACCGCCATGATCTCCATGGCCAGGGTCTTGCTCTCGGGGGGGATGTTGTAAAGCCCCACCACCAGAGGACGCACCAGCATCATGGCTCCGGCGGACAGCAGTCCCAGTCCCAGGCTGAAGACCATCATGGCCTTGGCGGTATCCCGGGCCTTCTGATACTCCTCGGCGCCGATGGTGTTGCCGATGATGACGGCAGTGGCGTTGGAGACGCCGATGATAAAGATCTGTACAAACTGGGTGGTGACGTTGGTGATGCTGTAAGCAGAAACAAAGTTCCGGCTGATCTGGCCCATGATGACCATGAGCATGGAGTTGCCCACGCCCCACAGCAGCTCGTTGCACATGACCGGGGTGACGGTGGAGGCAAAGTCCCGGATAAAGGAGTGGTCATATCCCAGCAGGCTCTGGGCGGTGATACGGATCTTATTTTCAAACCGTGCCATGTACCCCACCGCCAGCAGCAGCTCCAGGCCACGGGCCAGGGCGGTGGCGATGGCGGCGCCCTCCATCTCCAGGCGGGGCGCCCCCAGCTTGCCAAAGATGAGGATATAGTTGAGGGAGGTATTGGTGACGAGAGAAACGATATAGATCACAATGGAGGGACGCACCGTGCCCACCGACCGCAAAGACATAAGGATGACGTTGGTGATGCCGTTGAAAGCGTAGGCAAAGGCGGTGATGCGCAGATACCGGGCGCCTTCCGCGATAACTTCAGCGTCCGGGGTAAAGATGGACATGATCTGCTGGGGAAAGAAGCGGGCCAGCACAAAGATCACCAGAGACAGGGCGACGGTGCCCCGGTACATGACCGCCAGGATGCTGCGCATGGAGCGGGGATCTTTTTTACCCCAGTATTGGGAGAGAAGAATGTTGGTTCCGCTGGCGATGCCGAAGGTGAGGGTCATAAAAATGGTGCCGAACTGGTTGGCCATGGCCGCGCCGGAAAGCTGTACCTCACCCAGCTGGCCCAGCATCACCGTATCCATCATATTGGTAGCATAGATGATCAGGTTCTGCATGGCTACGGGGAAAGCGATGCTGATCAGGCTGCGGCGCAGCTGGCGGTCTTCCAGTACTTTCATAAATCCCACAGCAAAAACCTCCTTCAAAATGATGTCATGGAGATACGATACAGGTCAGGCAGAGGGCTCCCTGCGGCCCCGAAGGAACATCCACACCGATACGCCGCAGATGACAGCATAGCCGGCGGCGCTCCACAGGTCGGGGATCTGGCCAAAGAGGAAGAAACCCAAAACGGCGGAAAAAACCACCTGAGAGTAATCATAGACGGAAATGGTGCGGGCGGGGGCGTTGGTGTAGGCGGCGGTGACGGCAAACTGAGCCAGGGCCGCACAAAGGCCGGCAGCCAGCAGGCAGGCCAGTTGTCCGCCGGTCATGGGGTGGTAGTCCAGCAGCAAAAAGGGGAGAGTGACTCCGCAGGAGAAGGCGGAGAAGAAAAAGACGATAAAGGGTCCCCGCTCTCCCCGCTGCCCCAGACACCGGACGGCGGTGTAGGCGGCCCCTGCGGACATGCCGCCCCATACGCCCACCAAAGCGGGGAAGAGGGCGGCGGAGGCAAACCCCGGTTTGACAATCAGGAGCATACCGCCGAAGGCAATGAGGATCCCCGCCAGCTGGTAGGGGCGGATCCGCTCCTTCAGGGTCAGCCGGGAGAAAAGGATGGCGAAGAAAGGGGAAAGTTTATTGAGCATGGAAGCATCGGACAGGAGGAGATGATCCACGGCGTAAAAATTACAGAGGATGCCCATGGTGCCAAAGACGGAACGAACCACCAGCAGGGGGAGGTTGCGGGGATCGCACCGGAAGCCTTCCCGGGAGCGGAGCAGCAGCGCCAGGGCGGCAAAGGCGGCTACCAAATTGCGGAAAAAGCTCTTCTGGACCGAGGGAAGATCCCCGGACAACCGCACAAAGGTATTCATCAGAGCAAAGAAGAAGGCGGAACACAGGATATACAGGATAGCCCGGTTGCGCTTTGAAAGCATGGGGAATCCCTCCAAAAAAAGAACGCCCGGCGCAAAAGGCGCGGCGGCGCAGGATCATTTAAAACACAAAAGCAGGGGCGGGGATTTTTATCCCCCGGGACTTCCCGGCCGCCGGCAAAATATGCCGGTTCCGGTTCGGGTTAAAAAACCGGGCGGTGCCTGAACCTTCGAAGTTCCGGTTGGAGCTTCCAAAGCCGTCTCCAGAACACAAGGAAGTCTGAAGCATCACTTGGTTCCGGCCCGTTTTGCCCGGCGGCAAAACAAGGGTGAGAGGGCCAAAAAACAGAAAAAAGCCTGGGGCGCCAACTGGCTCCGGTCCCAGTCTGTCCTGCCCGGCGGCAAAACAGGGGTGAGAAAGCCCAAAAAACGGAAAAAAGCCTGGGGCGCCAACTGGCTTCGGTCCCAGTCTGTCCTGCCCGGCGGCAAAACAGGGGGGAAGGGCCAAAAACAGAAAGAAGCCTGGAGCGCGAATTGGCTCCAGGCCCCAGCCTGATGGTGCCGGTAGCCGGGGTCGAACCGGCACGGTATCGCTACCAACGGATTTTGAGTCCGTCACGTCTGCCAATTCCATCATACCGGCAGGTAAGGGTATCCGGCGTTTATTATACAATAAAAAACGAGGCTTTGCAAGCCCCGTCTATTTTTGTGCCCGAAGCCAGAGCCAAAGTCCTGCACGTACCGGCGCAGGCGGGGTGGCCAGCAGGGAGCGGGCTTCTTCCAGAAAAGCGGCTATGCCGGTAAAATCCAATTCCACCGGCTGCCCCAGGATCTCCACCATGTAGCGGGAGGGGGCCGCCTCTTCACTCCGAAGGATGGGGGGAGCGCCTGGAAGCATGGTGGTTCGGATCACGCCATCCACATGGATCAGCCCTGCGGCCAGGATGGTGATCGCCCCTGCGCTCACCAGGGCCGCTGCGGCCCGATGCAGCCGCTGCCCCGGGGAACTGGCTTTCTTTTTGCCGGGGAGAGAACCCTGACGGCGGGATAAAGAAATTTTTCTTTTCCCATGCTTTTTTTTCGTCCTTTTTTCTTCCGTTGCGGTTTTCTCCTTTCGGTTTGGATGATGGCGGAAGGCCCCGTTTTTGCTTCGTTCCATGGGCTGCTTTCTTAGTATTCATATCCTGGCCGGCAATCCGGCGGGCTTGGAAAAGATGAGCCGGTGGGCGGAAGGATCATTGCGGCCCGGGTTGGCCGACAGGGCGCGGGGACCACTCCTTTTCCCTGACACAGCGCCCCCGGGACCGGCTTTAAAAGGGCCGATATGGACCGTCTGAGCCGCTTCGCTGTTAAGGGACCCGTTGGTTCAGGCAGTCGGCCAGCACCGGAGAGGTAAGCCGGTGGGCGGAAGGGTCATTGCGGCCCGGGTTGGCCGCCAGGGATAGGGACCACTCCTCATTCCCTGACACAGCGCCCCCGGGACCGGCTTCAAAAGGGCCGATACGGACCGTCTGAGCCGCTTTGCTGTTAAGGGACCCGCTGGTTCAGGCAGTCGGCCAGCACCGGAGCGATAAGCCGGGCGGTATAGAGAGCTTCCTCCAGATTGTTGCCGTTGGTGCCAAATTCAAAGAGCAGGGAACCGGGAGTCATATCCAGATTGTAGTGACGGTAGCAGAAGAAGATGGGCCGGGTAAGCCCCGGATAGCGGTTTTCCATTTCCGATGCCAGTTGGGTGGCAAAGCGGAAATTTTCCTTCCAGCCGGGGACTCCGATGGAACCGTCGTCACAGGGGGCAATGATCATCAGCTGGGCGGCTTTGCGTCCATCCACCTCTACGGTGGGCTTGAGGACCGAAAGATCGTCATAGATGACGGCGTCCCGGTGGATATCGATGGCTACCCGGATGGAAGGGTATTGCTCCAGGTAGCGTTCCAGGGTTTCCCGGCTGCGGTCGTAGGCGCCGTTGTAGGAGGGATGGTCGTGAAGGGTGGTATCGTGGATCACATTGATCCCAAGGGCCTCCAGTTCCTCTGCCAGCGCTTCGCCCACAGCGGCCATGTTGTTATTTTTGTCCACGTCCCGCCAATTATTCCTGGTGTCGTAGAAGCCGCCGGGGCTGGGATCAAAGCTTTCGGTGGTGTGGGTATGATAGAGCAGTACCTGGGGCTCGCTGTTGTCCGAAAGGGAGAAGGAAACGGGCGTTTCCAGCACCTGGCGGATCTCCGAAGGCGTCAGACGGGTGTAGTTGCGGATCCAGGCGCTTTGCCACTGGATAAAGGCTTCGTTGCCCTCTTCCCCCACCACTGTTTCCTCCAGGAGGGCAGCCCGGTATTCCTCGGGGATCTCCTCGGGATCATAATCCGAGGGGACCGAAGGCGGGTCAGTTTCGGAAGACTCGCCGGACCCGGACTCCGGGGGAGATGCGGAAGAGGAAGCGGGAGGCGGCACCGAAGGTGCGGGCGGGGGATCGGAAGACTCGGGAAGCAGCTCCGCGGCAAAGCGTTCCCGAAGGGTGACCGCTGCGCCCTCCGGCATGGTGAGAGCGGCGGAAAACAGGGTGGCCTGTCCGGGAAGGGCTTCCAGATAGGGCCGGGCAACCGGATACAGCAGAAAAAAGACGCCCGCGCCCACCAGAGCGGCAGCGGCGCGGAAGAACTGCACAGGCATTTTTTGTCCGTTCCTTTTCACCGTCAGACCCCCAAACCATGTCCTACGGTTATTTTTATTCCCGGCCATGGGATGATATGCCCGGGAAAGAGGAGAAAAAGCGGCTTTTTTTTGATTTTTTTCGGATGAAGGTATTGCATTTTAGCCAAAATAATGCTAACATAACTTGTACTGTCTAATGCTGTGAAGGAGGTGTCAATATGCCGAATATCAAGTCTGCCAAGAAGAGAGTAAAGGTCATCGCTGTCAAGACCGCTCAGAACAAGGCCATGAAGAGCAGCCTGAAGACTGTTATCAAGAAGGCTGAGCTTTCTCTTGCCAATGCCGCCGACGACCGGGAAGCCACTGTACGGATGGCTATGAAAAAGATCGATCAGGCCGCTGCCAAGGGCCTTCTTCACAAGAATACGGCTGCCAGAAAGAAATCCGCTCTGGCCCGCAAGATGGGCGCCACCGCCTAAGGCACCCTGCTCTTAAAAGCAAGGACTGTCCGTTAAGGACAGTCCTTTTTGTTTTGCCCGCCTGAGCTGTAAGGCGCTCCGTGGGCCTGCCGGGGAGCATACAAAGCAAAATGGCAGATGTGCCTTGCTGAAAAGGGATTGCCCGTTTATGGCAGTGGGGCAGGGGGTACAAGAGGAAAACGATCCAGGCCTCCTGAGAGACCTGACGGCAAAAGGGCCTTCCGCGGTTTTTTCAGGCCTCCTGTTTTGCAGGGGCATAGCTGCTGCCGCGGGAAAAGGCCCTCCGATTTGCGGCGCACCCATGCTTCTGCCGGCATTTTTGCAAAAAAGCAAGGCAGCCCGTGATACCGGGCAGCCTGCACAGACCCTGTTAAGGTTCTGGTGTTGGATGCGCCTCAGCGTATGGTGAGAGGATCTGCCGGCCGCATGTCTTTACAACAAGGCCGGCGTCCCTGAGAGAAAAGAAACCTCCCAAGGGCGCCGGTTTTTGACGTTGTTTTCAGGAACTGGGTAAAAAGGGCTTTGCAAGTGCGGACAGGGGAGATCACACATACCGGTCGCGCCCTCCGGAACGGTCCCGGTAGGTGGAATACTTGCCCTTGCGGCGGCGGCGCTTGTTGGCATGGATCATCAGGGTGGAATAGAGGGTGATGAGGACCACCACCAGCACCAGGACGAATTTGACCTGGAAGGAGTGGATGGCATTGCCGAACCAGCCCAGGAAGGTGAGCAGCTTGGAGGCCTCCACGCTGCCGGTGGCAACCAGGGGAACGGAGCCGATCTCCTCGTCAGCCAGCATCAGCCGCAGGGTGCCCACGGTCTGGCCCTTTTCTATCGGGGCATAGAGGGTCTCGGGCAGGTCATAGACATACTGGACACTGGAGAGGTCCAGGCTGGAGGGCATGAGAGTGGTGCACTGCCCGTCGGTGGCCAGCATCATATGATCGGTTTTAAAGGAATACTTCACCGGCACCTCGGCCAGCTCTTCTCCCCGGTCCACCACGGTGCGGACACTGAAGCTCTCGAAGGCCCACTGGAACAGCTTGCGCCCCTCGTAGAAATTCAGGAACTCGGGGGTGGTGGCGGAGCCGTCCGCCTCGGTGAGAGGGGATCCCAGAAGGATGAGCAGGTAGGAATAACCGCCGGAGGTGGCCTGGGAAGCCAGGCACCGGCCGGATTCCTCCAGGGTTCCGGTTTTGATGCCCACGGCAGGGGCGTAGTAGTACTCGCTGCTCTGGAACAGCATTTTGTTGGTGCTGATCTCCACCAGGGAGTCATGCTTGTTGGTGGGACCCACGTCCTTGGAGGTGGTGGAGACCATCTCCGCAAAGGTGGGGTCGGCCATGGCGTATTTGCTGATGATGGCCATATCCCGGGCGGTAGTATAGTTTTCCGGATCGTGGAGGCCGTGGGGATTGGCAAAGTGAGTGCCGGTACAGCCCAGCTGGGCGGCTTTATCGTTCATCATATCCACAAAGTGGGTCACCGAGCCGTCGCCCACGTAGTCGGCCAGGATCAGGGCAGCCTCTCCCGCGGACTGAAGGAGCAGTGCATACAAAAGTCCCCGGATGGTCAGCTCCTCGTTGAGAAGGATCCCGCCCAGAGAAGAGCCTGTGCCGTAGATCTCATCCTGAAGGTACTGTTTGAGGGAAGCGGTTTCGGTATCCAGATCCAGCCCGTTCTCTTTCATATAATCCAGAACCACCACTGCGGTCATGATCTTGGTAAGAGAGGCGGGATACATTTTTTCGTCGGCATTCTTTTCGTACACCACCATGCCGGTGTCCAGGTTCTCCAGATAGACCGCCTGGGTACGTACCTCAAAGTCCGGCTCATAGGCGGCAAAAGCGGTGACAGGGGAGAGGACGGAGAAAAATACCAGCGCCGCGGCCACCAGAAATGTGAATTTTTTCATGGACAATCCCCCAGATATCAGATAAAATGAAAAAAGAATCCCCCTGCGGCGTCAGGATGCCGGGGAGAAGCCGGCAGATCACGGGAAAGCCTGTGGCGCTCCCCCGGGACAGCAGGAAGCGCCCCAAATTTGGGCAGCGGGGCGGACGGAGCAGCATCCCCCCCGGGATGGCGCGGAATGCCCCTTCAGGCTGCGGATACCTCCGCCTGCCCGGGTTTTCCGGGAGGCCATTCCGGGACAGCGATCCGGATGCCCGAAAGGGAAGCTTTCCCATTCTTCTGCCGCGGCAGCGCCGCTGCTTCCGGGACATGAGAATCCTGCCTGTTCCCTCAGGGGAGCTTTTGCCCGGCACAAGGGGGAGAGGCTGTCAGGGAAACAGGCCCTGGGCGGCGCAGCCCCCATTCTGCCGGCGCTTTGCGGCTATTATACCATGTTTTTCCGTCCCTTGCCTACCGTTAAATTGTGAACTTTTCCGGGGCGGGTCATACACCCCGGTCCAAAAAGAAAGGAAGCGGTCATAAATGAATTACCATGAGTACGGTCTGGATACCCTGGCCCTTCATGCCGGCTATCGGGCCGATCCCGCCGAAGGCTCCACCGAGGTGCCCATCCACCAGACCTCTGCCTATATGTTCCAGAGCACCCGCCACGCCCAGGAGCTTTTTGAGCTCAAGGCGGCGGGGAACATCTACTCCCGCCTGGGCAACCCCACCGTCACGGTGCTGGAGGAACGGATCGCCGCCCTGGAGGGGGGCGTAGGCGCAGTGGCCTTTGCATCCGGTCACGCGGCCATGTTCTCCACCATTCTCTGCCTTTGCCAGGCAGGGGATGAGGTGGTTTCCTCTCTGAATATTTACGGCGGCGCCATCAATATGTTCGGCGTTACCCTGGCAAACCTGGGCATTCGGGTGCGCTTTGTCACCGGCAATGACCCCGCCGTCTGGGAGGCCCAGGTCACCGACCGCACGAAGGCCTTTTTTGTGGAAGCGGTGGGTAACCCCAATGCCAATGTGGCCGATCTGGAGGCTATTTCCGGCGTGGCCAAGCGCCACGGGATCCCTTTCATTGTGGACTCCACCTTCACCACTCCTGCCCTGATCCGGCCCAAGGAATTCGGGGCGGATATTATCATTCATTCCGCCACCAAGTTCCTGGGCGGCCACGGCACCTCCCTGGCCGGGCTGGCGGTGGACTGCGGCACCTTTGCCTTCGCCGGCAATCCCCGTTTTCCTTATTATAATGAACCCGACGTCAGCTATCACGGGACCGTCTTTGCCCGGGACTTTGGAGACGCTGCCTTTGCCACCCGGCTGCGGGCCCTCTTCCTCCGGGATCTGGGCGGCTGCCTGAGCCCCTTCAACGCCTGGCTCATCCTCCAGGGCATGGAGACCCTGGGCCTGCGGATGGAGCGCCATTGCAGCAACGCCCTGACTGTGGCCAAGTGGCTGCGGGACAACCCTGCCGTTACCTTTGTCACCTGCCCGGCTCTCCCTGACAGCCCCCAGCGGCCTCTGGTGGAAAAGTATCTGGGCGGCCGGGGCGGCGCGGTCTTTACCTTTGGCCTGCAGGGCGGCCGGGAAGCGGGAGGCCGCTTCATCGATCATCTCCGCCTGGCGGCCAATGTGGCCAATGTGGGCTCCACCAAGACCCAGGTGATCCACCCCGCCACCACCACCCACAGCCAGCTGAGCGAGGAGCAGCTGCGGGAATCCGGGATCACCGGGGAGACCATCCGTATCTCGGTGGGCATCGAAAACGTGGAAGATATCATCGCGGATCTGGACCAGGCCATCAAGGCTGCCCAGGAGGGCTGACAGACAGCGGAAAGAAAGGGGGCGGCGGCAGTGTCCTTGTTCCGGCGCGGCCGGCAGAGCGCCATTTATTTTACCGGAGACCTTCACGGCGACCGCAAGCGCCTGGAGGACAAGAACGTCCGGGCCCTGGGTCGGGGGGATATCCTGGCGGTATGCGGGGATTTCGGCTTCCTGTGGGACGGCTCCCCCGCCGAAAAGAAGATGCTGGACTGGATCGGCAGCCGAAAATACCAGGTGGTGTTTGTGGAAGGCACCCATGACAACCTGGACCTGCTGGACCGCTATCCCGTGGAGGAATGGAACGGCGGGCTGACCCACCATATCACCGGCGGGCTGCGGCATCTCATCCGGGGCCAGGCCTACCGCATCGGGGACCGCACCCTGTTTGCCCTGGGGGGCGGCGCCAGCGACGACTTTGCCCAGCGGGAGCGGGGAGTCAACTGGTGGCCCCAGGAAATGCCCGGAGAAGAAGAACTGAAGGAGTATCAGTCGGTTCTGGAGGGGCTGGGACGGCAGGTGGATTATGTTCTTTCCCATCAGGCGCCCACCAATGTGGATGCCTGTATCACCCGCCGGGTGTGCGAGGTCAACTACCTGACCGCCTTTATGGACTGGGTCCAGCGGGAATGCACCTTCCGGAACTGGTATTTTGGCTCCTACCATCAAAACAAAGTGATCCCGCCCTATTACCACTGCCTTTTCGACCAGGTGGTACGGGGAGAGTAACACCCATGAAAACAAAAAGCGGGGCGGCTCCGTTGGGGGCTGCCCCGAAATTCCTTTTGAGACCTTACGGCGGAGGTGCGCCTTCAGTCCCTCTGTGCTTTTACATGGGCATAGGCCCTGAAAAAGGCATTCCGTCTGCGGAGGCTCCCGCCGCATAAAAGCCGGGGCGCCTGCCCATCCTTTGGGAGGCGGGACGGACCTGCCGGAGATATTCCCGGAGGCTGCCCCGAAAGAAGGGCCGCGGCTCTTCCAAAGCGGAAAAGTCCTGGGGCCGCATAAGAGAATAATCCTTCCGGAGCCGCAGAGCACCGCTCCGGCTGAGGAGAAAGGCTACAAACTGTGAGCAGACAAAGCGCCGGCGGCAGCTCCGGGGGATTTGGAGAGCCACCAGCGGCAGGCCCAGGAAGCCGTACCGATACCGGGGGTATTCGGTGCAGAAAGCGGCGATGAGTCCTTCCACCCGACGGTAGATCTGCTCCTCCACCCGCAGCTCGCAGACCAGACACCGGGTGTTATACCGGGCAAAAACGCCGCTGTCGGGGTCCTCCCGGACAAATCCGGCCAAAAAAGGCAGATGCAGGCTTCGCCGGCCGAAGCTGTACAGCCGGGTCATTTCCCGGTCCAGCGCCAGGGATACATGGGTATATTCCTGGCGGGTGCAAAGCCCTACCAGACGGGAAAAACCCGTTCCTGTCCGGGAAAGCAGGATGTAAATGCTTTTTGCCATGGCGCCTTCCTCCTTTGATGAAACGGAGAAGCCCCCGAAAGGGACATCTTTTCAGAAAGAGAAGCTGTTGGTGTTTGGGGGGAAAGGGGTGCTTTTGGAAAGGAGACTGCGGGCTCTCCGGAAGCAAAAAATTCCCCTGCTGAAAAAACGAGGAAACACCTGCAAAAAATACGGAAAAAATCCCAAAAAATCTTTGTAAAAGGCTTGCAAAGGCGCATTTGATGTGGTATCATATTTGAGCGTGACTGCACAAGATATGCGATGATGCGGGAGGTGGCCGTTAAAGCGGCGCGACGGCGCTGCCGAAAACGGGGAATTTCCGCGGAGTATGTCCGATTTTAAACCGGGCGGCTTTGAATACTGACAGGCTGCGCGGCCCTTGCTGGGTCGTGTTCCTGAGCGTAGTGCATCCCTCTTTTTGGCGGGATGCGGCCCCGGACAAACCATGCCTTCAAAAAAGGCGCTGGTTTTCCGGTTTTTTCTATGCCAGGGCGCGAAACACCCGGGGCGGTTGACAGCATAAACAGTGCAAACCGTCGCCAAAGGACAAAAATTCAAGGAGGCGATGTTTCAGTGGCAGTCAAGGAGAAAATCAGAATCAGACTCAAGGGTTACGATCATCAGTTGGTGGACGCCTCGGCAGAGAAGATCGTCGAGACCGCCAAGCGGACCGGCGCCAGAGTGTCCGGCCCCATCCCCCTTCCCACCGAGAAGGAAGTGGTCACGATCCTGCGCGCTGTCCATAAGTACAAGGACAGCCGTGAGCAGTTTGAGATGAGAACCCACAAGCGGCTCATCGACATCCTGCGGCCGTCCAACAAGACTGTGGACGCCCTCAAGGGTCTTGAGCTCCCTGCCGGCGTCGAGATCGAGATCAAGCTGTAAGGCTTGACGGAAAAGCCCCGGCTTTTCCCAGATCGGGATACCGACAAGGTCACGTTGACGCCCGTGCGGACGTCAACCAATAACCGAACAGGAGGAAACAGAAATGCAAAAGTGTATCATCGGCAAAAAAGTCGGCATGACCCAGCTTTTTGACGAAAAGGGCAATGTGGTCCCCGTCACCGTGGTCGAGGCCGGCCCCTGCGTCGTCGTGCAGAAGAAGACGACCGAAAACGACGGTTATGAAGCCGTGCAGATCGGTTTTGGCGCACTGAGCGACAAGCGGGCCAACAAGGCCATCAAGGGTCACTTCGCCAAGGCTGACGTAGCCCTCAAGAAGGTGCTGCGGGAGTTCCGGCTGGACGACATCTCCACCCTGAACGTAGGCGACATCATCAAGGCTGACGCTTTCACCACCGAGGACCGCGTGGATGTGTGCGGCACCTCCAAGGGCAAGGGCTACGCCGGCGTCATCAAGCGCTGGAACGCTCACTCCCTCAAGGACACCCACGGCACCGGCCCTGTTCACCGCCATGCCGGCTCCAACGGCGCCTGCTCCGATCCTTCCCGGGTCATGAAGGGCAAGAAGCTGCCTGGCCATCTGGGCGCTGAGAGAGTCACCGTCCAGAACCTGGATGTGGTCAAGATCGATGCGGAGAACAACCTGCTGGCCATCAAGGGCGCCATCCCCGGCCCCAAGGGCGGCATCGTCTACATCACCGACAGTGTGAAGAACGCGTAAGGAAGGAGGAAGAAGCAATGCCTAAGGTAACCGTTTATGATATGTCCGGCAAGAGCGTGGGCGAGCGGGAGCTGTCCGAAGCCATCTTCGGCGTTACCCCCAACGCGCCCGTCCTCCATGCCGTGGTCAAGAATTACCTGGCCAACCAGCGCCAGGGCACCCAGTCCACCCTGACCCGCACCGAGGTCAGCGGCGGCGGCCGCAAACCCTGGCGGCAGAAGGGCACCGGCCATGCCCGGCAGGGCTCCATCCGCGCTCCCCAGTGGAAGCACGGCGGCGTGGCCCTGGGCCCCAAGCCCCGTGACTACAGCTACACCCTCAACAAGAAGATGAAGGTGCTGGGCCTCAAGTCCGCCCTGTCCTCCAAGGTTCTGGAAGAGAGCCTGCTGGTGGTGGAAGGCCTGAAGATGAACGAGTACAAGACCAAGACCGTGGCCGCTATGCTGTCCGCCCTCAAGGCTGACAAGAAGGCCATGATCGTCACCGCCGACGTGGACAAGATGCTGGTGGGCAGCGCCTCCAACATCCCCGGCGTCAAGACCGCCGTGGTAGGAGCCATGAGCACCTACGACGTGCTCAACGCCGACAAGCTCATCCTTTCCACCGAGGCTGTGGATAAGCTCGAGGAGGTGTACAAATAATGAAAGCTCCCCAGGATATCATTCTGGCTCCCGTCATCACCGAGAACAGCATGGCTGGCCTGGCCCTCAAGAAGTACACCTTCCGGGTGGCCAAGGACGCCAACAAGATCGAGATCAGCAAGGCTGTGGAAGCCCTCTTCCCCGGCACCAAGGTAAAGGCTGTCAACACCATCAACTGCAAGGGCACCCTCAAGCGGATGGGCCGCACCGCCGGCTACACCCCTTCCTACAAGAAGGCTATCGTGACCCTGGCTCAGGACTCCAAGGGCATCGAGTTCTTTGAGAGCATGCAGTAAGCGGGACCCCCGGGTCCCCCAGCCGGAGGGTGCTGTCCCCCGGCGGGCGGCATGACCGCCCCAGTATGGAGCCCCCCCTTGGGCTCCGCCAATACGAACAAGGAGTGAAACCAACATGGCTATCAGAAAATATAAGCCCACGACAGCCGGCCGGCGTGGCATGACCACCACCGACTACACCGGTCTGTCCAAGGTTGCTCCCGAAAAAAGCCTTCTTGAGCCCCTTAAGAAGCATTCCGGACGCAACAACACCGGCCGCATCACCGTCCGTCATCACGGCGGCGGCAACCGTCAGAAGTACCGTATCATCGACTTCAAGCGCAACAAGCTGGACATGCCCGCCAAGGTCCTGACCCTGGAGTATGACCCCAACCGCAGCGCCCACATCGCCCTGGTGCAGTACGAGGACGGCGAGAAGCGCTACATCATCGCCCCCAACGGCCTGAAGGTAGGCGACACCGTCATGAGCGGCGCCAGCGCCGACATCAAGCCCGGCAACGCCCTGCCCCTGAGCAGCATCCCCGTGGGTACCTTTATCCACAACGTGGAGCTTTATCCCGGCAAGGGCGCCCAGCTGGCCCGCGCCGCCGGCATCCAGGCCCAGCTCATGGCCAAGGAAGGGGTTTACGCCCTGATCCGTCTGCCCTCCGGCGAGCTGCGCAACGTCTCCCAGCTGTGCATGGCCACCATCGGCCAGGTAGGCAATATCGACCACGAGAACGTCAACATCGGTAAAGCCGGCCGCACCCGCCACATGGGCATCCGGCCCACCGTCCGCGGCTCTGTCATGAACCCCTGCGACCACCCCCACGGCGGCGGCGAGGGCAAATCCCCCATCGGCCGTCCCGGCCCTGTTACTCCCTGGGGCAAGCCCGCGCTGGGTTACAAGACCAGAGCCAAGCATCACAGCTCTGACAAGTTCATTGTCAAGCGCCGCAATGCCAAATAAGGCGGGTTGAAAGGAGGCAGATGAATCAATGAGCAGAAGCACAAAGAAAGG
>CASEAH010000005.1 GCA_949285935.1 uncultured Oscillospiraceae bacterium
CATTCCCTGGACGATGCCGCCGGTCAGTTCCAGCAGCTGCGGATCGGTCACTTTCAGAAGAAAATTCCGGGCATCCTGTCTGCTTTGTGGATAGATTTTCAAAATTTCCACAGAATATTCCCGAGGCGTTCCCCCGGAAACCGTGGAACGGATTATCGCCGGTCCGGTCTGGACCTCTTCAAATTCCGCCACCGGAACCG
Source organism: uncultured Oscillospiraceae bacterium (assembly GCA_949285935.1). Classification (GTDB taxonomy): domain Bacteria; phylum Bacillota; class Clostridia; order Oscillospirales; family Ruminococcaceae; genus Angelakisella. The sequence continues at coordinate 201 of CASEAH010000005.1, forward strand.
GCTGTCCCTGCCAGCCCTGGGTGGAAATTCCAAAAACGCCCCGGTCCGTATTGCGCAGCAGCACTCCAAAGGGAACGGAGCCGTCGGCGCTGCCTTTCAGCTGTCCCGGTTCCCCGGATTTTCCTTTTTTCACCGACTGCACCGAAGCGGTATACACGCTTCCCTCTGTCATGTTCAGCAGTCCGCCCTTGGAGTTGTTGACCCCATGGCCCAGCGTGCCGAAATAACCCGTCTCCGGATCATAATAGGTTACCGTCCCAATGCCCGCTATGCCCTGGCGCAGGTAAACCCCCAGCCGGGGGCCATCCTCGGTCTGACAGGGGGTCATATGCAGGGTGCTCAGCTTGCTGCCCCGCCGCACCGTCAATATCACATCGGAAGATTGGGTCTTCAGGGCAGACCGGATATCCTCCGGACCGCCAATGGTTTTTTCTCCGATTTTTACCAGCTCATCCCCGATTTTCAGACCGGCATCCCGGGCCGCCGCTCCAAGCGCATCGTCGTAAGCCACCACAGTCAGAGTATCGCTGCCCAGCTGCAGCCCGATGACCTCTCCTACCGGCACCAGAAACCCCGCCGCCTGGGCCTGCACCGGCATCCAAACAAACAACATCGCCGTTAAAGCGATGGAACGCAGAATTCGTTTCATGCTCAGCCCTCCTTTTTGTCTGCCCTCTTAATATGACCCGGCCGCCGGAATGTAACCGCTGAAAAAGTCGAAAAAACAGGAAGACTCTGGAAACGGCCTCTTGCGGCTGAGATCAATTTGGGTTAAAATGGCAAAAAAGAAAAAAGGAGCAACGTTATGAATTCGGTTTCCTATTCCCTGCTGCTGGAGCAGCTGAAAGCTTTGACTCAGGATGTTCCCTATCCGGTGGCCAATCTGGCCAACGCCTCCGCCCTGCTGTGGCAAGAACTGCCTCAGATCAACTGGGCGGGATTTTATCAGCTCCAAGGGGACCTTCTGATTCTCGGTCCTTTCCAGGGCAAGCCCGCCTGCATCCGCATTCCCATGGGCAAAGGCGTCTGCGGAACTGCCGCCGCTTCCGGCAAAACGGTCCGGGTGGACAATGTCCATGATTTCCCGGGACATATCGCCTGCGACGGTGCCTCCAACTCAGAAATCGTGGTACCCATCTTCGCAAACGGTCAGCTGTGGGGCGTGCTGGATATCGACAGACCGGTTTTCAGCCGCGTTACCCCGGAGGACCAGCAGGGTCTGGAGGCCTTCGCCGCCTGGATGGGACAGATTCTGGCATAAACCGGCAGGATAGTTCCATTCCGTCTCATTTACCTATTGACAAGGTAGGCAGGCCATGCTATGATTGCCTATGGAATTACTAGGTTGAACCACAAGGAGGGTTTATATAATGTACGTTTACGCCGACAACGCCGC
>CASEAH010000006.1 GCA_949285935.1 uncultured Oscillospiraceae bacterium
GTCCATATGCTTCAGATCAAAGTAGATAAAATCGATGTAATCCAGGCAGGGGGCAAATTTCTCATAGTCGCCGCAGCCACAGGTCTCAATGGCCACGTTGACGCCATATTCCCTGCACTTTTTGCTGATCGCCAGCAGGAACTCCGGCTGCATCAGCGCCTCTCCGCCGGTAAAGGTCACGCCGCCGCCGGAATGCTGAAAGTAAAACCGATCCTGATAGATCCGTTTGAACAGCTGCTCCACCGTATAGTCCTGGCCGTTCAGCTTTCTGGCCTCGGTGGGGCACAGGTCCGCGCACCGTCCGCAGCTGGTGCACTGGTCCCGCTGGTACACCGGCACCCCATTCTCATCCAGCCGGGAAGCACCCGTGGGGCAATTTCGCATACACCCGTTGCAGGCGATGCAGTTCTGAGGATTCAGCGTGATTTCCGGTTCAAAGGAAATTCCTTCCGGGTTGGCACACCAGAGGCAGTGCAGGCCGCAGCCCTTGAAAAAGACCGATGTACGCATCCCCCGTCCATCACGAATGGAGCACTTCTGAATGTTAAAAATCCTTCCGGTTTTCATGCGCAGCCCCCCCTTTTCTCTCTTATTTGCCTCGCCTCAAGAAAGTCATTTTACGCTGTTATTTTTTCTGTATTTGAAACCGCCAAATATTTCTTTTTTCTCAAATCTTCAATAAATATTGACACGTTTTTCTTTTTGTCTTATTATTAAATAGACAGGCTTATTAACAATCATCTTAACAATCAAGCCGCAAAACCTTTGTTTCTTTGTCACAAATATTAGCACAGAGTTCACCCAAAATCTAGCGAATATTTCCGATGGTTCCCATCAAAGATTTTCATACTTTACCGTATGAGCACGTCAGGAGGCGCAAGCTGTGGAAACCGACAAATACAAGGTATTTTTAAAGGTCGTTGAGTGCGAAAGTTTCTCCCGTGCCGCTGCAGAACTGGGCTATACCCAGTCTGCTGTCTCCCACTGTATCTATAGTCTGGAGCAGGCCCTGGGCTTTCGCCTGCTGACTCGGGAAGGACGAAAAACCAGATTGACCAGCGCAGGCCAGGAAGCTATGCCGTTTATCATCAAGATCGTAAACAGTCAGACCACGCTGGATCAATGGGCCTCCTTCTACCTGGGTGTAGGCGCCGGTAAGCTCTGCATTGCATCCATCCCCAGCCTGGCCATCCATACCTTTCCGGATATGGTCAAGCGCTTCAATGACCGCTGCCCCAATATTCAAATTCAGCTGCTCCATGGCAACTACAGCGACGTGGAACGTCTTTTGGCCAGCGGCACCGTGGAGTTTGGTTTTCTCTCTGTCTCCTCCCAAACCCCATTTCCATTTGTGACCCTCTATCGGGAAAAGCTGGCTGTTATCCTGCCCCCAGGCCACCCTTTGGCAGAAAAGGAACGTCTTTCCCTGAAAGATCTGGAACCGGAGTCTTTTATCATGCCGGGAGAAGGACCGCGGCATCAGGTAGGTGAACTGATTAAGAACTACAACCTCAACCTGAACGTTAAATATTGCATCAGTGACGATGACATCACCATCTCCATGGTTTCCCGGGGACTTGGTGTGACCATCCTGCCGGAGATGTCCTATCGGGACTACCTGAACTTTCAATTTGAAGTCCGGGATCTTACAGAGGCCCCCTACCGGGATATCGGCATCGCTTACACCGCCTGGGATAATATCTCCCCCATCGGAAAGGCATTTATCAAACTGGCAAAAGAGTCCTTTGCTCCGCTTACTCCTTAAGGTCCAATCATCTTCTGCATAGAAAAAAGCCACTGGAAATTCGCTAGAATTTCCAGTGGCTTTTTTCTTTTTTGATTTGTCCGCTTATCCAGCCCGCTTCTTTTTCTTCCCCAGCAGCAGGGAGGCAAACAGGGAAACCAGCGGCACGGTCAAGATAATGCCCACCGAGCCGGCCACACTCTGGATCAGCTCAATGGCCATGGTATCGCTGTTGATGATCTGAATCAGAGGGTAATGATAGACCTGGAAGAGCAGCAGCATATTGAAGGAGGCGCCCGCAAAGGCCAGGATCAGCGTATTGGCCATGGTGCCCATGGCGTCCCGGCCAATGTTCATCCCCGACCGGAACAGGCGGCCGGAGGTAATCTCCGGGTCCACCGTCCGCAGTTCGTGGCAGGC
>CASEAH010000007.1 GCA_949285935.1 uncultured Oscillospiraceae bacterium
TTTGAGCAATATGGCGCGGTGCCCGCAGTTATGACCCACGATGAACTGGAGTTCCTGCTCCCGACTCCTGTTTCCCAGGAGAAGGCCATGGATGCAGCAGTGGAGCAGTACGGCTTCTGCCACGATGTGATAGACCAGGGCCCGGAGGAAGCCACCGTGGGTGCTCTGGCCGATGTGCTGCGGCAGTCCACCGTTTGGTACTTCTGGTGGGATTAACAGCTTTATAACAAATATACTGCCAAGAGGGGGATTAGCAAAAGCTGATCCCTCTCCTTTTTGGAGCTAAATCTTTTGAGAAAATCTTGGCCTTTTTGATAATTCCAAAATCTCCATGCTGCCATACGGACCAAAATGATTGTTTTTCGTATGGTTGGCCTATTAGACATATATGTCAAACGGAATTGCACACACGCATAGAGTAAGGTGTTGTTGTTGTGTTGGTCAGGGCATGCATGTCTTTTTCCTTTGCAGTCAGAGAGGAGAAATACCCTCTATGACCGCCTGTATGGGCCTGTGTGAGGCTTTCGCCGCCGGAGTAAGGAAACAACCCCTGATCCCCATACCAGCCCCCATTGGGCCGCTTTTGCGGGGCGTTTGGAAAGGCAGGATTTTTTCGAGCCGGTGTGGGTCAGTCAGGCAAGTGAGACCAAAATCCCATTCACAAATCAACCGAATTTGACAAGTTCTACGGCTTGACCCAAAGGACGGTTTACCCCAGAAAATAGGGGTGACACATGGGGTCGAAAATGAAGCAGGATAAAGCGGTGACATCACCGCAGCCCACACCGGCCCGCAATGCGGACCGGAAATGGCGGTTTGATGCGGTTTGTGAGACCTTCACTTTCGAAAATGGCGGGGGTCAGTTATGGCATCATGGAGTCCATGCGGACATCAGATCTGACATCACAGTCAGCGGTAATGCCGGTTTGAAGCCATTTTCGCGGGGGTCAAGGGTGGCGTCCGCAATAATTTGGGGGTTGTTTTGCCATCAAATGCCAAATACAAAAATTCCGGACAACCTTACGCTGTCCGGAATAGAGAATCTGATCAAATGGTACGAATCTGACCTGTCCAATCGTACAGGCTATCTCACCTCACTGCCAGAGATGACATGGGATAAATACTGTTCTAAAGTGATCTCACCGGCGAGCAGCTTCCGGCACCAGTCCTTGCAGGTATCTGAAACTGCCAGACCCTCCATGCGCAGGGAGATCTCTGCTGTCAGCATAGATTGTTCAATGGAATGTCCCATAAATGAGCATCACTACCTTAGTGAAACATTATAAGTCATTATAGCATGCCCGGAGTGCACTTGCAAATGATAACAATCTGATAACTCTGCCCCTGTGGTCTGGATATTCTCCTGCCTTGCTGGTATGTTGTGTGGTTGACAGGAGGTGACAATCATGCACGACTACATGCGGGCGCTGCAGCAGAGATTTTTCAGGAAGCCACAGTGTGAGGATCTCCGTGGGATAGTAGAGGATACCTGTGGAGAGTTCCTCAAAAGAATGAGTAATGAGGATAAACGCAAACTGCTCCTGATCGTAGATTCCATGGATGCCATCCGGGACGAAGTTTCTCTGGCGAGCTTCATGGCAGGCTTCAAGCTGGCCTGGGGAATCAGCCGGGAGTTGGAAACAGATGGTCTCTACTCCTACGATGAGGAAGAGATGACACAGCCCTGGCGGAGATTTCAGGAGGAAGATTAAGACCTTCAAAACCTGCGCCGCATAAACAAAGAAAGGAGGTTTTTGAATGGCAAAGAAGCGAGCCAACGGAGAAGGCAGTATCCGCAAGCGTTCAGACGGACGCTGGGAAGGCCGGTATACCGCCGGTTATGATCCGGAGACCGGAAAGCGGATCACCAAGAACGTGCTGGGCAAGACCCAGGCAGAGGTAAAGGAGAAGCTGGCCAAGGCTATTGAGGAGAGTAAGTCGCTGGACATTGTCCGGTCGGACGAATACACCGTAGCGGAATGGCTGCGGCTGTGGTATGAGCTCTATGCCAAGCCCAACATCCGCCCTACAACCGCCGACAGTTACCACCGTGGTATAGAATCACACGTTATTCCCAGAATCGGAGAAATCAAACTAAAGGAACTCACCAGCCGGGATATCCAGAAGATGTATAAAGACCTGCAGGAGAACGGAAGACTGCGTAAATCCCAGAAGAGCAAGAAGCCAGGACTGAGTAACAGCACAGTGCGAGGCATCCACATGATGTTCCACAATGCTCTCGACCGGGCGGTGAAAGAGCGGCTGATCCTGCGCAATCCCACCGAGGACTGCATCATTCCCAAGATCCAGAAACAGGAGATGAAGATCCTGCACCCGGAGGATATGAAAGCCTATCTGGAGGCAGCAGACAAAAGAGGCGTCCTGCCCATGTTCTATCTGGAGCTGGTGACAGGTATTCGCAAGGGAGAGCTGACCGCCCTGCTCTGGTCCGATTTGGACGAAGAACGGCGCACCATCTCGGTGAGTAAGCAGGCGGTGGGAGACAGGCATCGGAATGTCACCATCAGCCGACCCAAGACGGAGAACTCAGTGCGGAAAATTTCGATCCCCCAGTCGGCGATAGAGTTGCTGCGGCAGGAGCATGAAAAACACCCGGACAATCCTTGGATGTTCCCCTCACCCAAGACTGGAGAGATGTATCACCCGGACTCCATCGCCAAACTCCATGAGAAGATTCTGAGGGACACGGGGCTGGAACACATCCGGTTTCATGATCTCCGGCACACCTTCGCTACCATGGCTCTGCAGAATGGTGTGGATGTGAAGACGGTATCCAGTATGCTGGGGCACTACGATGCAGGTTTCACTCTGCGCACCTACACCCATGCCACCCGGCAGATGCAGGAACAGGCAGCGGAGAAGATGGGAAACTTTATGGCAGAAGTGATGTAAAGAAAAAGCACCGGAGAACAGACAAAATCTGTTTTCCGATGCAAATACAATTTTGGCTTATTCCAGTTTGATTTCGCCATGTTTTTCTTCATACTTTTCGATGGCTTCTCGAATTAGTACAAGGATTTCGCTGTTGGCGCTACGCCCTTCATAATCAGCCACAACATGCAGTTTATTTAGCATTTTATCATCAATACGAATGGATAAACTTTTTATTGCCATAGAAAACCTCAAAATAAATTTATTATGTATTTATAATATGCCTAAACTGTGGTACAATTATAAAAATAGATATAAAGTATATCTAAAATATATCTAAAATTGAGGCTTTTATGAAAATTGCTATTGTAGGGTCGAGAAACTTGACTGTTCAAAACCTGGGAAAGTATCTGCCTCAGGGCGTGACTGAAATCGTATCCGGTGGGGCAAAAGGGATTGACACCTGTGCCAGAGAGTATGCACACCAGGCAGGACTAAAGCTGGCCGAATTCCTGCCGGACTATCAGCGGTATGGTCGCAGCGCACCGCTGCGGCGGAATCTGGAAATTATCCGATATGCGGATCAGGTGATCGCCTTCTGGGATGGGCAGTCCCATGGTACCCGGTTTGTCATTGAGGAGTGTAAAAAGCAGGGGAAGAGGGTAACCGTTTATCGGCAGCAGACATAGAAGCACAAACAAAAATCCCCGGAGAACAGACAAACCTGTTCTCCGGGGATTTCCTGTACTTTCGGGCTATTTCCACTTGTGGGTCAGGGTGTGGGTCAACGGATCTTTTGGCAGCGGTGAACACTTTCAATCAGTCAGACGTGGGCCGCAATTTTGAACAACAAAAAAGAGCCGGAGCACGACTTGGCTCCGGCCCTGGCCGGTGGAGCTAGTGACGTGACTCGAACACGCGACCTGCTGATTACGAATCAGCTGCACTACCGACTGTGCTACACTAGCATAACCATATGAGAACGGGCAAAAGCCGCATCCTGTTTGTAGTTTACAGCTATGATTCCCTTAAGAACAATAAGGTGCCTACGCATCATGAGTGTGCCGCCCTACCTGTGAGCCACTCCGGCATATTCAGTTGCGGGTGATTCGATGGATGTTACGAACTCATTGCGCTGTTATATTTTATTGGCAATACAACTCAGCTGATTCAAAACGGCGGGCTGTAAAACCAAACGAACATAGATATTATACCGGTTTCCCTCCCCCTCGTCAAGAATAAAATCATTGCTGCTCCTGAAGAGTTTTGAGGGTTCGAAGGTCAGATACAAAGTGCAGCATGTTTATAAATTTATTTCCCACCCCATATTCATAAAGTCTTTGGTTGACGGAATGAACTCTGCCGGGTACAATAAGAAAAACAAGTGACCGAAGGGACCGTGACAGCAATATGCTTTTGGCAATGGATATCGGCAATACAAATATGAAATTCGGCATCTTCCGGGAAGATGAACTGCTCCATACTTTTCGGGTAGGAACCCGGCATGATGTGACATCGGATGAAATCGGATTAAGCCTGATGCAGTTTCTGGCATTCGCTAAAGTAGATTGCAAGGAAATTGAGGATGTTGTGATTACCTCCGTAGTACCTCAGGTGATGCACGCTGCCACCAACGCCATGCGCAAATATGTGGGCAAAGAGCCTTTGGTCGTAGGCGACACACTGAAGGTACGGATCCCCAATCGATATGGGAATCCATCCGAAGTGGGAATGGACCGCCTGGTGGATGCTGTGGGAGCCTACCAAAAATATGGCGGCCCTCTTGTGATCGTGGATTTTGGTACAGCCACCACTTTTAACGCAGTGGATCGTGACGGGGGATATTTGGGAGGCGCGATCATGCCCGGTATCCGCATTTCCATGAAGGCCCTCTTTGAGCGTACTGCCAAGCTGCCCCGGGTGGAACTGGTGGATCCTGGCGTCGTTATTGGCAAAAGCACAGTGGAAAGCATGCAGGCAGGAGCTTTTTATGGCTACTCCGGGGCCGTGATGAATATTGTTTCCCTGATGAAAAAACAGTTGGGACCGGAAACCAAGCTGGTAGTGACCGGCGGTCTGTCCAGTCTTTTTTCCAAAGGTGTGGCCGGCATTGACTATGTGGATACCAGCATCACCCTCAATGGTCTTCTTACCCTGTACCGCCAATACAAAGAAGCCCATGTATCGTAACCTTTTGCCTTTATGTCGGACAGGGAGATACTCAACCGTCTTACAGGAGAACAGGATTCCTCTGTTCAATGGGAACTTTGCAGGCTAAGCCTCACTGGCGGTACGAAGAATTTTTTAAAAGCACTTATGTCATTGACCTGCAAATAAATATTCCATTAATAAAAGAATTTTCCTTCATCGAACAATTCTTTTTAGATTTGGCTTTCCAAAATAATTTTTTATTCTGTTCCGCTTCTCATGTGAGGAATGTTTGGAGCAAAAGCAACAAGGCAACAGTGATAAAGCAAAAGCAGCGCCAAGTGGCGCTGCTTTTTTGCAAGCGAAAACCGCCGAACACAGCCGGTGGTTTCAAAAAGCTAATGATGGCCCAAAAGCTTTGCATCCATATCTTACCCGATTCAAAGAGCCAATGGGACCTATTGTATAAACGGCCCGTTTGCGTAGCCCACCCTAAGTCGGAACTTTCAAAAGGCTACGCAAACCGGAAGATCATTCAGGACAACGGATTCCGACTGCTGTGGCAAACCAGGTACAAAATCTGCCGGTCCTGCCCCAACTGGCGCAGCAATTGCAGCGCCTGCCCGGTATGAACATCATCCAGGTTTACAAAAGGATCATCCAGGATAATAAACGGCCGGACATCGCCAAAAAGGGCATCGATCAACGCCAGACGCATGCAAAGCATAACAATGTCTACATTTCCGGTGCTGAAGTAGGCGAGTTCCCGGGCTTGCCCTCCTCGTTCCAGCTGTACTTCCAGATCAGTCCCCACAAAGCTTTTCTCTCCCTCGCTTCCCAGGAAACGGCTCAGATACCCGGAAAAGCTTTTACGGATTGGTCCCAGGTAACTGGAGGATAAGCTTTCTTTGGCTTCTTCCAACAATTGGATGGTGGCGTCAAGCAGTTCGCAGGCTGCCATCCCCTCTCGCTGTTTCTCCTTCCAGCGCTCCAGTTCATCTTCCAACGCGGGGATCTCATCCACTGAATCCCAAAGTTCCCTGAGCTGGCTGCGTTTTTCGTGCAGTTGTTTGACCAGTTCCTCCCAGGCCAGGGCCAGTTCCCGTTCTTTTTCCTCCATCTGCCCCGGCAGCGCCGTTCCTTCAGGAACCGGTTCCGTTATCCTTCCATGCTCCCTCCAAAACTCTTCCAGAGCCTGCTGCGTCTGGCGCCTGCCGCTGCGGGCTTTTTCCCAGGCATGGGCATCCTCCTGCAACCGCTGAAGGCTGGCTCGTCCGCAGGGGCGGTCCTCCAGGCCGTATTTTAGCCAGACAGCCCCAATGGCCTCCTGCTGCTGTCGGATCCTCTCTTCCCGGCTTTTCCAGCTTTTTACGATTTCCTCCGCTCGGGCATATTCGCTGTTATCCTGCTGCAGCTGGATCAGATATCTTCCAAAGTTTTCCGGATCCGCCTGTCCCACATACGGCTGGAGAAAAGCCGCGATTTCTTCAGAAAGGGACATCTGTTCTTCCCGAAGCCTTCTTGTTTCCTCTTCCGCCTCTCTTTGCTCCCGGCGCAGCTGAGTGATGCGCCGGACCCTGTCTCCCAGAATTTCCAGCCATTTGTCCCCACGCTGCTTTTCCGGGAAATAAAGTTCCATTGCTTCTATCAGCCTGGTTTCCAGTTGGACCGCTTCATCCCGCAGCCGTTTTTCTTCGGCCTGCAGCTGGGCACGGCTCTGACGCAGGAACAGAAATTCACCCCGGCAGTCCCGAAGCTCCCGAAGCGCCGCCTGACAGGGGCGCCCATCGGGAAAATACTGACGAATAAAATCCTCCGCCGCCGTTTCCAGCCGTCCGGCTTCCGCCTGATTGCGTTCCATCGTCTGCCGGTCTTCTTCCTGAAAGCGGCCCTCATGATGCGCCGCTGTCAGACCGCCCGTTACCATCTGGCGGAGATTCAGGTAGGCCGCACCTATCAGTCCCGCTGCGCCTACGCCCAGCAGGGCTCCTCCCAAAGCATACTGTCCCATAAACAGCAGCAGGATCCCTGCCGCTGTTACGCCCAGGCTGACCAGTGCCGCAGGCAAAATCCATCGGCTCTTTTTGACCGCAGGCTGAGGCTGCGCCCGATCCGGCATGCGGGCCATAAGCCGCTCATTTTCCTGCCGGAGGGCTGCCGCACGCTCCAGACCGCTCTGCAGGGCCGTGAGGGTATCTTCCGACGGAATGCCTGAAACAAAAAGCCTCTCCAATTTTTCCAGGCGCGCCTGATCCCGGGACGAAAGTTCTGTCTGCTTCCGTTCCCCCTGGATCTCGGCCAGCCTTTGGCGCCATTTTCCGTAGGTTTCCAACTCTTCCCCGGAGGGCATGCCGGCGGCAAAAAATTCCTCCAGACTCCTTAGTTCCTCCGCTTTCATGAGCGGCATTCCGGCTTTCTGCATTCCGGCAGAAACTGATACGTATTCCTCCACCTTTCGCCGGTATGCTTCCAGCGTTTCGTCCGACAAGCCCCCTCCGGCAAAGCGTTCCCGGTTCCGGGCCAGGAATTCCTCTGCACGGGCAGCCTCTTCTTCCCTTCCCCCGTCTCCCTGGAGCTGGGCCAGCCGTTCCAGGCCGCTGGCTATGCCTTCCAGCTCCTCCTGACTGGGCAGGCCTTTGGGATAGGCCTGTGTCAAACGCTCCAGCTCACGAATATTCTCATTGCAAGCCTTTTGCAGTTGATCCTGCTGTTGGGCCAATGTACGGAGCTCTGCCGCGCGGGATGCCTGCTTGATGCTTTCCCGTGCCTTCCGGACCTCCTGCTGCGCCTCCTTTTCCTGTTTCTCCAATTCCTGGATTTCCTGCTCAAGCCCTGCGGCCCGGCCCCGATGGAACTCTCTCCGGTCCAGTTCATCCTGAATCCGGGAGATTTGTTCCTGCGCCTGTGCCACAGCGCCCCCTTGTCCCCGGTAAGGGATCAAAGAAGAACGCTTTTCCCGCAGCCGGGTACGGGCACTGGCAAAGTTGTTGATGTCGTTGGTATCTTCCACCAGGTTTCCCAGCTTGGCCTGGATACTGTCGGTAGTCAGGGAAGAAGCGTCGTGAAGTTGAGGCATATAGGTGCTGCGTTCAAAGGATTCGGCATCCAGCTGAAACAGTTCCGCGCCGATATTCTGGGAAAAACGGGTGCTTTTGCGCAGCGGATCCAGCTGGTACAGGGCAAAGGTATCCTGCCGGGGCACGGTCCCAAAAAAACGCTCCACCCGATAGCGGATCCCCTCATACTCAAAGACCAGATTTCCTCCATATTTTCCACCCTGCCAGGGCGTATATTTTTTCCGGTCGTTTTTATCCAGGGTTTTGCCGCTTCGGGGAAAGCCATAAAACATGGAGCGGATAAAAGTCGCCAAAGTGGTCTTTCCAAAACCGTTAGGCTCTTCAATCACATTGATCCCAGGGCCAAACTCCCGGGAATACTGGGACAAACCGCCGAAATTTTCTATGTAACAGCTGATCAGCTTCATAACAGAATGTCCTCCCCGCTTAACGCCTGGAGCCCCCACCGGATCATCCGTTCTTTTTCTTCCTGGCTTCTGGATGAAGCCAGCACCATACGGATCATCTCGCCTTTGAGGGAAGCGTCATACTGGTAGTCCTCGGCAGCCACTCCCAAACGGCTCTCATCCTTGATCTTCACAAAATAAAACCGTCCTTCCATGGCTTTGGTCAGATAGGACAGATCTTTCTGGGTGTCCAGGGAACAGCTTCCCCGAAGCACAAATTTTACCAGATCACAGGAAGGGATCTCTCCGGCAGCCTTTTCCATTGCCTGACGAAGCTGACTGACTGCAGTGAGGCCGGTGATCTCCACCGGAACTTCGTGGAGCCGACGGGCCGCAAAGGGAACAAACCGGGACTGTACCCGCCTCTCTCCCACTTCCAGCAGCACGAATCCCTTGGGGCCGCACTCATCAAAGCCGCGGCCCTCCAGGCAGCCGCAGTAGCAGTAATCCCCCTGCAGATCCAGTTTTTCCTTGCGGTAGCTGTGGAGGTGCCCCAGGGCCAGATAGTCGATTCCCCTTCCCCGCAGCAGGGGCAGGCATACCTGATCCTCACCGGGCTGTGGGGCTTCCTGGCCGTGAAGCATCACGATATTGATCCGCTGCGGATCCAGTTGCAGGGAATCGTACAGGCTCCGGGCATTTTCGCCATCCATTTCGATTCCCGCTACCGTAACGCCTTCATATTCCCAATACTGCCATTGGCGGGAAAAGAGTTTCAGATTGGAAGGCAGCCGGCAGTCCCGGAAAGCCTGCCGGCTCTCGTCGTGGTTGCCCCTGAGGTAGAGAAAATCCACCCCGGAAGCATTGGCGATGGCATCCAGCACCACATCCACCGTTTTGGCGGAAATTCGTTGGGAGTCAAATATATCACCTGCCAGCAGTACGGCGGAAACATCATTTTCCGCAGCATACCGGGCCATTCGTACAAAAGTTTGGGTAATCTCATGATTGCGTTCTCTGGCCTGCTCTGCTGAAAGGTTGGTTTCCATCCGTGAATCCAGATGCAGGTCGGAACAATGGATCATTTTCATGGGCTGCTCCTTCGTCCGGCTCTTTTTCTCCGGAAAGGGTTCGCCTGGAACCATCTCCGGAGAAAGGGATTTTAACCAATTATATCATACCGGGCGTGCAGGTTCCAGACAGCAACCTGTTTCTGTCTGTTCTTGCAGCAGCTTTGTTTTTAGGATTCGGAATCAGCCTCCGTTTTTTCTTTGGAAATGGCTAAGACAAATTTTCATGTCAGTACCGCAGGATCCCCAATGCCAGCGCATACGAATTTTTTTGCAAGCTGACCCACCCCAAAAGCGCAGCCAATCCCTGGCGGAGCAAAAAGGATTTGGTCGAAACGCCCAGGAAATTTATACGCAATGTGCCTGTCTCTGCTACTCAGTGTATATTGTGTGCCGCTGACTTTCCTTGGGATGTGATCGCCTGTTCCCATGATACTGTCCGCTGCAATCATGCCCTCTCATTTGTCCGGTCAAAACCGTCAGGCTCAAATCATTCTGATTGTCCGAAATCTTGCTTTCCCAAAAACGACAACTGGTTTCCATTTGAGTTTTTCTTCTCTTTCCGTCCGGTGGTCCTATAATCTTCCTCGCCCGGCATTAAAAATACTGCCGTACCACATCTGGAAGATCAGCATCCCGGGCCACGGTTTTCCCACAGAAAAAAGGACAGTCCCATTCTCCCTGGGTCTGTCCTTCTGTTTCAAATTTTACTTGAGGGTTACTTTCACCTTACTGCCTCTGTCGGGCGGGCTGCTGACTCCTGCCCATTTTTCAAGTCGCAAATCAGGGCTCCCAACTCAGTTGCCAGCCGTTCATCCTCTTCCGCAGGATGCAGCAGAAGATCTCTTCCGGCCCGTCCCACCTGAATGGCCGCTCCGCCAGAAGAAGTGATCTCCAGCACAAACCGTGAACGCAGGCCCAGATACATGAGAATGGCTCCGGGAACCATGCCTGCCAAAAACAGCATAGCAGTAGCGGCAGTGCCCATGCCGGTAAAAAGCACGGAAAGGCCTGCCGCCGCAGCGGCAAATCCGCCCAGCGTCCTGCCCCACAGGATCACCGTACCGGAGTGCACCTTGATCCCCGCCACATTCTCCAGAGGCAGCTCCTGCACCAAAAGGGCTTTTTCTCCCAAACACTGGAAAATCACCCGGTGGGTAGTTACCGTCAATATTCCTTCCTGGTTGGGGAACTCGCTGGCGCAGCAGCGGTATTCCCGCACGATTTCTTCCCCCTGTGCCAGAATGACCTGTCGCGGCGTATTTTTCTCCTCTTCATCCATCGGGGGCTGAGGAGCCGGAGCCGCATTGTCAGAGGCGGCTTCAGGGGCAGTCCTGCTTAAAGGCATCCCGCACTCTCCGCAGAAGATATCATCCGATTCCACCGGACTGCCGCACCGCTTGCAAAATTTCATGGTCCTCTCTCCTTTTCCCTGATGTTTGACAGGCTGTTTTTTTCATTTTATCATCGGCTTCTGCCGCTTGCAAGGGAAAGAACAAGATGTTTACATTTTTGTCAATTCTCCCGGTATGTTTCCCTGTTATTCAGACTGTCCAAAAGCCATCTGGATTTCCATCCACCGACGCCGCACATCGTCTTCCCATTCCTGTTTGTGACTTACCTTTTCCTGCGGAAGAGGCGTATCTTTCTGAACGATAACGGCATACCGGCTGCTTTTTCCTTTTCGGGCCCGGGACACCATGGTCCGGAAGCATTCCAGTGAAGTAAAGCCCAGCGCGCCGGCGCATTCCCGCGCGTTTCCTTGGGTCAGGACCTCATCTGTATGGATGTCATATACCGTATAGTAGTTCATGCTGCCTCCTGCCCGGGCCGGAGCCGCCCGGTTTTGTTTTATTTTTCCATCATACTTCTTTTCTGTCGGGGAACACTATCTCTCAAAAGGAGATGAAACTATGAAAAAACAATCCCATCCCTCTTCTGCCTCCGGCTCCTCGAAGCCCCATTCCTCTTGGGAAGATCTTTCCGGTGCCGCATCTTCTGGCGATGCAACAGGTCTGATTCCTGCCGCCTTACCGGAAGACAGCGATTCCGATGCCTATGATGCCATTTTGGGAACCCCGGTTTCAGGGGCCTCTTCAAACAAGCGTCCCCAGCATTCTCCCAAAAACGGTAAGAACAGCCCCCGGAACTCCGGCTAATAAACCGGTTGGGCAGAAAAAAACTGTCATACTCGGTGGAAAGGATTTTGAGGAAAGCACTTTTTCCACAAAATATTTTTCAGCTGGGCAAGAATCATTTTGTTTTGCAATATGGGAGTAGGAGTATGTATCGTTGCCTGACCCAATACAGTGGGTGATTTTTGCTCTTTGACCTTTCCATTCTTTCAAAGTTCCCTCGGGATGGCGGCAATAGATCGCCGGCATTCCGGCCTCTTCCAGCCCTTCTGCATATGTTCAGGAAAGATTTTTCCCTCCGGATACACCGCCGTTTTAAGGCGCGGCGGTGTATCCGGATTTTAGTTTTTCTCTGTGGATGGTGCTGAACAAAGAAGAAACGTGCTTTTTCTCCTTTTATGGCTGGAAATTCCCAGATCGGTTCAAAAGGATTCTTAAGGAAACTTTGGAAAACAGACTTATTGTTCCGCCTTTTTTGCTCCATCAACTGATACCACAAAGGCTGGATATCCGTTATCCATCAGCTTCTCAGCGTATTTCAAAGCATTTTCCCGGTTTCCAAAAGCCCCGGTCTGTACCCGGTAAAGTGTTTTTTCCTCCTTCCAGGAAATCCCCAGAACATCCAAAATGGCCTTTGCATACGCGATGCCAAAGTTCTCCTGCTTCTGAGGGCTATCCACCGCCTCACGGTCGGTCGTATCCAAAAAAGCGCCTTCGCAAAGGACTGCCGGCGCATCTACCTGCCGAAGCCATCCGTAATAATCCTGTCCCGATGCATTCAGTCTGGTTTTCACTCCCCGGCTGTTTTGTCCCAGTTCTTTTACGCGGGTTTCCAGAGCCGCGGCCAGCTTCAACGACTTTGACGCATGTTTTCCGGTCTGCCGGTACACCTCAAAGCCGTCGCCGCCTCCCGCGTTGTTGTGAACATCCACCGCCAGATCGGGTGCAAAAGCATTGGCCTCCTGGATTTCCTGAACCAGAGGATCATCCTCATCCACCATCCGGGAAATTCCTACTGTCACCCCATGCCGCTCCAGTTCCTGCTTGCAGGCCAGTGCCATTGCCAGGTTTACATTCTTTTCCTCAAGTCCTCCCCCGATGGCTCCGGGATCGGCTCCGCCATGACCCACACCAATAAAGACACGGCTCATT
>CASEAH010000008.1 GCA_949285935.1 uncultured Oscillospiraceae bacterium
CCTGGCCCTTGGGATCATATTTGTGGTGGGGAACCTTTGGTTCCATTTTGTGGAATTTGTTCTGAAAGGGATTCGGCGCCTTTTTTTTCGTAGGAAGGCCCCGCCGGCATGGCATCCGCTTCCCTCGGAGCAGGAGGAAAACCATGGAACGGATCTCAGGTCGGAAAAACCGGATGACCGGTGAATGGTCGTAAAAATCCCCCTATCCTGGCCGGAAAACAGGCAGAGCAGGATAGAGGGATTTTTTAACAGCAGGGAGGGCGGTGGAGGGAGCATGGGATTCCTACGAGCGGCGCCGACAGGCTCCCTGTTCAGTGAGGAAACGGGATTCCTGTCCGTTTTATTCTGCAGTTATCTGACGGGGAATCCGCTCTGTATAGAATTTGCCATGAAAGGCATCTATTTTTTCCCTAATTCGCTGAATCTTGTTACGATAACTTCTGTTAGTCCGGATCGAGGTGATTTTGTTGGCGGAATACCGTACCATCTCATAGAGATCGTAGAATCTCAACTGCTCCAAAACGTCCAAATACTGCGGGCGATTGAGATCCTGTATCATTTTATCACAGGCCATGTCGAGCCAGTCCAGAAGATTTTCGATAAGCTCCCGCTGGGCAATAGTGTACATCCGATTGGATTCCGCCTGTCGTTCCCGCAGAAAGTCAAAGTACTCCGGAGGGAACAGATCCGAAGGAGAGGAGATGGTGGAAGAAATTTTTCGCAGCAGTTGAAGCATTTCCTCTGTTGTGTCGTTGCCGCTGACCTCTTCCTGGGGAGGGACACTTGTGCGCAGTACGCCGGAGATTTCCTCGTTTAACTGCGGCCACATTGCGTTGAACGCATTGGTGAGCCGTTTTTCATCCAGAGGCTGATCCGTTGCTTTGTTGATTTCTGAAATCAGCTGAAAAATGTCGCCTTTTTCAAGTTTGGTGGCCTGATATCTGGAGAGGGGACCTCTGATATCAGAAGGCTTTATGTTAACCATAAGGCAGGAAACCCTGGACTCCAAGGATTTTGCGATAGCGCCAGCCTCAAAGTTGATCCAGGGTGCGGATACATTTTGCGGCGTCAGGCAGATAATGCCGTAGTTGCAGTCCGACAGGACGCGAGATATTTTGCTGTCCCAATTTTCTCCTTTTTCAATGTCTTCTGGGGAGAAAAACACGTCTACGGATTGGATAATGCAGGGAATCCACTTTTTCAGCTGCTCCGCAATGGCCCTGCTCAGCGCTCCCGACCAGCTGATAAATACTTTCAAATTCATCCCTCCCTTTTTATGACAATAATATACTATATTTCCCTCCAGAACGCAATCTCTCTGTCTGCTGTTTTGACAAAAGGTGACATTTGATAAAGCCAACTGCACCGCTTGGGAATCGACGAAACGATTAAAAACAAACTTGCGAGAAATGTGTATAAGTATGCATAAGCCCAATCCAATCACAGCTAGAGGGAGGGCCGCAATGAATCAGACAATTCCGGACAATACCGCTGGATACCGCCGTCCTATGTCTTTAGGTGAGCACAGGCTGGAGACGGATGGTTTGGTCCTCCAATTTACTATGGTGTTGCGACCGCCTTGCAGAAAAAGGATCTGCTTACTGGCAGGATCCCTGAACTGTGGGATCTGCTGGAGGAGCAGGTGCCGTATGGAAACACGGAAAGATGACAACAGGCTGTTGCAGGGAAGAAAGTTTGATGATCCCTGCGGCTAAGATACCTGTAAAACAAGGGGGACCGGAAGTTCCGGCCCCCCTTGTTTTACTATTTGCATTAAAGCGAAATTTCTTTCGCGAAGCGCATAAGCATGGCAGCCAGCTGGGCCCGGGTAGCGCCGCCCTGGGGATTCAGGGTGCCGTCCATGCCGTTGATGATGCCGTTCTGGGTGGCCCAGATCATAGCGTCAACGGCCCAGTCGCTGACCTTGCCGGTATCGGGATAGCCGGTCAGGCTGCCGGACACGGCAGGGCTGCCCAGGTAACGGTACAGCATGGTAGCCAGCTGCTCCCGGGTCACGTTGCCGGTGGACATGGTGCCGTCAGATACGCCTTCCGCCATAGCCCAGGCGCGGGCCTGGTCCGCCCAGTCGCTGCCGGAGATGGCCTTGCCGTCCAGGCGGGCCAGCACGGTCCACACCATGGCGCGGCTTACGCTGCTGTTGGGGGC
>CASEAH010000009.1 GCA_949285935.1 uncultured Oscillospiraceae bacterium
TCAACGTCCTCTCCGCCGCGGAGATCGACCACCAAGGCGTCCCGGCGGTGCTGGAGCAGGTGGTGGGCCACATGAAACGCTTCTCCAAGGTCTACATCACCCTGGATATCGACTGCCTGGATCCCGCCTACGCCGCCGGCACCGGCACCCCCCAGTTCGGCGGCCTCACCGCCCGCCAGCTGCTGAACATCCTGAAGGGGCTCTTTGACGGCCTCAACATCATCGGCATGGACGTGGTGGAGGTGGCCCCCAAGCTGGATCCCTCCCTGGCCGCCCTGTTTGCCGCCCGGAAGATCGTTACTGAGTGCTGGGCGCATCACTACTTTAAGAACCTGAACCCCTGACAGAGGTGCCCTTCCCAATAGGGCAGCCATTAGAGCCTAAAAAGGCTTAAAGGCAACTGTTGCCTGCGGCTGAAGATCCATAATTCTCCCCCTTCAGCCAGAGGCCCGGCAGAATAGAATTCTGCCGGGCCTCTCTTTTTTGCCCTTTGTTGCATTGATTGGGCAAATGGTTGCTTTCTGCAATGGAATCAGCGGCAACAAATCACCTTCTGCCAGTGGTGAAGTTTCTGCTCCTGAAGCGGGTCACTCTCTTGTTTATTGCAACGCAAAATCTGAGGCTGGCAAAACTTTGACCCAGAATCTGACCCAGAACAGGAAAAATTCGTGCGGAGCAGAGAACATATGACCTCCGGGAATTGGCAGATTTCCGGAGTAAAAAGTGCCAAAAAGCGTCTGAACCCAACGGATTGAACCGCCGACAGCAGCTCATAACCCGGAGGTCGAAGGTTCAAATCCTTCCCCCGCAACCACAAAACACCTGATTTCTTTTGAAATCAGGTGTTTTTCTGTCCAAAAAGTTATGTGGTTTTTGCCTTGATGCAATAGCGATGCTTATCTGATGCTTATTTTTTACTCAACTGATGCTAAAGGCTCAGTGTCGGGCCGCCAGAGAATCTATGGGCGGGCTCATACAGGGCCCCCATCAATTCCATACCAGCTCGCTTCTGGGATTCGAAGGAGTGGCCGTACTTGTCCAGGGTAATGGAGGCGTTGGCATGGCCCAACAGCTTGGAGAGGGTCACCGGATCCATTCCCTGCTCCAGCGCCCTTGTCGCAAAGGTGTGGCGCAGGGCATGGAAGTTTGCGTCCGGGATGCCGGCCCGGGATACGCAGCGTTTGAACAGATCCTGATAAGTGCGGGGCTCATAAGGTTCCCCATTCTCTTGGCAGAATACATACCGGCCGGTATTGTATCCCGGATATTGCTCCATGATGGAAAACTGGATGGCCTGATATTGGGCCAGCTCCTGATAGAGTTCGTCACAGAGATAGACAATCCGCCGGGAGTGGTCTGTCTTTGTGGTGGGGACGGTGCGTACACTGGTGGAAGCCTCTATGGTACTGTCGTGATTTGGCAGCCGGTTCCGTGTCTCACAGACCAGGAACTGCTGGTTCTCCATATCCACATTGTCCCAGCGCAGGCCGCAGAGCTCACCCATCCGCAGGCCGGTGAACAAGGTAAAGATCACCCCAAAGGAGGCGGGTTCCGGCATTGCCCGGCATGCCAGAATCAGCCGCCGCTGTTCCTCCTTACTCAGTACCCGCATTTCCCGCTTCTGTTCCTTCGG
>CASEAH010000010.1 GCA_949285935.1 uncultured Oscillospiraceae bacterium
TTGTTTTCCGAAAAAAGCGTCCGATTCGGTCGATATAAACCCCAAAAAAGCCCCAATAAATCAACTGATAGGTTAACTGGACACGGAATAGGTCAACTGATAGATCAAGTAATAGATCAACTGAAGGTCCAGGGAGCCGGAGAGAAAGGCTCTGAGGGGCAGGAAGCCCCAGGAAGGCACAGAGAAGCGGGGCAAGGGAAGAGAGCGAAGAGGAGAAGGGAGACGCCCGCAGGAAAGCAGCAGGCGCCCTGGCGGTGAGGAGGCGAGCAGGGAACCCCTAAAACCTCGTTGAATGGGAAGGGGAAAAATAAAAAAGCGGCGGCGCGAAATTTCCTAAAATATTAAGCATTTACCAGTTATTACCTGTTCCTCTAAGCATTAACTGTTGAAAACTATCGCCTCAGCTTCCGCCTCACTCCAAGTCCTCCCTTGCTGCCGGCCGCTTCCCCTCCTTATTCCTTCCAGTCTTAATTCTTTTATCGGTTTTTTTACGGCCTTTTTTCGATTTTTTCCGTTTTTTTATTCGTTTCTGTGTATGTTTTTACGGTCTGTTTTTTGGGATTTTTTTACGGTTTTTATTGGGACGATAACACCATTAATAATCGCTCATTGTTCCAATAAAATTGACTCACAAGAGAGCCTCGAGGAATTGTTTCCCCGGGGCTCTTTTTTACCCTTTTTAGCCATGAGCCTTGCTGATGCCTCTATTTTACCGATTTCAAGTACTTTTTAGCGTTTTGTAAGCTAACACGACGTCCAAGAAAGCCATGTTGGCGGGATAGGCGACGGTTTTCAGCGGGGCGCTCCCCGAATTTTTAGCTTGCCCTCTGCAAGCAAGTACATTGTCCCTAAAAATGATTTGGAAAGAGCCCGAGAAAGATTGCTTCTCTCTCGGACCCTTTTCTCATATGATTAAGGTTATTAAGGCCTCTATGTAGCGATTATCCAATTGAGTTGATCTTACTTCAGGCGACCCTGAATCCCATAATTTTGGCATAAAAGAAGAGAAGGATAGAGGGAACTCAGCAAAACTACAACAAAATATGGAAGAAGAGAAATAATAACTTTTTCCTCTTCCATATTTTTAACAAGCGGCTAAGGGGAACAGTTTCGGTATTATAAAAATAAAAAATTACACAGCAGAAAGACATACAGAAGAGATGAAAATCGCATGGAAAGCTTCTGCAGAGCATGACTTCAGAGAGACATCCTGCCCCGCATCAAGTGCTGAATTCATTGCAGGAAGGATCTGTAAAAAATTAATGGGGCCAATATATGGCCCCATTAATCATCTGCTATCCAATTTTGTGTTTGTTCCGAAATGCCGGGCCCCGATAATCAAGAAGGGGAACGCCCGCTGACAATTCGGGGATGCCCGGCAAGATCTGAATACAGCGTTACCTGACAATATCCTGCCTGTCGCAGAAGGGAAGGGACGGCTTCCCCCTGATCGTCTCCGATTTCCAGTAACAACAGGCCTCCGGGGGTCAATAAATCGCAGCACAGGGAGGGGAGCTTCCGGTAAAAATCCAGGCCGTCTTTTCCTCCGTCCAGTGCCATCACAGGTTCGTGAAGAACTTCCTGCTGCAGGCTTTTCAGCTGCGGCGTGGCAATATAAGGGGGATTGGAGGTAATAATCTGCCATCGGTGCTCTGCTGCCAAAGGAGGAGGATCCAGGGCATCTCCGGCACAGGTGGTGACATTTTCCGCATGGTTAAGGACAATGTTTTGCTGAAACCACTCCATGGCCAAAGGACTCAACTCCACACCCAACACACGGGCGTGAGGGCAGTGTGTCCCAAAGGCAATGGGGATACAGCCGCTTCCGGAGCACAGGTCCAACAGGGTGGGGTGTGGAAGATGTTTGGCTTCTTCCAGTGCCAGATCCACCAGCATTTCTGTTTCGGGGCGGGGGATCAGCACACCGGGACCTACAGAAAAGGGAAGCCCGTAAAACTCCCAGCGCCCCAGAATATACTGAAGAGGTTCACCGGAAAGACGACGGGTCAGCAGCGGCTCCAAAGCCGCGCAAATCCCCTCCGGTGGAGGTAAATTTCCGTCCCTGAGAAGTCGTTCCCGTGAGATGTTTCCTGCTGCCTCCAAAAGCTGCATGGCTTCAAAGCCTGAATCGATATCCGCTCCCAGAATCGCTGCCAGCTTGTCACGAAGCTGGCGGTACAGGAGATTCAGGGTGCGGGGGGAATTACCACCGGTCATCTTGACTGTTCTCCGGAATGACCAGCTTCATGGCGGCGATGGCCACCTCCAGCTGGCTGTCGTCCGGCTCCGAAGTAGTCAAACGCTGCAGCCACAAGCCGGGAGCGGAAATAATCCGGGTGAGAAAATTGTCATACCGCCCCGCCAGCTTGATCAGTTCATAAGCTACCCCGGTGACCACCGGCAGCAGCAGCAGCTTCAGCAGCATCCGCACCAGTACATTGCTCCAGGTAACTGCAGAAGAGATTAAAATGGAAATCAGCAGCACCAAAAACAGAAAGCTGGTACCGCAGCGGGGATGAAAACGGGTATACTTCCGACAGTTTTCCACGGTCAGTTCTTCCAATCCCTCATAGCAAGCAATCGTCTTGTGTTCCGCACCGTGGAAACCAAAAAGACGGCTCACATCCTTTTGCCGAGAACAAAAATACAGATAGGCTATAAAAATCAGGATTTTTACGAGCCCTTCTACCCAGCTGAGGGCAAAGGGGGAAATATAGGGCCTGAGAAAAGAGGACAGGCTGGTAGGGATGACGATAAAAAGCAGGACTGCCAACCCTACTCCCAGAAGGATTGCCAGCGTGGAGACAATAGAGGTCAGGTCCTTTCCCAACGTGCGGGAGAGCCATGCTTCAAACCGGGAAGGCTCTTCCTCCTCCATCTCGGATAACTCTGCCGAGCGCATCAGGCAGCGGAAACCTACCCGCAGGGTGTCCACCATATTAAAAATGCCGCGGAGAAAGGGGGTTCGCTTATAAAACAGGGGAGTGCCGCCGGAAGAAGTTGGCCAGGTTTCCTGGGCAATGGTACCGTCCGGTTTGCGGACGCAGAGAGAAGTGACCAGAGGCCCCCGCATCATAATTCCCTCAATAACGGCCTGGCCGCCGATGCTGGTTTTTCGCTTACATGTTCCCAATGGTATATGACTTCCTTTCTGTAGGGTCAAGGGCAGAACGGTTTAAAAATGTCTGCCAATGATTATTTGCAAAGGGGCAGGGTAACCAGAACAGTGGTTCCTACATCCTTTTGAGATTCAATTTCCAGATGGCCGCCATGCATCTGAACAATCTCATCCGCCACAGCCAGACCAATACCGGAACCGCGGCGGTTGGTTTTACCTTTATAAAAACGGCCTTTTACTTTTGGGAGATCTTCCGGACTGATGCCCACACCGGTATCGGCCACTGAAACGGTCACGCTGCCGGAGCCGATTGTGGCCGCAACTGTGACGTCGGCTCCGCTGTCCGAGTATTTGAGTGCATTGTCCAGGATATTTACAAATACCTGGCGCAGCCGGTTTTTATCTCCCATGACCACGGCAAAATCCTGAGGCTCCTCATAGATGAGGGTTTTGTTTTCCTGCATGGCCCGCTGGGTATACATCAGCACCGCATCAGAGAGTTCGGCAATAATGTCCAGCTTTTGCATTTCCAAATTCAGCCGTCCGCTTTGCATCCGCGAGAAGTCCAGCAGATCCTCCACCATGGAGGAGAGCCGTTCCGCCTCGTTCATAATAACGTGCATGCCTTTGCGCACGGTTTCGGGGCTCATCTCCTGGCTGCTCATGATGGTTTCACCCCAACCCCGAATAGCGGTAAGGGGGGTACGCAGCTCGTGGGAAACGGAGGAGATAAAATCGTTTTTTACTTTTTCGGAGTTGGCCAGTTCCTCTGCCATGTTGTTGATGGCCTGGCAAAGGTCGCCGATTTCATCATCGTTGCGGGGCTCTAAGCGCACATCAAAATCTCCCTGAGCGATTTGCTGGGCAGTACGCCCTACTTCATCGATGGGGATAATGATGGAATTAATAAAATAAGAACTGGAGAAGATAACAAACAGAAGCACGCAGATTCCCAGCAGCGTCACCAGCAAGATAACCGTAACGATCTGCTCATCTACCCGGGTGAGGGAAACTACATACCGCATGGCGGAAAGATTCTCCCCCGGGGTGTTGGAGAGACTGGTGACCGCCAGGACCTTTTCGTTTCCCAAAAAGTCCACCTCAATGCCGATGCCGTCTGAGGAGTTGAGGGCAGCCTGGTAATCGGGCATGTCCAGCTTGCCGCCAGGTTCAAAGCCGCTGGAAGTAATAATGATATTTCCGTCGGCATCCAGAGCCATCAGCTCCATTTTGCTGCGGTATTCAAAATCTTCTACCAGCCGGCGCACCTGAGAAGAAAAATCAGCGGTCCGGTCGGCAGCCAGATTGCCCAGCTGAGTGGAAATGGCGTCGGCTCTGGAAAGTACATATTGCTGGACGGCATTATAGTAAAAGCTTCTGACCGCCGCCGACACGCCTATAACCGTGGCGATTACAATGATGAGAATGATGCCGAAACTATTAAAAAGCCACCGGCGGGTGATTCGTTTGGCTGCCATGGAAGAGTTTCCTCCTTCCCGTCAGATTTCCCCGGAGTTCAGGATATATGCCTGTGGGAGGGGATCATTCCACCCATTTGTATCCAAAACCCCAGACGGTCGTCAGATACCGGGGATTACTGGGTTCGTCCTCCACCTTCATTCGCAGACGCCGCATATTGACGTCCACAATCTTGTCATCGCCGAAATAGCTGTCTCCCCAAACGGTGGAAAGCAGCGTGCTGCGGTCCAGGGCAACATTGGGATTTTTGAGAAAATGCTCCATCATCTGGAACTCTACCTGAGTCAGGTCAATCCTTTTTCCGTTTTTGGTCAGGGAGCGGCTGCGGATATTGAGGACAAAGGGACCGGAGCGGATTTCATTTTCGGGCTGGGGTTTGACTGCTGCCATGCCGACCCGGCGGAATACGGCGTCCACTCTGGCCACCAGTTCCGAAGGGCTGAAAGGTTTGGTAACATAGTCATCGGCGCCCAGCATCAGACCGTTGACCTTATCCATCTCCTGGCTCTTGGCCGAAAGCATGATGATGCCGATGGTGCTGTTCTGCTCCCGAAGCCGTTTGCAGACGGTAAAACCGTCAATACCGGGGAGCATAACGTCCAGAATGGCCACGCCGAAATTTCCGTGTTCTTTGTCGTAGGTTTCCAGGGCGGCCTCGCCGCTGGATACGTCCACGACCTCATATCCCGCGCGCTGCAGGTTGATGACCACAAAATCGCGGATAGCATCCTCATCTTCACAAATCAGGATTCGTTTCATCATTTGGCCTCCTTGAATACCGGCGTTCAGTTGATAAAACTGAACATGGACTTCATTTGTTTAGAGGTGATTCGCAGGCCCTCCACACCAGTAGCGGGAAGGCTCCCGAAATATTCGAAGGTTCCCTTCTGGCCCAGGGAAAAGTAGGTTTCCGCCGCCAGTTTATCCTGATAATCCTGGGTGGCGTATACCCGGACCCGGCACAGTTCCTGAGAACGGTCATAAAAATCAGTGCCGTTATAAACGAAAAAGATCACTTCGTTCAGTTCGGGCTGGCGGTACATGGTCACCTGCGCGTCCATCCACGAGTCGGGGAAGGTGAGCATATAGTTTTCCGCCGTACTGACAAAGGCCCGCTCCACCGTGGTAAAGCCCGTCCCTGTCAGCTGAGAATAGTTGGTGATATAAAGTGTGGTTTCGTCCTCCGACTGGCTTTGTCCGGGGGCAGGATACTGGAGGGGAATCTCGATGATCCCGTCATCGTTGATGTCCCGGGAATAAACCTCGGACTTCCGGGTCGTTCTGGTGAAAAGCAGAAAATCATTTTCACTCATGGGGAGATAGAGATGTCCGTCCTTTACCTGAATTACCGTGGTAGCAAGGGTTCGGCCGTCCGTGTAGCCATCTGCCACTACGCCCCGCACACCCGGCCCTACCAGCCCGGTGAGAGGCTCCAGATAAGAACTGATCATAGGCGGAAGGGTTACATCATCCAGGATATCGATAAAATCCGGTTTGGTTTCTCCAACCAGGGTTGCATTGGAGCTACCGTAGACGGAGTACGAGGTGATGAGCATCAGCTCGCTGGTGCCATTGCCATCAAAGTCATCTACCGCCAACCGGGAGTAGTCTCCTGTAAAATCCATTTTCAGCTGGCCGTTCTCATAATTGTATATAGCGGCGATCTTTTTGCCTGCCGACGATTCCTGATTCCAGCCTACCACCAGGCTCATGCCGCCTGAGGAGCGCAGCCGCTCGATACGAAGAAAATCCACTTCCGATCCCAGCCCCAACAGGTCGGGGCCGCTGATCCATCTGCCGTTATCCTGATAGAGGATGGTAAGACGAAGGAAGGCGGCAGAGTCGCTGTCTGCATAAAAAACGATGGCTTCTTCCGCTCCGTCTCCATCCAGGTCGTAGAAGGTAAAGGCGGAACGGTATTCCCCGGACTGGGGATATTTCAGCTTGAAATTCTGGCCGATCCCGTCCCGAAGCGCCTCGTTGACCTGGTACTGTTCATCTGTAAGCTTAGGGGGTTCTATCAACTCTTCCACATTGGTCTGGACCGGCATACAGGAGGTAAGCAGCATGCAGATCAGCACAGCTGCCCAAAGGCTTTTTGCCATGGAATTCCCTCCTTTTGCAGAACATATCAAAATCTATTTTAGGCTTTTTTAAAACTGCTGTCAATGAAAAGCGCCCCTTCCCGGGGCGCTGTGACAATAAGTTTTCGGTTTGTTCAAAAATGACTCATTTTCTTTTGTTTTCAGCTTTCCTTGCCCAAATCCACAGCCTTTTCGGCATTGCGGACAAGATTGAGAAGGGAGGTGCCGAACAGCGGATAATTCTGGGTGATGGATTCGGTGGACATCAACAGGCTTTCGGAATCCTTGATCTTATCCATGCCGGGGAGAGGCTTGTCCGAGGCAATGGAAGAAGCGTTGGCGTGATGCACTTCCATGGCAGCGTTGGCATAGGGATGAGCGATATTTTCCGGAAGCTTAAAAATAGCCGCCTGATTCTTCTGGTTGGCGCTGTACACCACCCGGAACATCCGGTAGACGGCAATCATGAGAAAATCTGAAACTTCCTGAATGAGGGAGGCGCTTCCCGCCTTGGAAAGAAGATCGAAAAGAATATTGAGGGAGTTGGAGATCAGCTTTTTATTCAGGACCGCCATGAGGTTGCCATGGTTTTCCTTTCCGGCCGCGTCCGCGTCAGGGATCTGATCCACCGAAAGGGTGGCGCCGGCCCGGTCAGGGGTACGGCCCAGCATATAGTCGGTGGAAACACCGTAATAATCTGCAGCCCGCACCAGAAAATCCAAACCGCATTCCCGGATCCCTTTTTCATAATGAGAAAGCAGGGCCTGAGAAACACCCAGGCTGGCGGCGGCCATTTTCTGGCTGACGCCCTTTTCCTTCCGCAGCAGCGTCAGGATCCGAGAAAATTCGCTGGTCACACACCACACCTCTTTCCAAAGGGTACCCAGTCACACATATTACCCTAAGTAAAGTTCATTATATTATATACCTGCATTTTTGTAAATAACAAAATGTCGCAAAAGGGTGAAATAGAAGGAAAGTTTGTCAAAATTTGATAGCCGTGAGAGAAAATTTTTCTTACTCCGTTAAAAACTCAGGAAATTTATTCCACCGGAGTCGGGCAGGGCTTTTCCTTCCAGGGAAATCGTGGTAAAATCAAACAGGAAAATTACGCTGTTCTGCGCAGGAGGAGCCATGAAAAATTATCGTTTGCATTTTGTACGCCACGGGCTGACTCAGGGAAACAAGGAGGGGCTGTACGTGGGCCGGCGCACCGATCAGGAGCTGTCGGTGGAAGGAATCCGGGAACTCATTGACCTGCGGGAGTGCTACGAGTATCCTGCGGTAGGGACGGTTTATTGCAGCCCCATGGCCCGGTGCCTCCAGACGGCGGACATTGTTTGGCCGGATCGGCCGCTGGCGGTAATGGAATCTCTTTCGGAGATGGATTTTGGAGACTTTGAGGGAAAGACCATGGACCAGCTCCGGGATGACCCTGACTTTATCGCCTGGATGGAAGGAAAGTCCATGCAGGCTGGCCCCCGGGGAGGGGAAACAGGGGAAGAATTCCTTGGCCGGGTGGTGGATGGAATCGGGCGGATCATACGGGATATGATCGACAGCGACATTACCGATGCGGGCATTGTCACCCACGGCGGCGTGATCATGACTGCCCTTGCTGCACTGGGATTGCCCCGGAGGCCGATGGTCCGTTGGGCAGTGGGCAACGGACGGGGATATACGGTATTTGTCAACCCACAGCTTTGGATGCGGGACGGGGTGTTTGAAGTGGCAGGCATCATGCCTCATGGTGCTGACAGCCCACTGCCCGGGGGAAGATTGATCCAGGAGGTGCCGAATGCTTGAAGAAAAGGGACTGTGCCACCTGTATTGGGGGTACGGAAAAGGAAAAACCACTGCGGCCGTAGGGCTGGCAGTACGAGTGCTGGGGCAGGGAGGAACGGTATTTTTTACCCAGTTCCTCAAAGGTCTGCCCACAGGCGAGAACCGGTCTCTGGAGACTTTGGGGGCGGTGGTGCGCAGGACCCCTGAAGTGCGGAAATTCTGGAAGGATATGACTGCTGAGGAACAGGAAGTCTGCCGCCGGGAGTGTCGGGAATGCTGGGAGGCAGCGCGGCAGGCTCTGGAGGGTACCGAAGACCGGAGCTGGGACCTGGTGGTTCTGGATGAGATCGTGGACGCGGCAGGTCTGGGCTTGCTGGACGCCGGAGAGGTGCTGGAGGCGGTGCGCCGCCGCCGGCCCACCTGTGAGGTGGTCATTACCGGCCATCAGGTGACCGGCCAGTGGGAAGAAGCCGCGGATTATATTACAGAGATGCGGTGCCAGCGCCACCCTTATGCAAAAGGAATGGCGGCCCGCCGGGGCGTGGAGTACTGAAAAGCGCAAGGAGGAAGGGAATGTCTCTTACCAGAATTATCAAGAGCCAGGCCCGGGCGGCCCTGGCGGGATTCCGGGGCAGAGCCGCTGTGATCCTGGTGGTGGCGGGGATCCTCCGAATGGGGATCAATTTGCTGGATGCCGCCGTGTTCCGCATGTTGGGCTATGACGTGCAGATGCGTTTTTTTGCCGGGGGGCTGCGGTACGCCCAAAGCTTTGTCCGGGATCCCTGGGCACTGGGAGTGTGTCTGGCGGCATGTCTTGCACGGCTTATTATTCTGGTGCCCCTTGGGATTGGTATCATCAACTGGTATCTGGAACTCACCGACCGGCGGGCCCGTCCGGTATCCCACATCTTTTGGCCTTACGAGAACCGGGTCTGCCTGCGAAGCATTGGGCTGAGGATCGCGCTGCTGCTGCGGCTGGTGGTCTATGGAGCACTGATTTTGTGGGCTCCGGTGGTGGGAACGGTAGCAGGGATCGGGCTGCTGACTCCCGGCGGTATGGCAGCTGTCAGCGACTTTACGGTGGGGGCAGCCGTTCTGGCCGTGGGGCTGCCCATGTCGGTTCTGCTTTGGGCTTTTATGGGGCGGTATGATCTGGCCCCCATGCTGTTGTGCCAAAAATACCGGATGACGGTCCGGCAGGCGCTTCGGACTTCGGTCCGGATGACGCAGGGCTACCGGTGGCAGCTCCTGGGCTTTAAGCTGACCTTTTTGTGGTGGTTTGTTCCCGCTGCCCTTCTGGGCGGAGCCTCCCTCTGGATGAGCGGACGCTGGGGCTGGGAATTGCTGCTGATGCTGGCGGTTTTTCTTCTCTTTATTTATTCGGCAGTGGCCTTTCTGGTGGCCTTCCCCTATTACAGGATGTCCCATACCATGCTTTGCCGCTATTTATATGAGGCGGGCCAGCGAGCGGAGAATTTCTGCCGGGAAAAAAGCGAAGAAAAAGCGCCGGAAGGTTCCATCCGCCAGGAGGAGCAGGATCCCTTGAGCAGTCCCATTGTGGTGCCGGAAGACCTGTCAAAAGGAGAGGACAAAGAAAATGATCCAAAATATTATCTTTGATGTGGCCAAGGTTTTGATGGATTATCGGCCGGAAGAATATGCCGCGGGCCTGGGGGGCGATCCCGTCCGGATCCAGCAGGCGGTCCGCGCAGTGGAGACGTATCCGCAGTGGTACCAAATCGACCTGGGGACGGTGCCGGAAGACGAGGTGTTCCGCAATATCGCCCGGGAGCATCCCGAGTGCCGCGAAGAGATCCTGCTGTTCCACCGCCACTGGTACGAGATTTTCCAGCCTATGCCGGGGATGGAGGAACTGGTGTCACGGCTGAAAAAAGCGGGATATGGCCTGTACTATCTTTCCAATTTTCCTGACCGGGCCTTCCGGTATGTGCAGGAGCATCTGGGAGTATTCCGGTATGTGGACCAAGGCGTGGTATCCTGCGATCTACGGCTGATCAAGCCGGATCCGGCCATCTATCAGGCCTTGCTGGACCGCTTTGGCCTCAAGGCTCAGGAGTGTATCTTCACCGATGACCGGGAAGCCAACACCCGCGCGGCGGAGGCACTGGGCTTTTCTGCCCATACCTTTACCACGCCGGAGCGGTTTGAGGCATATCTGCGGGAAATGGGCCTGAACTTTTAACCACCCGCCAAGAAAAGCAAATTATAGGCACAGGCATACGGGTCTCCCCATCTGGAGAGCCGTATGCCTGTTTGTTTGGAGAAGCAGTGCTGTGTTGCCGGCAGAGGAGGAAGATACGAGCTTTGATCCCCTGTATCAAAGAAGATTTGTCTCAGGCAAGCACTGAAAGACGAGGATTCACTTCCTGATGCCGCCTGCATGCCCGTGGAAGGCATAAAAAAGGACTCCGCATTGTGCCCGAAGAGATACTCCTTTATAATATAAAGTTTTTATGCAGGAGGAAGCATATGCGGCCGAAGCAAGGTTGCCGGTTTTGCCGGGGATAACAGAGACCAAACCTGTTTGTCCTGCGGGCAAACAAATCCCACGGTTTATTAAAGTAATGGGCTTGAGATTACTTTTTGGATGAAGTTGGGCCCGTGATGGTCCCCAAACGGGGGTTCCCGACAGAGAAGAGAAAAATTTTCATGGGGCTTAATAGAAAAGGGAAGGTGGCCAAGAGGATTCTCCGAAAAGGTTTTAGGAGTTTTAGTTTTTTCGGGACAAAGGACCTGCTACATCAAAGGAGCAAACAGCCGCAGAAAAGCCGACAACAGCCGCTGGCCCCGGGGCTGTGCATCCAGCTCAGCCTGAGTAATCAGGCGGCACTGGCCGATAGTATCCAAAATGTCTTCCCGAACCTGATCCACAACAGGCGAATGGAAAAGGGCCACCGCACATTCATAATGAAGGTAAAGGCTGCGATAATCAAGGTTGGCAGTGCCTACCACCGCCATATAGTCGTCGCTGACGAACATCTTGGCATGAATGAAACCGGGCATATATTCGTAGATTTTCACCCCCGACCGGATCAGGGCAGGGTATGAGGAGCGGGTAACCAGATGTACCGCCCGTTTATCGGCGATCCCCGGCGTAATGATCCGGACATCTACGCCGCTTTCGGCGGCGGTTTGCAGAGCGCCTACCATTTCATGGTCCAAAATCAAATAAGGACTGGTAATATATACATACCGTACCGCACGCGAGATCATTTGGAGATAGACGCTTTCGGCGATGTTGTGACCGTCCAGGGGACTGTCGGCGTAGGGCTGTACCCAGCCACGGGCGGGACAGGGAAGGGGAGTTACCAGAAAGCGGGACAAACTCTTGGGAGGGTCTGACGAAGACAGCAGCCAGTTTTGAAGGAAAATTCGGGTCAGGCTTTGAACAGCTTCACCTTCCAGAAAAACGGCGGTGTCCTTCCAGTGGCCGTGTTTGCGATAGGCGTTGATATATTCATCTGCCAGATTGATCCCTCCGCAGAAGCCCTTTTGGCCGTCTATGACACAAATCTTGCGGTGGTCACGATAATTGACAGCGGCGGTAAGGCTGGGACGCAGAGGATTGAAGACAGCGCAGCGAATCCCCCAATCTTCCAACTGGCGGTGGTAATCCTGAGGAAGCGTCTGAATACAGCCCAGATCGTCAAATAAAACCAAAACTTCCACCCCTTCAAGGACCTTTTGGCGCAGAAGGGCCAGAATGGTATTCCACATGACGCCCTCTTCCAGAATAAAATATTCCAGAAGAATAAACCGCTTGGCTTTAGGCAATTCCCGCATCATCAGGCGGAATTGTTCTTCGCCAAGAGGGCAGTACTCCACCCGGGTGTTTTGGAAGGGTGGGAAGCCGCCGGTTCGGGTGATGTAATCAGACTGAACCGCCGCCTGGCGATGAAATTGATAAAGATCCCGGGAGGTCCCTTGGGGAGCAGAAAGAAGCCACTGGGCTTCCGCAGTGCGCTTTGCGTGCCGGTGACGGAGTACCCGGGAAATTCCTTTGTGACCCAGCGCCAGATAGAACAGGCCTCCAAACAGAGGAAACAAAAGAATCAGCATCAGCCATGCCGCTTTATAGGCGGGATGAAGGTCGCGGAGGGCGATATTGAGCGCGGCACCGATGCTTATAAAAAAGAAGGCCAGCAGCAGCCAGTTCCACCGCACGGACAGCACGATAACAGCCGCAGCAATGACAGCAGCTTGAAGGCAGATGAGGATGCCGGATACAGTCAGACGTCCGGTCAACAGGCGGATCCATTTGACGGCCATGGCAGAAGGGCTCCTTTTTGGGAGGATTTCCTTGTTAGTATGCCGTGGGAAAAAGAAAAAAACCATTTTTTTGCCAGCTTGCGGTTGCAATCGGGGAAGGGAGTGGTATATAATATTTTCAGGGCCTGTGACCAAAAGGCCCTTTTATTATGAGAGCATCAGCAAGGAGGTGGCAAGGCTTGAATAACGACCCTGGCGGCAGTATACGAATATGGAAGACGGGGAGCGGCAGCCTTGCCCGAGGCGGCCCTTCCCGTTAGGAAAGGAGATCAGCCATCCTATGCTGAATTTTTACAAAACGGTAGAAGGACGTCTCCAGCAGATGGAGACCCTGTGCGACGGCTGCTGGGTGTCCGCGGTAGCCCCCACCGCTCAGGAAGTGGACTTTCTCACAGGAGAACTGGGACTGGATGCGGATTTTGTCCGCTCATCCCTGGACGAGGAGGAGTCCTCCCGTATTGAAAATGAAGAGGAACAGACCCTGGTTATTGTGGACCTTCCCACCGCTGAGCGGCAGGATGAAAAAACCATTCAGTACTCCACCCTGCCTATGGGCATCATTCTGACCCCCCAGTATGTAGTGACCATTTCCACCCGACCCCATCAGGTGGTTACCGAGATGGCGGACGGCATGGTCAAAAATGTCACCACCCATCTGCGCACCCGCTTTTTGCTTTCGCTGCTGTTCCGCATTGCCACCCGGTATCTCACCTATCTGAAGCAGATTGATAAAATATCCTCCTACACCGAGCGGCAGCTGCACAAGTCCATGAAGAACAAGGAGCTTATCCAGCTGCTGGGCCTGGAAAAATCCCTGGTCTATTTCAGTACCTCCCTTAAAAGCAACGAAATTACCATGGAAAAAATCCTCCGGGGACGAATCATTAAGCTGTATGAGGAGGACCAGGACCTTCTGGAGGACGTGCTGGTTGAAATCAAGCAGGCCATCGAAATGTGTAATATCTACACCAGCATTCTTTCAGGCACCATGGATGCCTTTGCTTCCATCATTTCCAATAACCTCAATATTGTGATGAAAATCCTGGCGGCTATCACCATCGTCATGTCCATTCCCACCATTGTTTCCAGTTTTTACGGCATGAATATCCAGAGCGGCATGCCCCTGGATCAGTTCTGGTGGTTCCCGGTGGCCCTTTCTGTGTTTTTGAGCCTGGTGGCAGTATTTATCCTGATCAAAAAAGACATGTTCCATTGATTGGATGTATGCCTGACAGGAAACAATTTCAGCAACGATCAGCGGGAGGTACGGTGCTGTCGGCTGAAGCTATACATCAGCTGGCCAGGTTCTCCCACTTGGTCTGCGGCTTGGACACATATAACCCTATGGTCCTGAACAAACAGCACCCTTCGCCCGTGAGGCGTTTCCAAGGGGTGCTGTTTTGTTGTGTAGGGCAACCATTGGCGCTAACGGCGGAGGTGCCCGGTAAAAAGCTTTGGTTTCACGCACGGAGCGAAGCGGTTTCCCGGCGGCAAATGATCAGGGACAAAAAGCCTTCATCAGAGCGGCAGATGCCTGTTTACAGGCTGCGGGATAAGGGATGTGAGTGAAAAACTCCGTGTCCCTTGGGACGCATGCCGGGGGATAGGATCTTATAAGGCCAACTCAAGCCATCGGCTTGGCCGGTGGTTATGCAGTATATTCCTATCCCATGAGGAGATTTTCCGGTTCATGGTGCATTGATCTGCCAAAAGGAGCGCGGGTCTGTGTATAAGCTTTGTGTGTGTGGATCATAGGGGATTTGTAAACTGTAACGGATAAAAAAATGGACCCCCAGCAGAACTGAGGGCCCATAGGGCATCTTCATATGATTTCCATAAAAGACCGGCGAGATTTGGAATACAGCTGCAAATAAATTGAAAGCTCTTCCAAACCCCATAAATGGATCCTTACAGCCCGCAGCTGCCGCCTTCTTCTCCGTGGTCAGGATCGTGCAGTTCCCCTACGATGGGTACGGGATCAATACCTTGCCGGCGGTAGTAGTCGGAGAGGGTGGCTTTTACAGCCTGTTCCGCCAGCACAGAGCAGTGGACCTTGACCGGAGGGAGACCGTCCAAAGCCTCCATAACCGCTTTGTTGGTCAGCTGGAGAGCCTGCTGAATAGTGCGTCCCTTGATCATTTCCGTGGCCATGGAACTGGTAGCAATAGCCGCTCCGCAGCCGAAGGTTTTGAAGCGGACGTCTGTAATAACATCCCCCTCAATTTTAAAATACATTTTCATAATATCGCCGCATTTGGCGTTGCCAACTTCCCCCACAGCATTGGCGTCTGCCAGTTCGCCCACATTACGGGGATTGGTGAAATGATCCATAACTTTTTCGCTGTACATAACGTTACATCCTTTCTTTGCCTTGCGAAACCCGGCCGAAACAGCTCATTTTTCCGGGAGCGGCGCGGCAAGTTATCCTTTGGTCAGATGCTCCCAGACAGGAGACATGGCACGGAGCCGTTCCACAATGGGCGGAACTGTACGGAGGATCTGGTCTACCTCCTCCATGGTGTTATAATCTCCCAAAGTCAAACGGAGGGAACCGTGGGCGATTTCATGGGGCAGGCCGATTGCCAGCAGCACATGGCTGGGATCCAGGGAACCGGAGGTGCAGGCAGAGCCGGAGGAGGCACAAATCCCCGCAGCATCCAGCATCAGCAGCAGGCTTTCACCCTCGATCCCCTCAAAGGACAGGTTGCAGTTGCCGGGAAGGCGATGCTCCATGCTGCCGTTGAGATGGACCCGGGGAAGAGCGGTCAGACCCCGGATCAGCCGGTCCCGCATAGCGGAAATAGCCCGATTGCGTGCAGGAATATCGGCGCAGGCATCGGTGATGGCGCGGCCAAGTCCCACAATGCCGGCTACATTTTCCGTACCGGCGCGGCGGCCCCGTTCCTGAGCGCCGCCTTCAATGAGAATAGCGGGTTGAGGTCCTTTGCGGACATACAGTGCCCCCACACCCTTGGGACCGTGGAACTTATGGGCAGAGAGGGAAAGCAGGTCGATATTCATGGCGTTGACATCGATCTCCACATGCCCCACCGCCTGCACTGCGTCGGTGTGGAAAAGGACGCCTTTCTGGCGGCAGACGGTGCCAATCTGGGCAATGGGCTGTATCGTGCCAATTTCGTTGTTGGCAAACATGACGGAGACCAGTGCGGTATCCGGCCGGATAGCCTTGGCCACCTGGCTGGCGGAAACCATACCTTCCCGGTCTACCGGGAGATACGTGATATCAAATCCCTCTTTTTTCAGGGCTTCGGTGGTATGAAGCACTGCGTGATGCTCAAAATTGGTGGTAATGATGTGCCGCTTGCCCTGGGCAGCCAGACGGTGAGCGGTACCTTTGATGGCCCAGTTATCCGCCTCAGAACCTCCGGAAGTAAAGAAAATCTCTTCCGGCTGGGCACCCAGAACCCGAGCAGTCTGGCGGCGTGCATTTTCCACCGCGCTGCGGGCCTGCCGGCCCAGAGAATAGATGCTGGAGGGATTTCCATATTCCAAAGTCAGATAAGGCTTCATGGCCTCCAGAACACTGGCGCTCATCCGGGTGGTAGCGGCGTTATCGGCATAGATGATTTTATTCATGCAGATCCCTTCTTTATATGAGTTGAATGGACGGTTGCCGGAGGGAAATCGTCCGGTGTGTGCTTACAGGAATAATATATACCATGTAAGTATATTTTGCAAGGCTTATTTTGACGCTTTCCGAAATTTTTCGATTTGTGCGACCGCCATACGGTCACACCGCTCATTCTCTGGATGTCCCGCATGGCCGCGTACCCAGACAAATTCCACCTGATGGCGGGACAACAATATCAAAAGCTCTTCCCACAGGTCTACATTGAGAACCGGCGCGTTGCCGGTGCGTTTCCAGCCTTTTTTCTTCCAGCCCCAGACCCAGCCCTTGGTGACGGCATCCACCAAATAGCGGGAGTCGCTGGTGAGCACTACCTGGCAGGGTTCCCGAAGGGCCGCAAGGCCACGGATGGCAGCAGTCAGCTCCATGCGGTTGTTGGTGGTTTCGGCTTCTCCGCCGCTTAACTCCTTAACAGCTTCTCCATAGCGTAAAATGGCGCCCCAGCCACCGGGGCCAGGATTTCCGGAGCAGGCGCCATCGGTAAACAGCTCTACTTTTTTCATGAGCAGCCCACCTTTCCTACTGGATTTCTCATATTCCGGGCGAAAATATCACATGAAAAAAATTATATACCAAGCCTGTAGTATTTACAAGAAAAAAGTACCTCCTCTGCCATTAAACTCCACACAACCGGTCCATACTAAGGCTGATACATAGTATTGCCTGAACAGGGCGGAAAAGGAGGCAACAAATGGTACGAGGGATCATACTGGCGTTGCGGGAAGAAGAAGGACTGAAGAAACTGAATGAAGGCAGGCCCGCAGCGATGATCAATATCTGCGGACGCCATGCGGCGGAATACAGTATGGATTTGCTGGCACAAGGAGGGATCCGGCAGGGAATGATCCTGCTGAACAGCCCAGACCGGACAGCAGAAGCCTGTTTTCAGGGAGCGGTTCGGAATGGGCTGCAGCTGCGGGTGCTTTGTACGGGGAGCCGGTTTCCGGCAGCGGCTCTGGCCACGGCCTGGGGGAGCAGCAATACCGTGGTGATTCTGGATGGCGCAGTCCTGTGCGGCTTTGATGTGAAAGAGGCCATCCGGCAGCATCGAAAAAGCGGAAAGAGCGCATCAGCCATTTTTACATCAAAAGGCGACACTCCGGCGGGGTGGATCCTGTCCCGCGGAGTGCAGACCGTATTGTCTGCGGCGGAGACCGAGTCATCCCTTGAGGAATGCCTCCAACGCATGGGTGTGGAGATGGGCCGGCTGCACATGGATGGATTTTGCCTGCCTTTTCGGAACGAGGAAAGCTATCTTCTGGGACAAAGGGCCATCCTGTGTGGGAAGGGTGAACCATGGGGGCTCTGCCCAGGCCATCGGGATGAGGAAGGGAACATCCTCCGGTCCAGACTGCCCCTGGATTGCCGCGTCACGCCGCCGGTTTTTGTAGGGCGGGGAGTCAGCATCGGCAGAGATGTAGTTTTGGAAAGTGGAACTGTGCTGGAAAATTTTTCAGCGGTAGGCGCTGGAGCGAGGTTACAGGGAACCATTGCACCCATAGGGTCAGCAGCGGTGGACGGGGCGTGCCTTTCCAGCCATATTCTATGCCCGGAAGGGGAGGAGGGCCACACTCCCCATATTCGGGAGATCCTGCATACCGGACAGGCATTGGGGGTCCTTTGCCGGGGCAAAGGGGTGGCGATTGGTCATGATGGAAGTGCTTGGGCCAGGGCGGCAGCCTTGGTTCTCTGCGGAGGGCTGATGACATCGGGCGCCCGGGTGCTTGATTGCGGAAGCTGTCCCTGGGGAGCATATCTTTATGCCTGGCGGGACCGCCGGGCGGAAGCAGGGGTGTATCTGACATCAAAAGGGAAAGAAAAAATACGTCTGCTGGCTCCGGGCGGACTGCCTCTGACCGGGCGGATGTATCAGGATCTTCTGGATCTGGAAAGTATCCAGGCGCTGCCGCCGGTGCCGGACAGCGCAGCGGGAAGCCGCCGGGTAATGGAAGATCCGCAGGAAGATTACGCCCGTCTGGCTTGCGCTATGGCGGCGGAAAGCCTTTGGGGAACAAGGTGTAAAGTGATTTGCCTGCACAGAGAGACACGGCTGCTGGCGGGGAACCTGCTGGCAAGATTGGGATGCCGCCCGGGCGAAGATACACTGGTACTTGACCCATTGGGCGAGAAAGCCGAGCTGATTTGCCAGGATGGCCGCCGTTATACCTGGGAGGAAATTTTGGCTGAACTATCCATTGACCGGATGGCCTGCGGGGCCGATGTGGCGCTTCCATTGGGAGTGATTCCGGTGCTGGAGCAAACCGCCCGGCAGTTGGGCAGACAAGTCCTGCGGTATAGCCCCGATCCCTGCGGAGGACAGGATGCTGCGGCCCGCAGCCTTGCGGTGGATCAGCTTTGGGTCCGGGACGGGCTCCTGGCGGGAATTGCTTTTTTGTCGCTGCTCCGCCACGACAGCTTTCTCTTGACAGCAGCCCCCATCAGCAAGTATAATAAAACTATAATTAACAATTTGTGCAAATTGCATTGATTGTTTTGGAAATTTTGGATGTTGGGCCGGAAAGGCTTTTGCTCCGGTCAATTAGGATACAGGGCCCCGCGCGAATGCCGGGGTCTCATACAACAGAAATTTTAAACGTCTGCCCCAACGAAGATACCGGCAGACAGGACAAAATATTTCATAGAATATTGGAGGAACTTTTGTGACAGAAAAAAAGAATACAGAAAACCGGAATGCCGGCAGCAAAAAGAAAGCTGCACCGGCTTCTTCAGAGCGCCCGGTGATGCATGTGCCTGAGGGCTTTACCGAGAAGCTGAAAAACCGTCCCGCAGAAGAAACCGCCCAGGGCGGCGGGGACAGCAGCGGTAAGGCCAGACGCCCCCGTCAGGGTCAGCGTAAAGCACAGACTGCCAAGAACTCCCAGGTGGCATCTGCTTCCGGTTCCGGAGAGCAGGAAGCCCAGGCAAAGAACCCCAAAGGAAGGGGAGCCGCTGGAAAGCAATCTTCCAAAGGACAGAACACCGCTGAACCTGCCAAGCGTGGAACCGCTCCCAAGGGAACATCTGCGGCTCAGCCCTCCTCGGTCGGCAAAGCTTCCAGAGGCAAGGCATCTGCGGCGGGAAAAGACAGCGCAGCCCCCAGAGGGAAGGCTTCCGGGGAAACGCCCGCCAAGACCCGACGCCCCAGAAGCAAGGAAGCTGCGGCTGCACAGGCTCTGGAAACGGTAGCCAGCGCCCCGCAGCCGGCTAAAAAAACGGCCGGGCGGGGAAGAGGAAAGACCCGGGAAGCCCGCAAGCAGGCGGTCAAGATCATTTCTCTGGGCGGTTTGGGCGAAATTGGCAAGAACATTACCGTTTATGAATCCGGGAACGATATTTTTCTGGTGGATTGCGGTTTGGCATTCCCGGATAACGATATGCTGGGAGTAGATCTGGTCATTCCTGATTTTACCTATCTGGAGCGCAACCGGGACAAGATCCGGGGGATCGTGGTTACCCACGGTCATGAGGATCATATCGGCGGCATTCCTTATCTGCTCAAACAGATCAATATGCCGGTTTACGGAACTCGTCTGACACTGGCGCTTCTGGAAAGCAAATTCAAGGAGCACGGGCTTACCGGTAAGGTCAGTCTCAATGTGGTAAAGCCCGGGGATACTGTGCGGCTGGGATGTATGAGTGTGGAATTTATCCATGTGAACCATTCCATCCCCGATGCCTGCGCCATGGCTATCAGCACACCGGCGGGAATGATCATCCAGACCGGAGACTTCAAAATCGATTATACCCCCATTACCGGCGAGCCCATCGATCTGGGACGGTTTGCCCAGCTGGGCAGCCAGGGAGTGTTGGCGCTGCTCAGCGATTCCACCAATGCCGAAAAACCCGGCAGCACTCCCAGCGAGCGGATCGTGGGGGAAAGCTTTGACAAGCTTTTTAAAAACGCCGGCGGCAAGCGGATCGTCATCGCCACCTTTGCCAGCAATATCCAGCGGATTCAGCAGATCATCGATGCAGCCGTCAAGGATGGCCGCAAGGTGGCGGTTTTTGGGCGCAGCATGCTCAATGTGGTGGCCATTGCCATTGAATTGGGTTACCTGACCGTCAAGGAAGGTACTATTATCGATATCGATCAGATGCGTCAGTATGCCGACGATCAGCTGGTCCTCATCACCACCGGAAGCCAGGGAGAGCCCATGAGCGCCCTGACCCGCATGGCTGCGGGAGACCACCGTAAGGTACGCATCGGCCCCAACGACTATATCATCATTTCCGCAACTCCCATCCCCGGCAATGAAAAGCTGGTGGGCAAGGTAGTAAACGAACTGATGAAGCTGGGTGCGGATGTGATTTATGAGCGGATGTATGATGTCCATGTTTCCGGTCACGCCTGCCAGGACGAGATCAAAATGATCCTCAGCCTGATCAAGCCCAAGTTTTTCATGCCGGTACATGGTGAGTACAAGCACCTGATGAAAAACGCCGGGGTGGGCAGAGCTGTGGGAATCGATCCCAAAAACATTATTATCAGCGACATCGGCAAAGTGGTGGAGACCGACGGTGTGGATATGAAGATCACCGGAATGGTCCCTTCCGGACGAGTGCTGGTGGATGGCCTGGGCGTGGGCGACGTGGGCAGTGTGGTACTGAGAGACCGCAAGCTCCTGGCGGAGGACGGACTGATTGTGGCGGTAGTTTCCATCGATGCCGCTTCCGGAGAGATCCTGGCAGGACCGGATTTGGTTTCCCGGGGCTTTGTCTACGTCCGGGAATCGGAAGAGATGATGTCCGGAGCCCGGGCGGTGGTGCAGAGCGCCCTGGAACGGTGCAAATTGACAGGGTTCCGGGATTGGGGAGCTATTAAGGGAACGATTCGGGATGAACTGTCGGATTATATCTTTACCCGCACCAAGCGCAAACCCATGATCCTTCCGGTGATCCAGGAAATCTGAGGACTTCTCCGGATACCGGCCCTGCGCCAAATGAGTGCACGATATCTAACAACAGCAGCGGCGGCGACAGCCCCGCTGCTGTTTTGCTGAGT
This sequence comes from uncultured Oscillospiraceae bacterium, assembly GCA_949285935.1. Taxonomy (GTDB): domain Bacteria; phylum Bacillota; class Clostridia; order Oscillospirales; family Ruminococcaceae; genus Angelakisella. Next base: position 21,408 of record CASEAH010000010.1, read on the forward strand.
GGGAAAATCGCTGGTTCTGCCGGTGGAGGTCCCCGCAAAAGCCTTTAAGCTCCAAGCGTAGAGCGAAGAGTTGCTGATAATAAGGCAACAGGGATGAAAAGCTTTTGTTAGAACAGTGGTTGCCCGTTTCAGTGCGTCTTGACATATGTGACGGCAATAGGCCTTTATAGGGCCGACGCAAGCCGCTGGTTTAGCCGGTGGTTATGACTAAAAACAATCCCCGACTTGCACAGCAAGATCACCGGCGGCTCCGTTGGTATAAAAAGCTTTCCCATGCCGGAAAATATTCCGGCGAAGGGGAGGAGCCTAAAAGGGAAATAGGGATAAAGCTGGGAAAACAAACCATAAAGCCCCACAGCTTTGGAACGGCAGTGGGGCGCTTCGTGCAATAAATTCTATTTTGCG
>CASEAH010000011.1 GCA_949285935.1 uncultured Oscillospiraceae bacterium
GGGGAGCGGTTTGCGACAGCTCCGGCAGGGCACTGCCTTCCCACTTTGGGGGCCCGCGACGCTTTGTCCGAAAAATCCACCCACCTTCATGGGATGCAGGCTTCTCTCAACGGCTCCCGTCAGCTTGTGGGAACCGGCGACTCGGCAGGAGCAGCCCGCGCCAGCCTACGGCAAGGCACGGCCTTCTCTGTGCAGCAAGCCTCGCCTTGCCCCTACAGCCCCGCACCTTTGTCCGGTGAGCCCGGGATTTCCCGTCAGAGAAGGGGGATACAGCAGTCCTCTTGCCGCGCCTTCTGTTTTTACAGCTTGTTCAGCTTGGCAAAGGTGGCCATGATCCGTTTGGTGCCCACCTTGTCAAAGGCTATCTCCACCAGGTGATCGCCCCCCATAGGGGTCACGGACAGAACCATTCCTTCTCCAAACACCCGGTGGGATACCCGGTCTCCTGCCCGGAGGTTAAAGGCCTCCCCTGTGGGCTTGGAGGGCAGGGGCCGGGGCGGCGCCACGGTCTTGGCAGCCGGGGCAGTGCCATGTCCTCCGGAGAGGCCGGCACGGCCTGTCTGCTGCCAGGAACGCAAAGCGTCGTCCTGCTGGTCGGTGAGCTGCTGAGGAATCTCTCCCTCGAACCGGGAACGGCGGTTGCGGGTGGTACGGCCAAAAAGCATCCTCTGGGCGGCACTGGTCAGATAAAGCTTCTTCTTGGCCCGGGTAATTCCCACATAAGCCAGCCGGCGCTCTTCTTCAATCTCCTTGGGCTCATAAACCGCCTGCTGTCCGGGGAAGATCCCCTCCTCCATGCCTGCGATAAAGACATAGGGGAATTCCAGGCCCTTGGCGGAGTGGAGGGTCATCATGACCACTGCGTCCTCGCCCTCCTCCAGGCCGTCCAGATCGGTGTAAAGGGCAATCTCCTCCAGGAAACCGGAAAGGGAAGGCTCCTCTGTTTCTTCTATGTATTTAATGACCGTGGTGCGCAGCTCCTCCACGTTCTCCAGCCGCCCCTGGCTTTCAAAATCCTTTTTTGCCGCCAGGGCAGCAGTGTAGCCGCTGCGGTCCAGCACCATATCCAGCAATTCTCCCAGAGGGACTTCTTCCGCGGCGTCCATCAGGTCCTGCATCATCCGGGCAAAATCCAGCAAGGCTCCCGATTTTTTGGACAGGGGGGCATACTGGTCCGCTTCTGCAATGACGTCAAATACCGTAATCCCCAGAGTATCGGCGATTTCCGCCGCCGCCGTCATGGTAGCGTCTCCGATGCCCCGCTTGGGTTCGTTGATGATCCTCCGCAGCCGCAGGGTATCGGCAGGGTTGTCCACCACGCTCAGATAAGCCAGCACGTCCTTGACTTCCTTGCGGTCAAAGAACTTGAGGCCGCCCACGATACGGTAAGGGATCTCCTGGCGGATAAAGGACTGCTCCAGCGTTCCCGATTGGGCATTCATCCGATAGAGAACAGCATGATCCCCATATTTGGCTCCCTCCGCCACATTGTCCCGGATCTGCCGGGCAATATAGGCGGCTTCTCCCCGCTCGTCGGCGGCGTTGTATACCTGAATATTTTCTCCCGCTCCGTTGCTGGTCCAGAGGGTCTTGCCCTTGCGCTGGAGGTTATGGGAGATCACTGCGTTGGCAGCGTCCAGGATCTTGGAGGTGCAGCGGTAATTCTGCTCAAGCCGGATCACCTTTGCACCGGGGAACTGGCTTTCAAAGCTGAGGATATTTTCAATGGTGGCGCCCCGGAACTTATATATGCTCTGATCGTCATCTCCCACTACGCAGATGTTCCGATGCGCGGCGGCCAAAAGACTTACCAGCAGGTATTGCGCGTGGTTGGTGTCCTGATACTCGTCCACCATAATATATTTCCAGCGTTTCTGGTACTTTTCCAGCACCTGAGGGTACTCCTGAAACAGGCGTACCGTCAGAACGATGAGATCGTCAAAATCCACGGCGTTGGCTGCCTGCAGCTTTTGCTGATACCGGTCATAAACCTTGCCCGCCGTCTGGTAGGCGTAGTTGTCCCCGCCCTGGGCGGCCACTTCCCGGGGGGAGAGCATCCGATCCTTGGCCTGGGAGATGATTCCCAGGAAGCTTTTAGGAGGAAAGTTTTTATCGCTCAGGTTCAGCTCCGCCATACAGTCCTTGATGACCCGTACGCTGTCATCGGTATCATAAATGGTAAAGCTGCTTTTGTATCCCAGAGCGGTAATCTCACTGCGGAGGATCCGCACACAGATGGAGTGGAAGGTAGCGGCAGCTACTTCCTGTCCATCGGGGCCCAGGGTATCCGCCAGCCGCTGGCGCAGTTCCCCTGCCGCCTTGTTGGTAAAGGTGATGGCCAGAACGTTCCAGGGTTTGGGCTTGTCCACCGCCATCAGGCGGGCAGCCTCCTCCAGGCAGGAGCCGTCTGCGGCGCAGCGGCGCAGCAGCTCCACATCCCCGGCGGTCAGAGCGGGAACGGTATCGCTGTCCGAGGCCCTGCCAAAACGGAGCAGATTGGCCACCCGGTTAATCAGAACGGTAGTCTTGCCGCTTCCCGCTCCCGCCAGAATCAGTACCGGGCCTGCGGTGGTGTACACCGCCTCCCGCTGCTTATCATTGAGGCGGCCGAAGGACCGCTCCAAAATCTGATTTTTAAGGGCCCGGTATTCCGGACCGGAAAGATTGGTCATATTGTTCTCCTTGCTGTGCTCTTGTTTGCGTATATCCTGCAATCTCCGGAACCATCCCCCATGGTTGAAGAGATACGCTGACAAAATCAGCAGCTGAACCGGAGAAAAGCAGCCCTCTGACAGGGAAATTTTCCCCTTAAAGGACGGCGGGGAAATTGAGAACGGAAATCTCTCTTCTGAACTTCCCCGCATGTGGCAGCAGGCAAATTTTAAGCCGGCTCCATTCTTTTCACCGGATGACGTGCCCCACAGTATGGGGCCGGGCAAACCCCAAAACCACAACATTCCCTGCCGGTTGGGCAAATAATCGCTGCAAAGCGGGACAGGCAACCGTTCAAAACGCTTGCCCGGACTGCTTTTGAACGGCACAGGATATCTTGATAAGTATAGCACAGCCGAAAGCATTAGAAAAGGGGGGGCTTCCCTCTCTCCCCCGGCGAAAAAAGCACCAAACTTCCGCCGCATAAAAACGCAGCCGCCTGGATAAAAAACTTCCGAAACAGTAGGAAACCGGCGCCGTATTGAGCCAAATGGCTGAAAAAGCACCGGTTTATCGATACCATTTTCAAGAAAGCTGCCCTGACCATCATTCCCCGCAAACACATAAAGTCCCGCCCGGAGGCACTGTTTCTGGGAAACCGCGAAATTCCGCCCATTGGTTTGGCCGTTTCCACTTAACGATCATTGCGCCAAAGACCTTTTATTTCTCCCGGGAAAACTCCTCTCGGAGATCCTGGATTTCCTGCTTGTCCGCCGGTTGCCATGTCTGCCAGTTCCGGTTGCGCAGCTCGGTCATCAGATCCACGCACAGCTGCCGCTCCTCCCCCAAAAGCACCAGAAGCACCGCACTCAGGTCGCTGCCGCACTGGCACGCCCACCGGGCATACAGCACAGCGGTCTCCTGTTGCGCAGCCAACAGGTCTTCCAAAATCTCGCGGTCGCCAAAATCTCCCTCCCGTACAGCCACGGTCACCCCTCCTTTATGGAAGCTGGGACAGCAGCGTGTCCCAATGATTCTGGTGTTTGGCCGCTCCCTGCTCACATTTGGTCCGAAGCTGCGGGTCGTGGCACATACGGGAATACAGCTTATATTTTTTTACCAGCAGCTGTTCCCGGGCAAGTGCCTGGGCAATGGCTTCCAGTTCCCGGCGGGTAAGCTCTCCCATGGTTTTATCTCCTCTCAGGATAATCTGACCATAGTTTTACCCATTGTCTAAAAAATATGCCTGCAGCAGACCTCGGTACCGGTTCTTTCCTCTGCCGGAACATGTGACTTTATTTTCCCCAGACAGCATACTGCCGGAGACTTTTTCAAACTATTTGCGGATAAAACAGATTTCAACCATCCTGATTATTTCCCAGGCAGATAAAAATCCATACCCCAGGGTAAAAATCATTTTGTCCCAATCCTTTATCAGCCTGATCGTATAAACGCCCCGGAAAGGCGGACGAAGCATGGAAAACCTCAGCCGGTTTTTGACTCTGCACTGTGCGGAAGCTGTCGGAAAACAGCTGCGGCTTTGGTCGGAAGCCACGCTTTTTAGAGGAGAGACGGAAGCGATCCCATTGGGAAAGAAAAATGCCTTAAAATATTCAGAGACGGGATTTCTCCCGTCTCCTGTAAAATCCCGGTGCTTCCGGCCGTTATTCCTCTGGGAACACCAGATAATCCTGAATTTTCACTTGCAGCGTGCAGCCCGGCTCCCCTGCTTCCCGGCCTTCTCCGGGAAGCATCAGCCGCAGCATCTGCCCGGTCCGTTCCGGACCTTCTCCCAGTTCTACCCGACAGTCGGTAACATCCCCCAGGTAGCTGCGGGAGCGCAGCACTCCTTCCAGGCCGCCTTCCCTTGTGAGAGAGACATTTTCAGGACGCACCGCGATTTTTACCCTGCCGGACAGTTTCCCTGTATAGGGCAATTCCCCGGCGATCCCCTCCAGCAGGATCCGGTTTCCTTCCGCTTGTCCCCGAAGGAAATCCACTTTTCCCACAAAATCAGCCACAAAGGGATTCACCGGTACCTGATAAATTTCCGCAGGGGTCCCCACCTGTTGGATTCTGCCGCCCCGCATGACTACAATGCGGTCCGACATAGCCATGGCCTCAATCTGGTCATGGGTCACGTATACCACGGTAATGCCCAGCGCCTTCTGGATCTCTTTGATCTCATAGCGCATGCTTTCCCGCAGCTTGGCGTCCAGGTTGGAAAGGGGCTCATCCAGCAGCAAAAGCCGCGGCTCCGCCACCAGGGCCCGCCCCAGCGCCACCCGCTGCTGCTGCCCGCCTGAAAGCTGTGAGGGGATGCGCTGTGCATAAGGGGTCAGGTGGACTACCTCCAGGATGCGGCTCACCCGCTTGCGGATTTCCTCCTTGGGAAGCTTCTGGATCTTCAGAGGGTAGGCCACATTGTCAAAAACCGTCATATGGGGCCAGACCGCATAGGACTGGAAGACCATCCCGATCCCCCGCTTTTCCGGCGGCACAAAAACATTTGCCGAACTGACCACTTTGCCGTCGATCCGCACCTCGCCCGCGGTAGGCTTTTCAAAGCCGGCAATGATCCGGAGCATGGTGGTCTTGCCGCAGCCCGAAGGCCCCAGCAGTGTCACGAACTCCCTGTCCGCAAAAGTCTCTGTGAAGTTTTCCAGCACCGTCACCTCGCCAAAGGCTTTGGCAACACCGGATATGGACACTTCCGACATGGATATTTCCTCTCTTTGCTGTCAAAATAGGGCTTCAGGCCTTGCCCAGATATTCTTCCAGACACAGGCCCTGGCTCATGATCTCCTCGGCGGCTTCCTCTCCCACATAACGGAAGTGCCAGGGCTCATAATGAATCCCGGTAATGTCTTCCTTATCTTTGGGGAAACGCAGGATAAAGCCGAACCGGGTACAATTTTCCCGCAGCCATATGGCCTCCGGCTCGTTCTCAAACTCCCCTACCAGATCGCTGTATTTGGTGTAATAATCCGCCGAGACAATATCCATTGCCAGGCCGGTATGGTGTTCGCTGGTTCCCGGAGGGGCCACCCATTTGGCTGCTTCCGTTTCCGCCTCTTCCTGGGGGTAACCGGCATTCAGATATTCCTGCACCTTGTTGGCATACAGGATGCTGCTCCGCTCCATGGTGCGGTATCCGGAAATAATGGTAAGATTGATCCCCTCTTCCTGAGCCGCCGCCAGCAGGCTGTTGACGGCATCGGCAATACGGCTGTCAAACTGGTAGCCGCCGATCTCCGTCAGTTGGATATCCAGTTCCGCCTCCAGGGGATGGGATGGATTGACCAGACGCAGCCGCCAGTCCTCCTCCACAGGCTCCGGGGCGCTTTCCTCCTCACTCTGGCTGCTTTCCGGCACCGATTCTTCCGCAGCAGAGGAAGAAACCGGCTCCTCCCGGGAAAGGATCTCTTCCGAGTCGTTCTCTTTACCGCATCCCGCGGCCAGCATCATGACCGCCAGCAGAGCGGCGGTCAGCTTGATCCAGTGTTTCAAAGCTGTGATTCCTCCCAATTCTCATAAGTATAGGCAATGGCGGACAAGGCGTACAGGGGAGCCGTCTCGCACCGGAGGATCCGGGGACCCATGGAGCAGACCGCCAGTCCGGCGCTGCGGGCTTCCTCCGCTTCCTCCTGTGAAAAGCCTCCCTCCGGCCCGATCATCAGGGAAATGGTCTCCGGCCGCTTCCGCAGCAGGGGTCCCAGAGGCTGCCGGGCCTGCTCATAGAAAAACAGCGCCAGCGGATCCCGGGACATGGCCTCCAACGCCTGGTGCCAGGAAAGGAGGGGTTGTACCTGAGGGATCCGTCCCCGTCCTGATTGCTTGGCGGCCTCCAGGGCGATGCGCTGCAGCCGCTCCCGCTTTTTTTCCGCCGACCGTCCGTCGGGGCGGGAAACACAGCGGCTGGTAAGGACCGGAACGATCTCCCAGGCTCCCAGTTCCACCGCTTTCTGAACAATCAGGTCCAGCTTGTCCCCCTTGGGCATGGCCTGATACAGGGTGACCCGCACCGGCAGCTCACTGCCGCTGGGCTTCTGGGACAGGACCTCCAATTCCACCTCTTCCGGCGCTACCGTCTGGATACGGCAAAGATAATCCTGCCCCTGGCCGTCGCAAACGGTCAGTTCCTCTCCCGGCCTGCACCGGAGGGAAAGAGCGATGTGGCGGGCATCCTCACCAATGATTCGGGCGGTGCCGTCTGCCACCTGATGGGAAAAAAATCTTGGCATGACCGCTCCCTTCTCCCGCTGCGCTTAAAGAGGCAGCTGGGCGTCAATGGCGCACCAGCCTTCCTGCTCTTCCACCCGCAGGACCGCAAGGCCTGCTTTTTCCAGCGCAGCCAAAACCTCTGCCTTCCGGGGCAGAATGACTCCGGAGGCCACCACATGTCCTCCTTTTTTCAGCCGCTGGGGAAAAGCCGGCGCCAGAGCAATAATAATATCTGCCACAATATTGGCTGCGATCACATCGTACCCGTTTCCTACCTTCTGGCTCAAAGCGGGGTCCCCCACCAGGTCCCCGGCCAAAGCAGTAAAAACCGGTTCCTGATATCCGTTCAGCGCCGCGTTCTCCCCGGCGGTGCGCACGGCTACAGGGTCAATATCCACTCCCACAGCCTGCTGCGCTCCCAGCATCAGAGCGGCAATGGACAGGATGCCGCTTCCCGTCCCCATATCCAGCACTCTGTCGCCCGGCCGGACCACATCTTCCAGGATGCGGCAGCACAGGCGGGTGGTGTGATGAGTCCCGGTGCCAAAGGCCATACCCGGATCCAGCCGGATCACCAGTTCCTCCCGGTCGGGCGTATAGTCCTCCCAGGTGGGGCAGACCGTCAGCCGGCGGCCGATGCGGGTGGGGTGATAATAGTTTTTCCAGGCGGTGGCCCATTCTTCCTCCCGTACCGCGGAGGAAGCCACCGCATGGGGGATATCCGACGCCTTCAGCTGTCCGGTGAGATAGTCCAGTGTTTCTGCCGGGTTGGCCTCAGGGGGCAGATAGATATGGATGATGCTGCTCTCCCGGCTTTGGGCCAGCAGCGTTTCGTCGATCAGGTCAATATGGGCGATTTCCGGCACCATCTCCAGCATATCGGAATAATCCTCGATCTGGATACCGCCGGGTGAAGCCATTTGAGCGATATCAGCCGCCGCGTCGGTGCAGCGGGTGGGGACGATGATTTGAAGATCGGTCCAGTCCATGGCGATTCTCCTTTTCTGCGGGCCATACAGCCCGGAGGAATTGTATGATTTGATTCCTGAACATTATAGCACAGCCGCGCAAGATGTGCTATAATATTTCGTATGGAAAGCCAAAGCCCCAGGTAAAATTTGAAGCTGAAAGGTGGAACCATTATGAACGCCGTAAATTCTCAGGTACAGCAGATTGCCAGCCGGATCCGCGAATTGCGGGAGGTCCTGGAAATGAGCCAGGAGGAAGTGGCTCAGCAGCTGGGCGTCTGTATGGAAGATTATATCCGTTACGAGAAGGGGGAGGATGATATCCCCGTGGGTGTGCTGTATGGTTTTGCCGCCCTGTGCGAGGTGGACCCCACTCTCCTGCTCACAGGACTTCCGCCCAAAATGCGTTCCTATACCCTGGTCAAGGGAGGCAGCGGTGTGGAGGTGGAACGGTATCCGGGTTACAGCTTCACTTCCCTGGCGGCCAACTATGTGGACCGGGAAATGGAGCCTATGATCGTCCGCCTGGCCCCCATCACCGGCAAACCCGAATTTTTCTGCCACAGCGGTCAGGAATTCAACTATGTACTGGAAGGAACCGTAAAGGTGCTTCTGGGAGACCATGAGCTGACCCTGGAAAAGGGTGACAGCCTCTATTTTGACCCCCGCATCTCCCATGCCCAGGTGGCGGTGGGAGGCGACGCTGTTTTCCTTACCGTCATCAACGAACAGGCCACCGCATACGGCAACTCCACCCGGCCGGGCCGCCGCCAGAACAACGTGGAATACCGGTTCAAAAATGAAGAATGATCTGCCAGGAGGCGCTGCAAAATGAAAGTCGGGACCCCCGGCTAAGCCTGGGGCTTGAGTAAGCCCTGGAAGGACCTTATACCGGCAAGCCTCTCAAGAGAGGCACTGAATCAACCACCTCTTGCATCACTTGTACGGCAGCCTGTAAATGAGCGTTGCTTTTCCAGAATCAACTTCTTGGCAATCTTAAAGTTGCTGATTTTGTCTCGCTTCCCTCGGCGCTTGAAGCGAAAGCTTTTTGACACTCCCCGGTAGAGCCGGGGGTCGCCTTTGCGCTTAAGCAAACAACGCAATAGCGGTCTGTATAAAGCACCGGAAACAAGCAGCATAAATCACCGGCTTGAATTGGCTCTATAAGGGACTGTTAACAGTATCCGTCCAAGAGGAACTGAATTTTATTTTCCCCGCATCACTTGTTCCGCAGCCTGTAAACGGGCAACCGCTGTTCTAACTAAAGTTTTTGTTTTTCATCGCTGTGAACTTGCTGTCAGCAGTTCCCTTCGCCCGGTGCCTGAAGCGAAAGCTTTTTGCGGAGCACCCTCCGCCGCCAGAGCTGGTAGTTTTTACTCAATGAAAATCGGCCCTCAACAGAAGTGATTGCGCTTCTTTTGAGGGCTGATTTTGCACATTATTTTTCAGTGAGGCCATTCTGCAATCATCTCATTGCTAATATTCCCTGGGGGCATGTGACCCAATGTCCACGGTGCCCAAAACTGCCCCTTTTCACACTTCCCCTGCCGGGTTATCCATGCATCTGCGCAAATGAAACCTATTGAGTGGCAGCCCCTTTTTGCTTATGTGTTTTTCCCAGGCACGGTCAGCGCTTTTTCTCCAAAATTGTCCAACGCCCCCGGCATCCATAAAGGATGCCGGGGGCGTTTCTGCTTGTTTGCTTATTTGTCAAAGGCTTCTCTCAGTTTATCAAAGAAGCCCTGACGCTTGTTATAATTCTTTTCAGACAGGCTTTCTTCAAATTCCCGGAGTTTTTCTTTCTGGGCGCGGCTCAGGCTCTTGGGAACTTCAATATTCACCCGGACATACTGATCGCCCCGGCCCCGGCCATTTACCGCTGTGACGCCCTTGTCCCGCAGGCGGAAAACCGTACCGCTTTGGGTCCCTTCGGGAACATTGTATTTTACCTTGCCGTCCACGGTAGGCACCACAATCTCATCGCCCAGCACCGCCTGGGTGTAGGTGATGGGGATATCGCACCAGATATCAAAGCCATCCCGCTCAAAGAGGGGGTCAGGCCGCACACTGACGGTAACATGGAGGTCGCCGGCAGGGCCGCCGTTCTGGCCCTGATCGCCCTGGCCCCGCACCACGAAGGTCTGACCGTCGTCGATGCCGGCAGGGATATTTACCTCCAGCTTACGGCCGATCCGCACCCGGCCCCGGCCGCCGCACTTCTGACAGCTTTCCCGGACGATCCGGCCCCGGCCGCCGCAGCGGCTGCAGGTCTGCACCGTCTGGATCATACCGAAGGGGCTGCGCTTGGAGACCCGGACCTGACCGGTACCATGGCAATCGGGGCATGTCTCGGGGCTTGTGCCTTCCTTTGCTCCGGTGCCGCCGCAGCGGTCACAGTTTTCCAGCCGCTGGTAGCTGATCTCCCGCTTGCAGCCCTTGACCGCTTCCATAAAGGAAATCCCCAGGCTGACCCCCACATCGTTGCCACGGGTGGGCGCATTGGGGTCCCTGGTACGGGTGGAACCGCCAAAGCCGAATCCGCCGCCAAAAATATCTCCAAAAATATCGCTGAAATCTCCGAAGCCGCCAAAGCCGCCGGCCCCGGCTCCGCCGCCCGCACCAAAGTTGGGGTCCACCCCCGCATGGCCGAACTGGTCGTACCGCTGCCGCTTCTCTTTATCGGAAAGCACCTCGTAGGCTTCGTTTACCTCTTTGAATTTTGCTTCCGCGTCCTTGTCTCCGGGGTTAAGGTCGGGATGATATTTTTTGGCAAGCTTCCGGTATGCTTTCTTCAGCTCGTCGTCGGAACATCCCTTGGCAACGCCCAGGACCTCATAATAGTCTCGTTTCTCAGGCAAAACAATCACCAACCCTGTTACTGGCTTTCACAAATGGCGGCAGGATAGGGAAACCCTACCCTGCCCCGGTCTGCGGTACGCCTGCGGCGTATCCTATATAGCATACGCTTAACCGTTGTTTTCGTCAACCTCGCGGTAATCCGCGTCCACCACATCATCCTTGGGAGGGGTCTGACCGCCGGGCTGTCCGCCCTGAGGCTGCTCCTGCTGTACCTTCTGGTACACCTTGGAGGAAACCTCATAGAAGGTCTTCTGCAGATCCTCCTGCTTCTCCTTGACGGTGGCCATGTCGGTACCCTTCAGGGCTTCCTTCAAAGCGCTCAGTTTCTGCTCCAGGCTGCTCTTGTCGGCAGGCTCCATCTTGTCGCCCAGGTCGGCAATGCTCTTCTCAGTCTGGTAGACCATCTGGTCGGCAGCGTTGCGGGTATCGATGTCCTCCCGGCGCTTCTTGTCCTCGGCGGCAAACTGTTCGGCCTGCTTCACCGCGGCCTCCACATCCTCCTTGCTCATGTTGGTGGAGGAGGTGATGGTGATATTCTGCTCCTTGCCGGTGCCCAGATCCTTGGCGGTAACATGAACGATGCCGTTGGCGTCGATGTCAAAGGTGACTTCGATCTGAGGCACGCCCCGGGGAGCCGCAGGGATACCGGTCAGCTGGAAGTTGCCCAGAAGCTTGTTATCGGCAGCCATTTCCCGCTCGCCCTGGAGGACCTTGACCTCAACGGAGGTCTGGCCGTCGGCAGCGGTGGAGAACACCTGGCTCTTCTTGGTGGGGATGGTGGTGTTGCGGTCAATGATCTTGGTCATCACGCCGCCCAGGGTCTCAATGCCCAGGGACAGGGGGGTGACATCCAGCAGCAGCAGGCCCTTGACGTCGCCGGAAAGGACGCCGCCCTGGATGGCCGCACCGATAGCCACGCACTCGTCGGGGTTGATGCCCTTGAAGGGCTCCTTGCCCATAAAGTTCTTAACAGCCTCCTGGACTGCGGGGATACGGGTGGAACCGCCCACCAGCAGCACCTTGTCAATATCGGAGGGTTTGAGGCCGGCGTCAGACATAGCCTGACGGACGGGGCCCATGGTCTTTTCCACCAGGTCGGCGGTAAGTTCGTTGAACTTGGCCCGGGTAATGGTCATATCCAGGTGCTTGGGACCGGTTGCGTCAGCGGTGATGAAGGGCAGGTTGATCTGGGCGCTGGTAACGCCGGACAGCTCGCACTTGGCCTTCTCAGCAGCCTCCATCAGACGCTGATGGGCCATTTTATCCTTGCGCAGGTCAATGCCGTTGTTCTTCTGGAAATCATCGGCCAGGTAGTTGACCAGACGCTCGTCAAAGTCATCGCCGCCCAGACGGTTGTTGCCGGCGGTAGCCAGTACTTCCTGAACGCCGTCACCCATCTCAATGATGGATACATCGAAGGTACCGCCGCCCAGGTCGTAGACCATGATCTTCTGGTCGGCTTCCTTATCCACGCCATAGGCCAGGGCCGCGGCGGTGGGCTCGTTGATGATCCGTTTTACCTCCAGGCCCGCGATCTTGCCGGCATCCTAGGTAGCCTGCCGCTGTGCGTCGGTGAAGTAAGCGGGGACGGTGATGACCGCCTCATAGACCTTCTCGCCCAGGTAAGCTTCGGCGTCGCTCTTCAGCTTCTGAAGGATCATGGCGGAAATCTCCTGAGGAGTGTAGCTCTTGCCGTCAATGTCCACCTTGTAGTTGCTGCCCATCTGCCGCTTGATGGAGGAGATGGTGCGCTCAGGGTTGGTGATGGCCTGGCGCTTTGCCACCTGGCCTACCATTCTTTCGTTATCCTTGAAAGCCACAACGGAAGGGGTGGTTCTGCCGCCTTCGGGATTGGGGATGACGACGGTCTCGCCGCCTTCCATGACCGCCACACAGCTGTTGGTGGTGCCAAGGTCGATACCAATAATCTTTGCCATAATCAATTACCTCCTGTGGCCGGACTGAGTCCGGCTGTCTCTATCTGGAATCTCAATTTTATTTGGGAAATAGCTGACAATTTTCAGTTTGCCTGCTGCACCATGGCATACCGGATCACTTTGTCTCCCATACGGTAGCCCTTCTGGAACACCTGGGCCACAACGTTCTTCCCCAGGTTCTCATCATCAATGTGCATCACGGCGTTATGCAGGTTGGGGCTGAATTCCTCACCCACCTGGCCAATGGCTTCCACACCCAGTCCGGTAAGAACGCCCACCAGACCGTCGCAGATCATGGACATGCCTTTTTTAAATTCCTCATCGGTGCAGGGGGCCTCCAGTGCTCTCTGGAAGTTATCCAGTACCGGCAGGAACTTCTCCACTGTGGAGGCCACAGCATCGGGATAGATGGCGTCCTTTTCCCGGGCGGTGCGCTTGCGGTAATTATCATATTCAGCCATCAGCCGCAGCAGCCGCTCGTTCAGGGCGTCCATTTCCTCCCGGAGCCGGACGGCCTCGTCTTCTACAGGCAGCTCCTGCCCGGGGGTCTGGGAAGAAACGGGATCCTCCGCCTCCGCTGCGGTTGCTTCCGGTGTAACCTTTTCCTTTATTTCCTGGCTCTCAGACCCCTCCTGAGGCTTTTTTCCATTCTTTTTCTCGTTGGATGCCAAATCGCTTCCTCCTTTATCCCGTCTCTCACGTCTGTTCGTCCAGCGTGTCACTGAGTAGTTTGCCTAACATCTGGGAAAAATACTCCAGATGGGGGATCAGACGGGCGTAATCCATCCGGATGGGACCGATCAGCCCGATGGCGCCCTCGCTGTCGTCTCCGATGCGGTATTTGCTGATGATCACAGACGAATCAGCCAGCTCCATCTTCTGATTTTCTCTGCCGATACTGACCCGGACCCCTTCGTTATCCCGGTCGATGAGGTCCATGACCCCCTCCCGGGAATTGATGACCCGGAACAGCTGGTTGGCGATCCGCCGCAGTTCTTCATACTCCAGCAGATTGGAGGTCCCGCTGCGGTAGATGGGGCCGTCGCTGGCTTCGCGGCACAGGTCGTAGATGGCGGTCAGCAGCGGTGTAAAGATCTCGGTGTACTCGTCCAGAGAGAGGGCCACCGAATGGATGAACCGCTGGCTGATCTCGTTGACGCTTTTGCCGCCCAGCATTCCGTTGGCGAAATTCTGGAAAAATTCCACAATCTTGGGGGTGAGGGTGAAATCCACCCGGCAGACCCGGTTTTTGATCATGCCGTTGCTGAGGATCAGCAGGATCACCGCTGTGCGCTGGGTGGCGGGGATAATTTCGATCCGCCGCACCTTCAGGCTCCGCCGGTTGATGGTGGTGGAGATTGCCGCGCAGCCGGTATATCCCGCCAGGGCCCGGGCGGCATCCTCCAGCAGCTTATCCGGGTCCGGATTGCGGAAGTTGAAGAGGGCCTCGATTTCCTGTTTCTCCTGAGTGGTCAGCGGCTGGGTATGCATGATCCGGTCCAGATACACCCGAAGCCCCAGGTGAGAGGGCACCCGTCCGGCCGAGGTGTGAGGCTGTTCCAGCAAACCCATTTCAAAAAGCACTGCCATGTCGTTACGGACGGTAGCAGGTGACACTTCGCCTCCCAGCAGGCAGGCGATGAGCTTAGAGCCGACGGGCTCGCCCGTGGCGATGTAGGCTTCCACGATCTTGGCCAGTATCCGCAGCTTTCTTGCGTCCAGTTCCATCATGGCGCCGGCTCCCTTTCTCTTTGGATTTTAGCACTCTTTAACTTCGAGTGCTAACGATTATTATTCTACATCTTTTTCCGGATATGTCAAGAGGCTTCATAATTAATTTACAAATATTTTAGCACTCTTATTTTGTGAGTGTCAGTTTCCTTTTCCACCATGCCCTTGCGTCCGTGGGCAAAAGCATGTACAATAGAAAACATTCTGTCACCCCTAACATTGATTCTGATTGGAGCATCACCCATGACCGGTTTTCTTTCCACCCTCATCACCAATAAATATCTGTATCTCTTTATTATTTCCATGATGCCTATTGTGGAACTGCGGGGAGGCGTTCCCATCGGTGCCGCTATGGGCCTGCCCTTTTGGCAGGTCTATCTCATCTGTGTGCTGGGCAACCTTCTCCCCGTCCCCTTCCTGATCAAATTTGCCAAAGCAGTGCTCACGTTCCTGGCCAAAAAACAGATCTTCGGGGGATTTTTCCAGCGGATCATGGACAAGGCCAACGAAAAAGCCCTTTCCATCGGCCGGTATGAGTTGTTGGGGCTTTGCCTGTTTGTGGCCATTCCCCTGCCCGGCACCGGCGCCTGGACAGGTTCTCTGGTGGCAACCGCCCTTCAGCTTCGGCTCCTGCCTTCGCTGGCGGCCATTACTGTCGGCGTTCTTATCAGCGGCCTGATTATGGGGGGCGTTTCCTTCGGCCTGGTAGGAATGCTGGACCTTCTGGTGGCCTGATCTCCCGGGGCTGGACTTCTTCCTCGTTTTTCTCCGTTGCTGTCCGTATTTCTTGCTTCACGATCTGTAGGAAGGCTCGTTGCCAACCACATTGCACCTCGTCATAAAATTTCCTCAAAGATATTTGGGGCCATTTGGGGAAGCAGCCGAAATTCCTCAAAAGCCTTGGACTCAAGAGGTTTGTAACTTTTTAATGTTCCGGGCCCGAACTCCGGACCCACGCTCCCAAAGCAAGCGCGCTGCCGACTGCTCTACACCCACCCGGATATCAAATTTTCCAATTGCGATCAAACATGTGGTCAGCGCCACTTTTTGACCAGTTACCGGCGAGGTGAAAAATGCTTTCAGCCCAGAGGTACGAAGGTAACCTGGCACACAGTGGCCAAGCACTATAAAATGATGCAGAAAATGCTGGAGCATTACAAACAAGCCATCCGCAAGCAACTGCTGCTTGCGGATGGCTATTATGTTTGGTTTTCTGCCTTATTCCTGCCGCAGGCGTTCCACCACGGAATATCGCTGAGCAGCACGGCTGCTCAAAACCGGGATGAGGATGCCCAGCGCCCCGAACAGGGGCAGCACCACAGCGATGGGCCAGATGGTAAAGTGATAGGTGAAAAACCAAATCAACCTGTTGAGAGCGGGTCCCACAAACGGCGCAGTGACCACAATCAGTACCAGGGCCAGGAGTGCTGCGCCTACGGTATAGAACAGTCCCTCCAGCGCCAGCATGGTCCGCAGCTGCCGGGCCGTCATACCAATGGACTGGAGCACCGCCAACTCCCGGCGACGGGCGGTGATGCCGGTGAGGATGGCGTTGAAGAAGTTCAGCACTCCCACCAGACCCACAATGAAGCTCAGGGCTCCCCCCAGCAGAAGGAACATACTCCGGGTACTTTCAAATTCCCCGGCATAGGTGGCCTTGCTCTCGTAGTCAAACTGTGGATTTCTGTTCTCCGTGTAGTCCTTGAGAAAGGATTCCACGACGGCGTTGGCCTCGTCTGTGGTGTCAAAGGCGTAGTACATGACGGAGTCGGTTCCCGTATCCCGGATAAACGTCTCCGCCCCCATAACAAACTCGTCGGCACCGTAATAGCGGTAGCTCAGGGCGGACGGCACCGTCACCAGGGCGGCCACGGTGTAGTTCACATCCCGGTACTTGATCGCCCGGTCCACATAGCTGGCCCCCTCCGGCACATTCTCCCAGGAGCCGTAGACCTCGCCGGTGTCGGGGTTATAGTATTCCGTCTCCTCCACATAGCGGATGGTAACCGTATCCCCAAGCCGGGCCCAATGGCTGCTCATCTCCGGGTTGCCGTAGTCATCGGTGCTGTACACAGCGGCAGTATAATTGCCGTCAGGATCACCCAGCTTGGAGAGATCCCCTTCCAGCACCGTCAGATGGCTGAGCGCGAAGGGTTCCATACCGTAGAGCTGTACCCGGTCCGCCAGAAGGCCGTCCTCGGTGCGGTCTTTGAAGGCTACCATGCTGTCCAGCTGCTCCTGGGTGTTCCAGCGGCCCCACATAGAGCGGTAGTATTCCTCGGTGACAAATTCCAGCGCCGGAGCTGTCTTGCCATAAACGCGACCGCTCCCGGTGATGCCGCCCTGGGCATTCACGGCGGCAATAACCTCTTCCGGCACTTCCATCTCGTCGTTAAAGGCATCTCCGCCGCTCTGGAACTGGCCTGCATCGGCCAGGATAAAGTCGCTGGCGGTGAAGTTGGACACATATTTATCCATGTCAAAACCACTTGTGAAGGTCACGGTCAGGGTCAGCAGCACCACTGCAAGGGTCAGCGATACCACTGTAAGAAAGGTTTTGCTCCGGCTGCGGCCCAGGTTGGCCCAGGCCATGGACAACAAGGACACACTCTTGCCGCTTCGCTTCTCTTTTCGCTTCAGCGTCTTGCCCTCGGTGTAGTGCACCGCCTCCACTGGAGAGACCTTGCCCGCCAGGCGGCCGGGTCTGCGGCAGGAGATGAGCGCCGTCACCAGGGCAAAGATGGCTGAGCCTACAAAGAGAAGGGGATTCACCGAGACCAAACTGGTCACCCCATCCAGCCGTGCGGTAATAACAGGAGTGAGCACACCACCCAGCAGCCAGCCCAGCAGCAGTCCTATGGGAATGCCGATGAGGGAGAGAATCAGCGCCTGGGTGCGGATGATTCTCCGGAGCTGGCGGGGCGTAGTGCCGATAGTTTTCAGCAGGCCGTAGAAGCGGATGTCCCCCGCCACTGAGATCTGGAACACGTTGTAGATGATGAGATACCCGGTGAGCAGAATGAGGGCCAGCACACCCACAATGATGGCCGCCACGGTGGGGTCCAGCTTGTCCGAAAGCTGCGCTCCGGTGTAACCCCAGTTGACGCCGGTGGAAATATAGCTTTCTCCCGGAGTCTCCGACTGATAGCCGTGGTTGGCCAGAATCTCCTCCAGATCGGAGGCAATGGAGCGGGCGCCGTGCCTTAACATCACATCTAAGTTCCACTCTCCCGTCATGCCGTCGCTCCCTGGGGGTGTCACGCCCACTTCTGCCAGGATGGCATCCACCCGGCTTTCGGGAATGAGGATGTGGTTGGCCACGATGGCCTCGTCGTACTCCCACCATCCGCACAGGGTAAAGGTCTGGGTAGTCTCATGGCCGTCCACGTTAAAGGTGACGGTGAATTCCGCGCCGATTTCCGGCTTCACACCCAGCAGTTCCAGCACACGGGTATCGGTGGCCGCCTCATTGGTTCCCTCCTGTGGGAGATGGCCCTCCACGGGGTCGCAGTACATCCAGTGGGCATTATTGGCATCGGAGTAACCAATCTCCACATGGGATTTGTTGAAGGGCGCCTCTGTGGGCATTCCCACAAACCGGCGCAGGCCCCACTGGTCGATTAAGGGATCGTCCTTCAATTCCTTAAACTGTTCCTCGTTGAGGTACTTGAAGGTGCCATGTGACCAGCCTCCCGCCTGGCGGAAGTTATTCTGCTGAATACCTTCGTTGATGGAGAGGGCGATGGTAAAGAGTGACGTAAAGAGCACCGCCGTCAGGGCAATGGCCAGCACGGCTACGATGTTCCGGGTACGGCTGGCAAAAAGAGCGCGCAGGCTCAGGCGGCGGATACAGCCGCGGTTGGGAACGTTCATACTGTTCGCCCCCCTTACCGCGTCACGATCCGTCCGTCTTCGATGCGGACGATGCGGTTGGCCATCTGGGCGATCTCCTCGTTGTGAGTGATCATCACCATGGTCTGGGCGAATTTCTGGCCGGTCACTTTCATCAGGCTGAGCACATCCTGGCTGGTTCGGCTGTCCAGGTTTCCGGTGGGCTCGTCGGCCAGAAGAATGGCTGGCTTGGTGGCCAAAGCCCGGGCGATAGCCACACGCTGCTGCTGCCCGCCAGAGAGCTGGTTGGGCAGGTTCTGAAGCTTCTTCTCCAAGCCCAAAGTGGCGATGACCTCCTGGACATAGGCCTCATCTACCTTCCTTCCATCCAGCTCCACTGGCAGGACGATGTTTTCCCACACGCTGAGCACCGGCACCAGGTTATAGGACTGGAACACAAAGCCGATCTTCCTGCGGCGGAAAATGGTCAGGGCTTCGTCCTTCAGGGCAAAGATATCCTTGCCGTCTACGGTGACAGTACCCGAGGTAGGCCGGTCCAACCCGCCCAGCATGTGAAGCAGCGTGGACTTACCGGAGCCGGAGGTGCCTACAATGGCCACAAACTCTCCCTGCTCGATTCTCAGATCCACGCCGTCCAGCGCCTTTACCTGGGTGTCCCCGGAACCGTAGTATTTTTTCAGATCCTTGGTCTCTAAAATCGTCATGGCTGTTCTCCTCCAACGAAAAAGTCTGCACCGTCTTTTGACAATACAGACTTTAGCATGGAAATCTGTCCTGGTACTTTCGAGAATGTGACAGTTTTGAAAGAAGTCCGGTCCGGCTCTGTCAATTCACCGCTCTGGCCCGCACCAACAGCATCATGGGCCGGCGCAGCTCGTCCTGCATACCGGGAATGTCCAGCATTTCCTCAGAAGGCTCCGCCTCTTCCACCGCTTCCAGGACAAAGCCGCTGCGCAGCAGCCCCATCAGGATTTGGGTAAGTGTATGGTGCTGCTTGCGGACCTCGCAGCCCAGAAAGTGGGTGATCCGTTCCCCGGGCATGAAATACTGGTCGATGGGCCAATACAACGGCGTGCCATCTTCCCCGTAGGCCCAATCCTGTCCCACGCCGGCGGTAAAGACAGGATGCTCGATATTGAACAGAAAAATCCCGTCTTTCTTCAGTGTCCGATGTACTTTTTCAAAAATGGAGTTCAGATCCTCGATATAGTGGAGAGCCAGATTGGAAACTACACAGTCCCATTCGGCCTCCGGATACTCATATTCCTCGATCCCGCACACCCGATAAAGGATGTCTTCCCCACTGTTGCGCCGCCGGGCTTCCTCAATCATTTTCCGGCTTAAATCAATGCCCAGTACCTGCCGGGCGCCCTGCTCCACGGCAAATTTACAGTGCCATCCATAGCCGCAGCCCAGGTCCAGTACGGACTTTCCCTCCAGCGGCGGGAAAAGAGGCTTGAGCTGATGCCACTCTCCCGCCGCGGAAAGTCCTTCCCGGCTGCGGGACATCTGTGCGTATTGCTGGAAAAAGGCTTCGTTTTCATATCCATTTCTCATGGCATATTTCTCCTGCGTTCTGCTTTTCTATGACTCCCGGGGGATGTAGAGTGAAAAGGTACTCCCCATCCCGGGCGTGCTCTCCACCTTCACATAGCCGCCCTGCTTTTCCGCAATCTGCCGGGTGAGATAGAGGCCGATGCCCACGCCCTCGGCCTGATAAGCACCGGGAGCACGGTAAAACCGTCCAAAAATTTTGGCCTGCTCCCCTTCAAAAATGCCCGGGCCGGTATCGGTCACCCGGACAGCGGAAAACAGCTCATAGTTTTTCACTTCCACCGTCACAGTTCCGCCGGACGGAGTGTACTTAACGGCATTGTCCAGCAGGTTGCACACCGCCTCCTCCGTCCACTTGGGATCAAAGACGGCTAAACCCTCCGCCTGCCTAACGGTTAGGGCAATGTCCTTTTCCGCCGCCCTGGGAGCATACTGGGCAGCAGCCCGCTCCACCACCTGGGAAATCTCGCTGGGCTGTGGATGGAGGGCCAGGATCCCCGTCTCCAGTCGGGATGTCTTGACCATGGCCTCAATGAGCGTCTGGAGTTTTTCCGCCTGGGCAGAGATGGCAGCCGCACAGTCCTTCCCCTGGGGCGTGAGCGGCTGCTCCGAGAGCAGCTGGGCGTAGAGCTGCAGATTGGCCACTGGGGTCTTGGTCTGGTGGGAGATATCGGAGATCAGAGCGCTGATCCGGTCCTTTTGCTCCCGTATATTCCGTTCAGACAGGGCACTGGCTGCCAGATACCGCCCCAGCCGGCCCTCCAGAGAGGACAGCCGGCTCTCGTTAAAGGTCTCTTCGGAAAAGCTGCCGTTCATGGCTGCGGTGAGCATGTCGTCCAGCCGCCGGATGGTGCGGGCGGTCCGCCAGCGGCCAACGGCAGCCACGGCCAACACAAGCAACAGGGCAGCGCCCATCACAAGATACCCGGTCACGGCTTCACCTCCCAGGTGTAGCCGATACCGTACACCGTTTTCAGATATTCCGGCTTGGAGGGATCGGCCTCCAGCTTGCTCCGCAGCCGCTTTACGGTAACGGACAGGGCATTTTCCTCCACAAATTCCGCGCCGTCCGTCCATACCCGGTCCACCAGCGTAGCCCGAGGCACCGCGTGTCCCCGATTCTCCACCAGCACCCGCAGCAGCTTCTGCTCGGTTTTGGAGAGCTCCACCAACTTGCCATCCCGGCGGAAGTCCATCTGCTCAAAGTCAAAGGCAAAGGGGCCAAGGGACAGGATCTGGGAGGCCTTGGGTACGCTTCGGCGGAGTTGGGCGTTTACCCTGGCCCGGAGTACCGCCAGAGAGAAGGGCTTGGTGATATAGTCGTCCGCTCCGGCCTCCAGCCCGGTGACCTCGTCCAGCTCCAGATCGTTGGCGGTGAGCAGGATCACCGGAGTGGCATCACCCTCTGCCCGCACCTGACGCAGCAGCTCCAGACCGCTGCCATCGGGGAGATTCACATCCAGAATCAGAAGGTCGAACCGGTCTTCCGCCAGTGCTTCCCGGGCCCTGACCAGGCAGGGCCGGCAGACGACGGACACCTCCGGCCCTGTTAGGGCCATGGCGATTCCCCGCCCCAGGGTCTCATCGTCCTCCAAAAGAAAAATATGTTTCATGTTCGGTCCTCATCATTTGTTGCTTCCATTAGGAACGTAAATCTTTTGTGATTTTCTATGATACCACGGCAGCGGCACTGGAATGTTGGTACAGACATAGGTTTTCATCGCCCCACAAGGGGCAAGAAACCCGGTACGGAACAAAAATATAATGGCCGCACAGTGGCTATTATACCACAAGTTCCCACTCTGAAACATGGGAATCCATTGCTCGCCATGAGGAGCCATGCTATGATAGTGGTTACTTACCGCGGCCAACCAAACCAGATTTGACGAACAGAATGGAGAAAAACATGAAAGAAGTAGATCCAAAGAATACCTCCCGGGCGCTGGCCTTTGAACTCTGGATGAAGGCTCCCATGCCTATGGTGACCCTGATGAAGACGCTGGATGTTACGCCGCTGGTGCACATGAGCCGGAAACAGGGCTATAAATTCAATATGCTCCTGTGTTGGTGTATCGGAAAGGCGGCAGCCCGGACAGAGGACTTCTACCTGCTTCCGGTGGGAGACAAGCTGATCCAGTACGACCAGCTGGCAGTTAATATTGTAGTGACCGCCCGGGATGGTGGCATCGCCACCTGTGATATTCCCGTTTCAACTGATTTGGAGCAATTTAATCGGGATTACCTGAAGCTCACCGGACAGGTCCACAAGAGCGGGGAAAACTTTGAACTGGGCGAGGAGTATATGGTGATCGGCACCTCCGCCCTGGCGGGGTATGAGATCGACGGAGCAGTGAACATC
Organism: uncultured Oscillospiraceae bacterium; assembly: GCA_949285935.1. Taxonomy (GTDB): domain Bacteria; phylum Bacillota; class Clostridia; order Oscillospirales; family Ruminococcaceae; genus Angelakisella. The sequence continues at coordinate 22,137 of CASEAH010000011.1, forward strand.
TACGCCGGATGCTACAACAATCCCTTCCTCATCTGGGGCAAATACCGAAAAAAGTGGCTGCGCACCACCCTGCCGGTGTCCTTCCAGTTCCACCATACCCAGATGGACGGAATCCCGGCCGCAGAATTTTTAGAGCGGCTGCAGCAGGAAATCCGTCAAATTTAAACTTTTCCCCTTGACTTTGACGCTCCGTCAACTGATACAGTGTCTCCAGGGAGGGATGTTTATGGAGTATTCTATTCAGGAACTGTCGCGCCTGTCCGGGGTGACCACCCGCACCCTACGCTGGTACGACCAGATCGGACTGCTGAAGCCCAGCCGGGTGGCGGAGAGCGGCTATCGCCATTACGGCAAGGCAGAGGTGGACCGGCTGCAGGACATTCTCTATTACCGAGCCCTCGGGGTGGAGTTGGCCCGGATCAAGGAATGTCTGGACGATCCCTCCTTTGACCGTCTGGCCGCTCTGCGCAGCCATCTTGCCGCATTGGAGGCGGAGCGGAAACAGCTGGAGATACTGATCCGGTCGGCGAAAGACACCATCGGAGCGGAGGAAAGGAAGGAATTTATGAGCGACGAGCGGAAATTTGAGGTGTTCAAGCAGCGCACTGTGGGCCATCATGAGGAAGTTTACGGAGCGGAGATCCGCGCCAAGTACGGTGACAAAGAAGCAGACGAGGCCAATGCCGCGGTGATGAATCTGACCCAGGAACAGTACCGGGAATGGACCGGCCTGGGCCAGGAAATCCAGAAACGACTGGAGGAAGCCGTCCGGGCATGTCTGTCCCCGGAGCACGAGGAGGGAAAGGAAATCTGCGCTCTCCACCGCCGGTGGCTCACCATCACCGGGAACCGGTATGATCCGGCCAAACATCGGGGGATTGCGGAGCTGTATGTAATGGACGAGCGGTTTACCGCCTATTATGATAAGCACCTACCCGGCTGTGCTCGTTTCCTGCGGGACGCCGTGGTTTATTGGGCAAAATAAGGATGAAGCAGGCCCCCACCCAAAAGCCGGGGGCCTGCCCTTTAAGCGTTTTATGGAGCGTCAGATTGGAGTGGCCATGTTATGACAAAATTCAAGGCAAAAGAGAAGGAAGTCCCGGGCCTTTTGTGCCGATTTCAACCAATTGCGTATTTTTGCATGGGCATAGAGAGTCACATTCCCGACTTCTTACCCCTTCAAATACCCCCTTATTTCCTGTTTGGTTTCCTCTTAATAGCCAATAGTCTGATAAAATCCTCAAACAACAAGGTGTCCGTTGGCTCAAACATCAGCCATTTCCCATCACGATAGGTTGGCGTTTGATCATAAATTCGTTGAACTTTCTCTGAGTAATGCTCCCTGTCATTCTCAAATTTCAATCGCTCATCCTTGCCTAATATAACCATAAATCCGATGCAGTTTTCTCTCCCATAGAGCGCGCACAGGGTTTTGCCGCCGCAGCGGTATTTATACTCGTAGGTCCACGCTTTCCCGCCGCTGCCCCACAGATGCTCCATATCATATTTTTCGTCAATCAAGGCACATAATTGCTTCCAGATTTCATATAAGGGTTTCCCTACTAAAGTTGTCATCTGCTCTGCATTGGGTACCATATCAAGCATGACAGCCGCCTCCTCTATCAATCAGAACGATGTTGTTATTCTGCCGTATGGGTATAGATTTCTCTATCAAATTCCTCTTATAGTGAGGCGGCTGTCAATCAAGCCTTTTGTGCTTCTTTACCCTGCAGGAGCATTTTTCCAAGGGGTACGCACCTTACTTCTTTTCCACCGGGATCCAAACCTCGCAGTAATAGTCCCGGTCCTGGGCACCGTTCTCAAACTTGCTGGCGTCGCTGTACAGTTCCACATTGATGCCTGCAGCGATCTTGTAGTCAGGGTTTGTGGGCAGCCACTGGGAGAAGATCTGCTGGTTCAGTCCCTGAAGCGCCTGGGGCATCCGTCCGGTACAGGGGAACACTGCCCAGGTATGAGCCGGTATGGTGCGAGTAGTGAAGCCGTCCGGGATCTCTTTGGCGGGATCATAGTTATCGGCGATGAGATATTCAAACTCATTGCCGCCCATGCTCTCGTCCAGGTTGATGCCGTACATGCCGCACACCACCTTGCCGCCTGTGCCGAAGTGCTCCTTCCAAAACTTGGGAACCTGTGCGGCGGCTTCCTCATACTTGAAGGTCTTGGCCCGGCAGAGCACCGTGAACGCTTCTTTTTTCATACTCTTACAATCCATATTTTGACCACCTTCCAATGTCACTTTGATCCGAAGCGGAGCAAAGGAACGGACCGCGCCTCCGCTTTTTCGCAATGCGGCAGGTGTGAGGCCATGGAATCGGGTAAAGGCTTTGGTGAAGCTGTCCGGCGAGTCGTAGCCAAACTCCAGTGCGATGTCGATGATCTTCCGGTCCGTCATGAGGACCTCCAGCCCGGCGGCCGAGAGGCGGCGCTGGCGGATGTAGTCGCCCACTGTCATGCCGCACAGCATAGCAAACCCCTTCTGAAAGTAAAAGGGGGACAAGGCCGCCTGCTGCGCGATGGCCCGGATGGTCAACTCCTCCCGGAGATGTTCCTCGATATACTGGATTGCCTGATGAATGCTTGTTACCCAATCCATTGGTCACATCGTCCTTCTGGATCCAGCATACCGCAAATCAGCGCCCCCTGCCCGATTTTCCGTGCTTATATTTGTCCGGCGGCATTGATACGGCACCGTCCTGGGGATCGCCCTTCCGGAAAACGCCTTACGCTTTTTTTCGCGTCAAATAAATGCCAACGATGGCCGCGATCAGGACAATGGGAGCCAGCCTGACAAACAGCCATTCAAAAGCGTGAAAAACCGTTCCTGCAACGGCAATTTCCGGGTCACTAAAATCCCATCCCAAGTAAGGGCTGTTTACTGTGACCAAGACCGCGGAAACGATCACAATCCCCGCGCATAATGTGATGAGCAGCCAATGAAGGATCACTTTTCGCATTGCCTTTCTGCGTGCAAACTGTAAGTTGATGATCTCCAGCTTTTCAGAGAGTGCTTTTACGGCGTCCACCTCCGATTCCATCACAGTCTCTCCAAGCAATGTGCTCACGGGTGTCTCGAGTGCTTTCGATAGAGAGATCAATAAATCAGAATCCGGGACTGACAATCCTTGCTCCCATTTGGAGATGGTTTGCCGTACCACATTCAGCTTCACGGCAAGCTCCTGTTGGGAAAGCCCCTTTGATTTTCTAAGCGCTTTTATGTTTTCATTTAACATGTGGGCTCACTCCTTTCGCTCACATTGTAGGGAGAATGGCCCATTGCCGCAAGCAACGCAGATTAACACGGCTTATTTCAGCAATTCCTTTCGCAAATCGTCCAGATATAGCTTCTGCTGCCGCTTCAGATAACCGGGAACAAAGGGGCGCATCCACCAGCGCTTGGCCTTAACGGTCTCGGTGCAGGTCAGCCGGGTTCCACCCTCTGTTGCCTCAAAGAGCCCCTCCCAGGAGCCGGACATATTGCCGTTCTCCATAGTGAAAGCCCAAAAGCGAGGCGGCTCACAGGCCGCAACCGTAAAATTGGTGGTGCAGCCGCTTTTGGTGTGCTCTGCAAAACGGGCCTCGTCCAGAACTTCCACCCGGGCCAAATCACTGCGCCAGGCGGTATGGGCAAGGTCAGTCACCGTCTGCCACACCTGCTCCACCGGGCAGGGGAAATGGACTGTCACCCTGGAAGTCGCCATGAGATCACCCCTTCTTTGGTTTCTTGTTGAGCTTCAGGCTGATGCCCTGGCGGTCCGCCGCCTCCTGAAGCAGCTCCACAGCTGCAAGGGCCCGCTCCTTAATGGGTTGTTCGGTCAACTCCGGCCGGCTGTCCAGCGAAGTCATCACAGCGCTCAAATCTTCCAGGGGCAGGAGATACACCGCCATATTAAAAAATGTTTTGCGGCGGCCATCGTTGTAATGGGCCAAAAGTTCATCTAAAATTGCCCGTTTTTCCTCCAACAGGGCAAGGTAAGCGTCCAGTCCCAACGCCCCGGCCTGGGCAATATCCTGCTGCCGATTCCTGTGCGGCACAAAAGAATCCCCATCGTCAAAGCCCTCGTAGCGGGGACAGGGATACTCTGGGCATTCCCAGCAAAACTGGACGCCGCCGTGTTCCAGGGAGCATTTGGCTATGGCGCAGCTCTGATTGCCTGCCCCGCCGCCGCAGCCGGGGCAGTAGCCGCCCAGGTGCATGGAGCACAGGGTGCAGCCCAGGCCGCACAGGGAGAAGCGGGTTTCTGTACGGATAAAACCTTTTATACCGTTTCCTCCCTTAAAACCACAGCGTCTGCTCTTCCCGGAATACCGGGGTTTTCCCTTGGGCATAGGGATCGTAGCGGTTTTCGTTGCAGCCGAATTCCTGCAAAAAGCAGATCTGTCCCGCCTCATTCCAGCGGATGAGGGAGAGGCCGTCAAAGCTCTGGATCACACCATCTTCCATGGCACATCGGAAGGACCACTCCACCACGGTCTGGTCCTCTTTGTGGAAATACTGACGGATGTTCCAGCGTTGTACCGTTCCCCGGGTGTTCCACTCATTAAACCACACCTTGATCTTCCCGCTGCCGTGATACTCCGGTCCCCAACTCTCAATATAGACAGCATCAGGCGCAAAGAGGCCTCCAATGCCCGTGTCATCCTTGTCCAGCCACATGGAAAACCACTGCCGGATTTTGTCTTCCCGCTGTTTCTCCATTACATTTTCCATATCCACATTCTCCTGCTGCACTGCTTGGGTCATGTCCCGCAGCATCAAATATTCTGTACCCTTTTCTGCTACAATTTGAAATCCCGCCCGCTCATATAAGCGCAGCGCCGGGTTATCTTTCTGAACAGAGAGTGATGCCCGGAGATACCCGCTCTCCTGCAGCAAAAGCAGGAGGCCATTCAGCAGCCGCGTCCCGATGCCCAGCCCGCGACATTCCGGCAGCAATGAGATGGCCAGGGATGGTGTATTGCTGTCGATATGTCCATAGTCCTCCATGATACGGCACCACGCCGCACCTGCCACTTTTCCCTCCGCCTCAGCCACCAGGCAATGGTCGCCGGGGCGTGTACCGAAGCCCGCAACATAGACCTGCAGCTCCGGCAGATCCACCACGGACCAGGGCGGCGGCTCCACACCTTCCGGGAGATAGATGGCCTGGTAGAGAAATTCCCGCAGAAGACCGTATTCCTCCGGGCGCATCCTGCGAATGATTGCGTCTGTCTTCTTCATCACTTTGCCCTTCTGATGGGGTGACGGATAACGGTTTTCAGCCGCTCCGGCTTGCACCGCCGCACATCGCTTAAATAAATCTCATGGTGGAACCGGCTTTCCCCGAAGTCCGCCTCATAACCCTGGGCCGTGGCATATTCTTCCATGGCGGCCACGGTGGCGGGTTCATCATCATAGGGGCCTATGTGCATACACTGGACGCACAGGCCTTCCTCCCAGGGGAAAAACGCCACCTGGGAGAGATCCCGCTGCTTCTTTTCCGCGGCCTCCCGGATAGCCCAGTCAAAGACCTCTTTCGTCACAAATTCCGGCAGGCGGATGAGGGAGATCCACTGAAAATCCCTTTTATGGGCGTAGTCCACCCCCTGGACGCCCTCCTGCCACCACAGACCCTCCAGGGGCGGTACCACATAGTCAAAGTAGCCCTCCGGCTTGTGCTTGCCCATCTTACTCATTTTGATGGCGAAGGCCACGGCATAAAGCATTCCCAGGGCCTGCTTGTAAGCGCCGTTTTCCTCGTTGGGATCGCCCTGGCCCCGCACTGCCAGAAAATTCATGGCGGGCACGGTGACAATGCCCGGCGTTCTGGGCGGCAAATAGAACTCCTTATATTCTTTCTTGTAATCAAAGGGCATGGTCATTTCCTCCGCTTTTTTGGGGGATTGCTTCCCAGCGCCTCACAGGTGATGCGCGTAAGTTCCGTCATCTGTTCCCGATCCTCCACATCCTCCACCAGGAAGGAGTCTTTGGCTCCCTCATAGGGCGGGGCCTTGGGCAGGTCGGGGAATGCCGCTTCCCCCTGGGGAGTGACCTTTACAAAAAGCTGATCGTCGCAGATGACGGCAAAAAACACATTGTTGCAGTAAAGGCCGTATTCACCGAACATTTTCCGGGTGCGGATGGCTCCGGCCTCCTGCAGCTGCTCAGCCACATAGTTCACAAAATCCGGATGAGACGCCATGTCAATTCCTCCTGTAACGGACGGCCAGTGTTTTGGTCAAATCCCTAAGTCTTTCCCGCAGCTCTTCCGGCTGCAGCAGTTCCGCCTTGTCTCCAAAGGTCAGGACCCAACTGAGTACGCTGTCCGCGTCAGGAAATCCGCCGGTAAAGCGCAGCCTGCCATCCGGCTCCATCGTGAAGCGGTCCGCACCGTACTCCTCCACCAGCCGCCAGCGACAGGCCGGTTCAAACAGAACGGTGACCTGATATTTCACGGGAAAGACCCGTTCCGGCTCCAGGCTGGGCAGCGGTGCACAGCGAGGGGTGAAGGGTTCGCCGGTGGTAAGTTCCGTCATGCGGTTGAGTTTAAAAAGGCGGAAATCCTTCCGCATCTGGCACCAGCCCCACACATACCAGGCAGACCAGTGGAACACCAGGTAGTAGGGTTCGACGGTGCGGACCGACTCCCCTTTGGGGGAAAAATAGGTAAAATGGATGGTGCGGTGCTGCTCAATGGCCCCCTGAATGAGCTCAATCTTTGGCGGCAGGCTGGTCTTGTACCAGGATGAGAGATCAATGAGCATGTGGGCGCCGCCGGGCACCAATCCTCCTGTCCCGGCGGACAGCTTCTCCATCAGCTGGGCATAGCGCCGGGTACCGCTGACGCTGTCCAGGCTCCGCAGCCCTGCCAGAATGGCCTGCATCTCCGGATCGGTTAGCACTGTACGATCCACCCGGTAGCCCTCCACGATGGAAATGCCGCCGCCCGCGCCCTGGGCGGTGGAGATGGGAATGCCCGCCCGGCACAGGGACTCGATGTCCCGCTGGATGGTCCGGCGGGATACCTCGAACTGCTCCGCCAGCTCCGGGGCGGTGACCTTTTCCCGTTGAAGCAGGATGGACAGGATGCCAATGAGCCGTTCCATCTTCATAGGATGCACCGCCTTTCCTGTTTTTTGGCATGATACCGCCGCAGCGGCACCGGAGTGGAATCACGCCATGGCTTTGGGCTGCCCTGCGGGTGAGAAAACCGGCTGGGAATCAAGGTATCATCACCGTTCTGCGGCTATTATACCATAAGAACGTGACAGCTGTCTGTCATGTTCCTTTTTGCCTTGTGCTTTTTATAATTCTTGGGTACAATAGGGGCAACGGAGGGATGGTCATGGGAAAAATCGTGCTATATCTCGCCATGAGCGTGGACGGATATATTGCGGACGAGCAGGGCGGCGTGGGCTGGCTGGTGGGCGACGGCAGCAAGCCGGATGCTCCCGGCAGTTACCCGGCATTTTGGGATACGGTGGACGCCATTGTCATGGGATGGACCACCTATCACCAGCTTGTCACGGAGCTTTCCCCGGACAGCTGGCCCTATGAAGACCGCCCCTGTTATGTGGTGACCCACCGGCAGGAAGAAGATCGGGAGGACATTTTCTTCTGGAACGGGGAGCTGACTGTCCTGGTGGACAAGCTGAAAGCGGAGCATGCGGGCAACGTCTGGATCTGCGGCGGTGCATCCGTGGCCGGGCAGCTTTTAAGAAAAGGCCTCATCGATAAACTGTGGCTGTCCATCATCCCCACAGTACTGGGCAAAGGCGTGGGGTTGTTTCCGGAGCTTCCTCAGGAACTGCCGCTGAAGCTGGTGGGAACAGAACATTGGAACGGTATCGTGGATCTGATATACGAAAAGCGGTGACAAACGATGCGTGATCAATTTATCAATCTGACGGAAGAAAATCTGGCGCAGGAGCACCTGTGCTGCATCATCCGCAGCAAAAAGCCCCACCCCGGTGTGGAGACCAAGCGGGCCTGGCTCAGAGAGCGGCTGAAAGAAGGCCATGTGTTTCGCAAGCTGGACACCAAAGGTGTGGTGTTCATTGAGTACGCTCCGGTAGAGACTGCCTGGGTGCCGGTGGAGGGAGAAAACTTTCTCTACATCTACTGCCTGTGGGTCACCGGAGACTTCAGGGGCAAGGGATACGGCAGGCAGCTGATGGAGTACTGTCTGGCTGATGCCAGGACCAGGGGGAAATCCGGCGTGTGCATGCTGGGTGCGGAAAAGCAGAAAGCCTGGCTCTCAGACCAGGCCTTTGCGGAAAAGTATGGGTTTGAAGCGGTAGATACCACCCCGGACGGCTACCGGCTGCTGGCACTCTCCTTTGACGGAACCAAGCCCCGCTTTGCAGAGAACGTCAAACAAATGGAGATTGAACATCAGGAACTGACCATCTATTACAGCCCCCAGTGTCCCTACATCCATCAAAGTGTGGAGCTGGTATGCAAAACTTGTCAGGAACTGGATGCCCCCTATACCCTCATTCCGGTGGATACGCTGGAAAAAGCCAAGGCTTTGCCCTGTGTGTTCAACAACTGGGCAGTATTTTATCGAGGAAAATTCATAACAGTGAATCTGATGGACGCCGCCGCGCTGAAGCGGCTTTTGAAAAGGTAAGGTGCGCCATGGAAATCAAAAAAGTGGAAACCAATAAAAAGCAGTACCTTGATTTGCTTCTGTTGGCAGACGAGCAGGAGAACATGATCGACCTCTATCTGGAGCGGGGAACCATGTATGTGCTGGAGGACGATGGAGTCAAGGCCGAATGTGTGGTGACTGACGAAGGCGACGGCATCCTGGAACTGAAAAATATCGCTGTTGAGCCGGACTTTCAGGGCAAAGGCTATGGAAAAGCCCTGATGGATTACATCATCCAAGCCTACATGGGACAGTATACGGTGCTGCAGGTAGGCACCGGGGACAGCCCCTCCACCATCCCGTTTTACGAATCCTGCGGCTTTCGCAGGCACCACTTGGTCAAGAACTTTTTCACCGACCACTACGACCATCCCATCTACGAGTGCGGGGTTCAACTGGTGGATATGGTGTATCTGCAAAGAGAACTATAAAAAGCGGAGTGCCTGTCGGGCGCTCCGTTTTCTGCTACTTATCCTTCGGTCTGCTGTGCAAGAAATGCTTCTATGGCCTCTGCTGCTCCTCCGCAGTGATGGCGGCCGAAGGATCGCCCTTCTGCTGGCCGTAATTGTCCAACCGGGCGTGGTTGCCGCCCTCAATCTCTACAATGTTTTCCGTGTAGCCGATGTGGTCCTCCACGCTCTGGTTGAGGGAACCGCAGTTGGTCAGGGTATCTTCATCCGGATAATTGCCATCGATGTGGGGCCCATCAGAGTGAGTCCGTCGACCTGGCGAGGATGGTCTGAGGAAAACCTGGATGCCATGGCGCCGCCCTCCGAATGCCGGCTATGCAAAAGAGTGCGTATTCCCCTCTAAATTCGGTGCGGCTGGTGGCACGCTGCGGAGTGGAAAACCAAACCCATGCCCTGTCCCCGAAGATAGAAGCATTTTTCAAGGGTGAAAAAGGGCGGCAGGTATTATCCGGCAGAAAAGACAACAGGGAAAGGAAACCGTAAAACAGGAACAATACACATGGGGGGTGTATCAAACGATACGCCCCCTTCTGTCATATATTTATTCACCCTGTCCGTCAATGTGCCGCAGCAGCTCGGATATAACATAAGTTGCTGCGGTTGAAATGACCGCACCAATACAGCACGCGGGGAGCCAACGCATGGCATCCATTATTTCTCTTTGAGCTTCATAATCATTGGTAGTATAACTGCTATTGCTTTTAAAAAAAAGAATAATCGTAATGATCCACAAGATTACAGATAGAATTGGGAAAATATATTTCCATAAATTATCTCCAAATTTGCTTTCTTTCACCGCTGTGCACCTCATTTCCAATCGTGCTTGTTGGTAATAGAAACATCATGGTCAAAAGGTCAAATTCGCTTTTTACAAATCATCCATGTATGCAAAGCCACTGGGCGAATGGCCATATGCGGCAGAAATTAAAGCCCCCGGAGCCGCAGTGACCCCGGGGGTAAGGAAGACAAAATTATTTTTTCCGGGAGATGGCCTTGCGGACCGCTGCCACAATATGGCCTGCGGTAAGACCGTATTTCTCCATCAGCTCAGCCGGTTTGCCGGACTCACCAAAGCTGTCCTGTACCGCCACCATTTCCAGGGGAGCGGGGCAATGGAGCGCCATGTACTCCGCCACCGCGCCGCCCAGGCCGCCGGTGACCTGATGCTCTTCTGCAGTGACCACCGCGCCGGTCTTAGCCACCATTTTGCTGACGCAGTCGCCATCCAGAGGCTTGACGGTATGCATGTTCACTACCGAGATCTCTACACCTTCGGCGGACAGGGTTTTGGCCGCTTCCAGCGCCTCGTAAACCATAGCGCCGTTGGCAAAGACCACCGCGTCATCGCCCTCCCGCAGGACGTTGGCCACGCCCAGGGTGAAGGGGGTGTTCTCATCGGTAATGGTGGGAACTGCCTCACGGCCAAAGCGAATAAAGCAGGGGCCTTCCACAGCAGCTACTGCCAGTGTGGCCTTTTCAGTCTCCAGAGCGTCGCAGGGGACTACTACCCGCATATTGGGCAGTACCCGCATCAGAGCCACATCCTCCAGGGACTGATGGGTGGCGCCGTCGGGGCCCACCGAGATACCGGCATGAGCGCCGGCCAGTTTAACGTTCAGCTTATTGTAGCAGACCGTGGTGCGGATCTGATCCCAGGCCCGGCCCGCCAGGAACACACAGTAGGTGGTGGCAAAGGGAATCATTCCCGCCAGAGCAAAGCCCGCGGCGGTGCCCACCATATCCTGCTCGGAAATACCGATATCCAGGAACTTCTCAGGGTATTTGTCCCGGATCCAGTTGGTGCGGGTGGACTTGGCCACGTCGGCGTCCAGCACCATCACTTTGTCATTGGTTTCGGCCAGCTTCAGCAGCGCCTTGCCGTATCCATCCCGCATGGGTACCATATCGTATGCCATCGTTAACCTCTCCTTCCCTTCCGTTACGCCCGGATCTCCGCCAGGGCCTTGGCCAGCTGCTCATCGTTGGGGGCCAGTCCATGCCAGCTGCAGTCGTTCTCCATGAAGGAAACGCCCTTGCCTTTGATGGTATGAGCCACCAGAACGGTGGGCTTTCCCTTATAACGGGCAGCCATCCGGTAAGCGTCCATAACCTGCTCCAGATCATGGCCATCCAGTTCAATGACGTTCCAGCCAAAGTCATGCCACTTGGCGGCCACGTCGCCGATATCCTTGATCTCCTCCACGGTGCCGTCCAGCTGTACCATGTTGCGGTCCACAATGGCGCAAAGGTTGTCCACCTTGTTATGGGCCGCGGTCATCACCGCTTCCCAAACCTGGCCTTCCTGAAGCTCTCCGTCTCCCAGCATGCAGTAGACCCGGTTGCTGCGGCCGGTCTTCTTGAAAGCCATGGCCAGGCCGTCGGCGATGGACAAGCCCTGACCCAGGGAGCCGCTGGAGCAGTCAAATCCAGGCAGGATAGAGGCATGGGGATGTCCCTGGAGGATACTTCCCAGCTGGCGCAGGGTGCCCAGGGTCTCCACCGGGAAAAAGCCCATCCGTGCCAGAGTGCTGTAAAACACAGGGCCTACATGGCCTTTGGAAAGGATAAAGCGGTCGCGGCCTTCCCAATCGGGGTTCTTGGGATCCACCTTCATGATCCCGCTCATATACAGGCCCACCACCAACTCCACAGCGGAGAGGGAACCGCCGGGATGGCCGGAGCCCGCCTTATGCACCATGGTAACGATATCCTCGCGCACGATCTTGCACATCTGCTGCAGACCGGCCAAATCCATATGATCCATTCTGATACCTGCCCCTTTCTTTTTTGTCGGAAGGATGATATTTTTCGCCCATACAGGCTTTCTGTAAACAGCCTATCACAGCCGCCACTTTTTGTCAACAATGGATAATAATTTAACTATTTTTAGGTGGATATCGCCAAAAAAATGTCATGATTCTTCCTGTCGTACCCCTTATTTTTTCTGCAGCTGCTTTTTGAGAGGAAACAAGCTCGGGGTCTGGGGACTCCAAACCCCGCCACATTCAGGAAGCTGCCTTTATCTCCTCACCTGCCCGCTTTTGAAATTTTTTTCACAGCACAGCTGTTTCCATCTTTCAGCGGCTTCGCTTTTTCCTTTTTCCCTTGCTGCCAGGGCTGGGGATCCTGCCCTTCCCGGGAGAGTCCGGCATCGCCGCGAAGCTGGAATTCGCCGCAGCCAAAAGGTCTGCCCGGTATGTTCAGCGTCTGGGGTAAGGCCTGGGATCGGCGGTACGTCCCAGCAAATAGTCGGTGGAAACGCCAAAGTAATCGGCCAACAGCTCCAGGCGGTGGAGGGGAAGCTCATATTTTTCACACTCATAATCGGAATAGTACTGTACCGTGGTATGAAGTATTGCCGCCACCTGAGCCTGAGTGATCCCCTTGTCTCTGCGCAGTTCCTTCAGGATATCGCCATTTTGCATTCCTTCACCCCACCCGGAAAAATCTCATGTTAATATTGTAGGTACCCTATATTTTGAGGCATTGAAATTCATGATATTTCATGATATCATAAGGACATCCTGCTTCCCCGCGCGGAACACGGATAAACCCGGTAAAAAGGCTCTCCGCTGGAGGGCCTTTTTGCCGGGTATGGGGACAAACCTTCCTTACATATACTCCCACAGGATCAAGTTACGGCCGGAGAAAGCCTCTTTTCCCGCCGGACGAGGAGCTGATTGCATGAATCCTGTTTTTCGCCGCCTGCTGGCTGTCGTGCTGACGGTGTGTATGCTGCTTTGGGCAGGTTTTGCCTTTGGAGAAGGGAAAACAGTGGCAGTTTCCGCTGTTTCTGAAGAGATCGATCTGGTGGTTCTCATGTACCATGCTGTTATGACCAAAGAGAGCCGGGCAGGAGATTACGTTATCACCCCTGAGGCTTTGGAGGCGGATCTGCGGTATATTTCCTCCCAGGGCTTCCGCACCGTGGTAATGGAGGATTTGATCGCCTATGTCCAGGATGGGCGGCCACTGCCGGATAAGCCCATTATGATCACCTTTGACGACGGCTATTACAACAATTATCTCAACGTCTATCCCCTGCTGCAAAAATATCAAATGAAAGCGGTAATTTCCATCATCGGCGCAAAAACGGAGGAATATTCAGCCCGCCCCGAAGAAAAGAATGAAAGCTATACCCATCTGACCTGGGATATGATCCAGGAGATGCAGCAAAGCGGTTTGGTAGAGTTCCAAAACCACAGCTACGACCTGCATACCCTGGACCGCGGCCGCAAAGGCGCAGGAAAAAAGCAGGACGAATCGGAGGAAGCCTATCAGGCTATGCTCCGAAAGGATTTGACGCGGCTTCAGGAACTGTTTACCCAGTTCACCGGCACCGCTCCCACCACCTTCACCTACCCGTTTGGTTCGGTAAGCCCCAGTTCCTATCCGGTGGTGGAAGAACTGTTCCAGGCATCGCTGGATGCTCAGGGCCGGGTATTCCACCTGACCCGCGATCCCCAATGCCTCTGGAGGATTCCCCGGTTTAACCGTCCCTGGGGTACCACGGCGGAGGAAATTATCCGCAAAGCTCTCCCTGAGGCTGTGAAGTAGCTGCCCGTCGCCTCCAAAAGGCTGTACAAGAGCCATCCGGAGCATTCCAACCGGCTTCGGATTATGGTATACTAAAAAAGCTCCACCCTGGTGCGGCGGCGATGCAAGGGTACCGGAGAAGACTGTTTCGCCGTAGGATCCTTACATGGCAGGTATTGGTCCTGTCAGCCTGATTTTATGGGCCGCAGCCGGGGGCCTATGATGATGGAGGATTCCAACCCGGGAACTATCCGCATCTGGGTGGGCGGCGTCGCCCACAATATCTGCAAAAACGCGGCCCGCTTGGGTCTTCCCGTGCGGCTTATCTCCGCCGTCGGGGATGACCCGCAGGCTCATATCATACGGGACAGCTGCTGTCGGGCAGGAATGGATATCCGGCATTTTCTCACCCTTCCCGGCCGCAGTTCCAGCACTTACCTTTCCATCCACAGCCCGGAGGGAGAAAGGACAGTGGCGCTCTCGGAGATGCGTATCCTTCAGGAGCTGGGGACAGATCGCACGGAGGCGCGCCGGGAACTGCCGGCGGGTGCTGCGGCCATAGTGGCGGACTGAGGCTTCCCTCAGGAGGCGCTGGATGATGCGGCTCGCACCTTTGGGAGCCGGCTGCCGGTTTTTGCCGATTCTGTTTCCACGGTCCATGCCCGGAAGCTGCAAGGAAATCTGGAGGGTTTTCATACGGTTAAGCCCAATCTTCCGGAGGCCCGGGTAATGACGGAAAGGGAAATCACCCGAACCTGATGCTTGGGAGGAAGCCTGCCGGCGAATCCTGCGCCGGGGCGCTCGTCATGCAGTAATAAGTCCGGGCCGTCAACGCGCTTTTTCCATGGATAAGGAGGACTGCTGCTTCCGGGTTCCCGCTTTCCCGCTGCGGCTGGTCATCAATGCCACCGGCGCGGGAAACTGTTGTATGTGGGCGCTGGTTTTTGCCCATATCCGGAATATGCCGCAGGGACAAGCCCTGGACTTTGCTTCCGCCGCAGCTGCTCTGGCCCTTTCCCATATTGCTGCTATTGCCCCGCATCTGAGCGAAGCCGCTGTACGCAGGGCCCTGTCCCGGTATCCCTTCACGTCATAAAAAAGCCGGGACGATAAGCCCCATTCCCACGGCAGAAGCTGCCCAGGATCCCGTATTTCCAAGGCTTTTGGGACTCCCGCACAATACAAAGCATGTGCCGCCATTTGCCTTCTTTTCTCAGAGCCGCCGCAACACCGGATATGTTTATATCCCGGCGGCAAGGAATGTCTTTTACTTTTGCTTTTGCTTATACCATTTTCTCCGGCTGAGATGCCGCTCCGGTTCGACTTCTCCATCCATCCGGACAAAGATGCGTCTGATTGTAGCCCTGCCGGGGTCGGTTTCCTCTTTCAAAATTATTTTCATTCAGGAGAATGTCCATGCTTTCTTCTTTCTCACGCAAAAATTCTTTCCCGGCTGACAGCCCGCGCCGGGCCCTGGTTCTGGGGGGCGGGGGCGCCAAGGGCGCCTATCAGATCGGCGTCTGGCAGGCATTCCGGGAGCTGGGGATTACCTTTCAGGTGGTCACCGGCACCTCAGTGGGGGCCCTCAACGGAGCGCTCATTGCCCAAGGCTCCTATAAAGAAGCCGTGGAAATGTGGGAAAACATGTCCAACGATCAGGTACTTGCCGATATTCCCCCCGTGGAAGCCGACGATCCGGGAAGCGTCCTGGGCGCCTATCGGGCCTATATCCGGGAAATCATTCGGAAAGGAGGGGTGGATACCGCTCCTTTGGAGGGCCGGATCCGCCAGCTGCTTGACGAGGACCGCTTGAGAAATTCCGGCATCCGGTACGGAGTGGTAACGGTAGCCATGGGGACCCTGCGTCCGGTGGAATTATTTGCGGAAGAGATGCCTCCCGGAACCATAGCTGACTATATGATGGCATCCGCCTCCTGTTTCCCGGCCTTCCCGCCCCGGGAGATCGGGAATCAAAAATATATTGACGGGGGTTACCATGATCTGCTTCCGGTAGAGCTGGCCCTCCGGGCTCAGCCACCGGTAACGGAAGTCTATGTGGTGGACATTGACGGAATCGGGATCCGGCGCTCACCTGCGTCCCAAGTCCCTGTCCACACCATCCGCAGCCACTGGGATCTGGGCAGCATGCTGATTTTTGAGAGCAGCCGCTCCCGCAGGAATATCCGTCTGGGGTATCTGGATACCCTTAAGGTGTTGGGCCGCTGTGACGGCTGGGCATATGGGTTCCAATCGGGACAGAAATCCCTCCTGGAGCGCCGCTATCTGGAGCCGGTGCGGCAGATGTGGGAAGAGCTTTGGGCCACTCTGCCCGGACCGGGCAGGAACCAGCTGGACCGCTTGCTGCAGTCACGCCTTTCCGGTACCCTGTCCCATGGAAAGCCCAGCAGGCAAACGGAATCGGGGCTTCTTCTACACGCTGCCGAACTTGCAGGAGAACTTCTGGGTCTGGATCCTACCCCGCTCTATACCGTGGAAAGCTTTAACCGGGAGCTGCGGGAGATTCTGGCCAAAGCCCGACAGGAAAGCGGACCCGAAGCGGTTGGAGAAGCTTTAAAAAGACTTCCTGTTACCCGCCTGGGAGAATCCCTTCGGGAATTGGCAGGGGGCACGCTTTTGCAGTTGGCTATGGATGCCATCCGCCAGCAGCTGATGGGGGGCGAGCCTTTTTTCCGTTCCGAGCTGCTGGCTGTCACAGCCCCGCGTCAGACCCTGGCCGCTTTGTATCTGCTGGCTCTGGAACGGGAGACACTGTGATGCTGCTTTCATCTCACGGCATCCGGAGTACAGACAGCATCTGCTTTGGCGTTTTCATCCTTCTTCCATAAACACACTCTGTTTTTACCATGCAAAAGACCTTCCGGCCATATCCCTGCGGCTGATTGCTGCAAGGGTATTATGCTGGAAGGTCTTTTTTCTGCAGGTTTTGGAATTTCCTGTACAGTGGAGAACATTTTCTATAAAATCCGGAAACAGGATTTCCCTCTTGACAGCGCCTCACATGTGTGATACTGTATATATACGATATATACAGTATGGAGGGGACACATTGGACATTATCCTGAGCAATTCCAGTCCCAGACCCATTTATGAACAGATTGCCCTGCAGGTCAAGGCCCAGATCATTAGCGGACAGCTTTCCCAGGGGGATCCTCTGCCTTCCATGCGGCAGCTGGCCAAAGACCTGCGAATCAGCGTCATTACCACCAAGCGGGCCTATGAGGAACTGGAGCAGGCAGGCTTTATTGAAACTGTAGCCGGCAAAGGGTGTTTTGTAGCCGGCGCCAATACTGACGTACTGCGGGAAGAGCAACTCTCCCGGGTTCGGGAACATCTGGCTGCGGCAGCGGAAGCCGCCCGCATCGGCGGCATCTCCTTTCAGGAGGTCCTGTCGCTGCTGCGGGAGCTTCTGGACGCTCCGCCGCCCTGATAGCAGATGCGCGGTTTGGCGGGGAGGGCTTTCCCCGGTGGTACGCCGGAGCAACCCGGCAGAAGGGAGCAATTGCAATGGACAATCAACTGGCACTGGAACTGAAAGAAGTTACCAAAGAATATCCCGGCTTTTCATTAAAAATGGATCTGGCCCTTCCTCAGGGCGCTATTTTGGGACTGATCGGTTCCAATGGCGCGGGGAAAACCACCACGCTGCGGATGATCCTGGGATTGGCGGCCCCGGACAGCGGCAGTATCCGGCTTTGGGGGCAGGACGTCTCCCGGCTGCCCCCCGCAGTTCGGGAGGAAATCGGTGTGGTGTTTGATGAAAATTCCTTTCACGAATCCCGCACACCTCTGCAGATGGGCCGCATTTTAAGCGGTATCTACCGTACCTGGGACACATCCTGCTACAGCAGCCTTCTGGAACGGCTGGAACTGCCTGCGCGAAAAAAGATTCAGGATTTTTCCCGGGGGATGAAGATGAAGCTGGCCATTGCCTGCGCTCTTTCCCACCGGCCCCGGCTTCTTCTCCTGGACGAACCCACCAGCGGTCTGGACCCGGTGGTGAGGCTGCAGATCCTGGATATTTTTCAGGAGTTTCTCCAGGATGAAACCCATTCCATCCTCCTCTCCTCCCATATTACCACCGACCTGTCCCGGATCGCCGATTATGTGGTCTTTATGGATCGGGGACGGATCATCCTTCAGGGGGAAAAAGACGCCCTGCTGGAGCATTACGGCATCCTGAAAGGTCCTGCCGCCCAGGCGGAAGAGCTGGATCCTTCGGAGGTACTGGGACTGGAAACCGGGCCGCATGGTTTTTCGGCGCTGGTGCGGGAACGAAGCGTTTTCCGTACCCGTTACCCCCACATGGTCATAGACCCTCCCACATTGGACGATATACTTTTCTACTTGACGCGAGGTGATGGAAAATGAAAGGGCTGCTTCTCAATGATCTGTATACCGTCCGCAGCTACGGACGGACTTTGGGCCTGTATTTTGCGGTCTTTGGCGGGATTTCAGTTATTACGGGCAATCCCTCCTACGCCTTTACTCTGGCGGTAGTTCTGGTAATGACCATCACCCTTTCCTGCTTTACCTATGATGAGTTTTACCACTGGGAGCGCTACGCGGCGGCAGCCCCTGTCAGCCGCCGGCAGATCGTAGCTGCCCGGTATCTCCTGCTCCTGCTTCTTGCGGCAGCCGGCAGCATCCTTTCATTGGCCTGTATTGCCGTGGCGTCTCTCCTGAGTCCCCAGGTGGACCTGCCGGAAGCTGTCGTCTCTCTTTTCGCCGCTGTAACCGTGGATACCACCCTGTTTTCCCTGTCCATCCCCTTCCTGTACAAATTCGGTTCGCAGAAAGGGCGGGGTGTGATGATGTTTCTCTTCGGCCTGGTCTTTGTTCTGGCGGTTTCCCTTTCTTACTGGAAAAAATTTTTCCCTGCCCTTCCCCAGGGAATCCCCCTTGCAATCCTGACGGCAGGAGGTTTGATTTTGTGCGTGGCGCTGTTCCTTGGCTCGTTTTTCGTTTCCGTAGCCGTCTACAGCAAAAAGGAACTGAGATAGAGGTAAATTTTTGTTGCTCCAATACCCCATTCAGAATATTGATCTTTATAAAAAGTGGCTGTTGCAAAATGCAACAGCCACTTTTTATATTATCGCGGTTCTAACACCAAAAAATTTTCTAAGCTTTTATCTCTTTTCACGCTATATCGTGTTGTTTTCTTTTGGGTTCCAATTCCAAGCACTCCAAACATTTTTTCCAAATGCGCCTTGGATGACAACTCTATTCCTCCAACCGGTTTTCCATTTGCTTGTTTTCTTTTAATTACAATAGAGTTCGGGGTACTCTCCTCTAAAAATTGAATTCCAAATGCAGATGATTGCTCACTGTCACTAAAGATTTCTGCAAATTTATATTTCTCATAATTATCTATCAATTCACACGCCGCCACATTTAACCCAATTCTCCCATATCCAATACTTGCACTCGGCACATTTCTAACTTTCGCTCTATTTTCTACTTCGACTTTTTTCCACATGCTTTTTCCCCCTTATCTTATTTTATAAAATTTATATCAACTTACAGAGATTCAGCGTCTTATCCACGCTTTAATTTTCGAAAACTTTTATACAAAGAACAGCAGAACAAAATATTCCTACCTTTTATTCCAAATCTGTTTTTTTATGCCACGGGTCCCTTCTTTTTATCCCTCTTATTATTGCAGTATATAGATCTGTCGAATCAACGGTTACCCATTCTTCCCTGGATTGCAATATCTTTCTTTCAATTAAAAAAGTTATTTTTAAAACCTCTGGATCTTTTGTTTCTTCTATTTTAAGCAATTGATCGATATTTAGTTTTTTATTAGTTCTTCCCCCTTGCCTCAATAAGGTTTTGTGGCTAACCAAAGATTTTGAGGGCTCATTTTTCATATCAGAAGCTCTCCTCTCTCATCATTTTTACTAATTCGGATATTGCTGCTTTAAAATTTTACAATTTAGTCTTGTATAAATTATATGACATTAATTCTCTGAATCATCTTCTCTATATCCAATTAATTTATTATATTTGTATACACATCTGTGTATACTTCCACTCGTTTAATCATTTTTTGTTTATTAATTTTATTTTACTTATTTATCGATTTATTGTCAATATTATTTAATCATTACATTAATTTTATCTAAATTAACTTGACAACGCCCTGCAAGAAGGCTATACTGTACATGGTTTTGTTTCAGGGCGGGGTGAAATTCCCCACCGGCGGTGATGAGTCCCAGGGCTCTCAGTCCGCGAACCTCCCTTTCCGGGAGGCCGACTCCGGTGCGATTCCGGGACCGACGGTAAATGACGGCTGCTGCGCCGCCACAAGTCCGGATGAAAGAAACGGCTGCTTTTCCCATGCCCTTTGGGCGGGAAGCCTGCGACCATTCGCCCTTGATCCCTTTTGGGGACCAAGGGCGTTTTTGTTTCCGACAACACCCCCGAACAAACCTGCAAAAATATTCTATTTTTTTGGAGGTTGGCAGCATGCAAAGAACATCTCAGCGCACCAGAAGAATCACCATTCTCGGCCTCATGGCCGCCGTTTCCATTATTCTGGTCTATTTTATCCGTTTCCCCATTTTCCCGTCGGCGCCCTTTTTGGAGTACGATCCCGCCGATATCCCCATTTTTATCTGCACTTTTCTGTTCGGGCCATGGTGGGGCCTGGCTTTGACGGTAGTGGTCAGCTTTATCCAGGGCTTTACCGTAAGTGCCGGCAGTACCATCATCGGTGTGATCATGCACATTCTGGCAACCGGATCTTTCGCTCTGGTGGCCGGCTTTCTGTACCGGCGCAATAAAACCCGCCGCAGCGCCGTTGTCGCGCTTCTGGCCGGGGTTGTGGTGATGGTTGCGGTCATGGCCCTCTGCAATCTGGTTTTCACCCCCATCTTTATGAAGACTCCTGTGGACGTGGTGCTCCAGATGCTGGTGCCGGTGATCATCCCCTTCAATCTCATTAAAGCCGGAGCCAATGCCGCCATTACCTTCCTGGTATACAAAAAGCTGGCCGGCGTCATCCCTCACTGAGGGCTTTCCTGTCTGCTCTCACGCATGTTCTTATCTGCCTTTTATGGATTACCGGCGGTATTCTTCCTCTTGGCGAAACACGCGGGCAGTATTCCCCCCACAGGAAAGCTTTCCTTCTCCTTTAGGCAGGAGTCCTAATTTAGATTTGTGTTGGTAAAAGCCCGTTTCGCCAAACCTTTCGTCGAAATGCACAAGGAAACGCAGTCGCATTTTTCAAAGTGAGAATGTATTGAGAACCAACATTTTAGTTGACCAAAACAAAAGGCGTTGCCTTTGCAAGCAACGCCTTTTTACAATTTATAACAGATGGATAATTGTTTAATCAGTGCTTGAGTTCGAAAACATGAATACAGTATTCAACCCCGATGCCGATTTCAATTCTATTTCTCCGTAAAGACAAATTGGTAGCTGACGATTATCCTTGAAACGCTTATCTGGTCCACCAGATTTATTGACGTATTTCCATGTTCTATCCACTACCAGAGCATCGTGTGGAATGCTTTCGTTCTCTATGAAACGTGTTGTATGCGTTGAAGTTTCTATGTCCGCATAGTTTAATGCTCCGACCGTACCCTTTTGAATAATAAACAACTTATCAGGGAAGGAATACAAGAGTTTCATTACCTGACTTGAACGCAACTACTGGAGCATTTGTTTTGAACGGAAAGGGAGCTTTCGTAGAAGCTGTACAAGCAACTCGTTTTACTGTATTAGAGGCGCCAGCCTCATACTTTTTGTCTATGACTTTACTAGTTTGCATAATACGCCATATTCGATTGCTATTTGCAACCTTCAACATAGCATTTATGCGTTGATTAATTTCGTCCTGTTTGTCGGCATCGATTGTATAGTCTAACTCGACCAAGCCTGATTTCTTAACATATATTTTTAGGATAACAAAGCCTAACAAGATAATAAAAAGAGGTGGCGTGCCGAAACTGAGCAGTAGAGATACCCATATGCCAACGGTTGAGATTTTATTTATGAATAAAGATTTTTTGATAGTATCAAGGATATCTTCTAACCCATCAGATACCATATTTGTTGCCGCGCCGTTAACGATTTCTTCTGTATCGTAATGGTTAGCATTGATAGTCGGTGCAGGTGGCGCAGGAAAATTCGAGCGCTTTTCACGCCTACTTTTACCTGTTTCATCCACAAAAGATATGCCAGTACCAGGAATGGAAGCCGTTCTACGAGTTGTCCCTCAAGCAGTTTTGGTAATGCGGTATCCTTTAACACCCCAACTGTAACCAATTCCAGATTTGCTAATATTGACTCTGAAGCCGCCACCTAAATTGATGCTTTTTCTATACCTAAAGCCCATAGCAATCCCTCCCCGTTGCAGTTCTAATTTGATTATAGCATTTGTTTGTGCTTTCTTCAATTTGTAACAATTATTGATAATGGTCTCACTTTTTGGTGACTATGCCGGAGTTTAGAACCACCAACAAATATCAGAATTAAGACGGGCAGGATCCCCTGTTGACAAAAACGGGCAGTTTGTGCTATTCTATTATGGTCAACTGAATATCGTCTTATCAAGAGTGGTGGAGGGAACAGACCCTGTGAAGCCCGGCAACCTGTCCCAAAAGGATAAGGTGCCAAATTCTGCGGAGATTTCCGAGAGATGAGAATCATTGAACGCTCGGGCTCGCCCGGGCGTTTTTTGTTCCGGGTAAGCTGCTTATGAAAGGATGTCGAAAAATGAAAGAATTCCTCTTTACCAGTGAATCCGTGACGGAAGGCCACCCCGATAAAATCTGCGACCAGATTTCCGACAGCGTACTGGACGCCATTCTGGCCAAGGACCCTCAGGCTCGTGTGGCCTGTGAGACTGCCGTCACCACCGGCATGGCCATGGTGATGGGCGAGATCTCCACCAGCTGTTACGTGGATATCCCCAAGCTGGTCCGGGACGTCATCGTGGATATTGGCTACGACCGGGCCAAGTACGGCTTTGACGGCACCACCTGCGCCGTCCTCACCTCTATTGACGAGCAGTCCCCGGACATTGCTCTGGGGGTGGATCATTCCATGGAGGCAAAAGCTGCTCAGGACGGAGAGGACGACAACGGTGCGGGAGATCAGGGGATGATGTTCGGCTATGCCTGTGACGATACTCCCGAATTGATGCCCATGCCCATCGCCATGGCCCACAAGCTGGCCCGGCGGCTGACCCAGGTACGCAAGGATGGCACTCTTCCCTATCTCCGCCCCGACGGCAAGACCCAGGTGACCGTGCGGTATGTGGATGACCGCCCGGTGGAGATCACCACCATTGTGGTATCCACCCAGCATGGGGACGATGTTTCCCAGGAGACCATCCGGGAAGACATCATCCGCCATGTCATTGAGCCCATCGTACCGGAGGAACTGAGGGAAAATACCCAGTACCTCATCAATCCCACCGGACGCTTTGTGGTGGGCGGTCCCCAGGGAGACAGCGGTCTCACCGGACGTAAAATCATTGTGGATACTTACGGCGGCTGGGGCCGTCACGGCGGCGGCGCTTTCTCCGGTAAGGATCCCACCAAAGTGGACCGCAGCGCTGCCTATGCCGCCCGGTATGTGGCTAAAAATGTGGTGGCTGCCGGCTTGGCCCGCCGTTGCGAGGTACAGCTGGCCTATGCCATCGGAGTCGCCCGGCCAGTCTCTATCAATGTCAACACCTTTGGTACCGGCCGGGTGTCGGATGAGATCATCGAAAAAGCAGTAGAGAAGGTTTTCGATTTGCGTCCCACTGCCATTATCCGGATGCTGGATCTGCGCCGGCCCATTTACCGGCAGCTGGCGGCTTATGGCCACTTTGGACGCACCGATCTGGACCTGACCTGGGAGCGCACCGATCGCACGGAGGCTCTGCGGGCCGCAATCGGGTAACAACAGCAAACTTTTTCAGCCAGCACTTCATGCGGCGGGGGACCTCTGTCTCCCGCTGCTTTGTTGTTAAGGTACCTGTCCGGCACTTTCCAGAGAGGGTGTGCATAGAATACATCAGACCACAACAGGAAGGTTGGCATGAAAATGAACCAATATGATGATCGTTTCGGCCGCCATAATCCCAATTCTCCGGATTGCTGCTGCCGTACCTGCAGATGCTGCGTAGGCCCTCAAGGACCCAGAGGCCCTCAAGGACCCACAGGACCCCAGGGGCCTGAAGGGCCTCAGGGACCCGAAGGACCTCAGGGGCTCACAGGACCCCAGGGACCCACAGGACCCCAAGGACCCACAGGACCCCAAGGACCCGAAGGACCTCAGGGACCCGAAGGGCCTCAGGGACCCGAAGGGCCTCAGGGACCCGAAGGACCCCAGGGACCTGAAGGACCTCAGGGACCCACAGGACCCCAGGGACCCGAAGGACCTCAGGGACCCACAGGACCTCAGGGACCCGAAGGACCCCAAGGTCCCACAGGGCCTCAGGGACCTGCGGGAGTCATTCCTGATGAAGCTTTTGCTTCTTTTGCCAACGCGCAGTACACTTTAATCAACCGGAATTTAATTACTCTCTTTCCGGATATTACCGATTCCACCGGTGCCATTACCTCTCCCGATACGGAGCATATCACTTTGACGCCCGGCTATTATCTGATCTCTTACAAAGTCTCCGCCCAGCTTCGAAATCCCGGATATATTCAAGTGACACCCAGCTACAACGGCGCTCCCCATTTGGAGACGGGGATCTACTTTGCCACCGGATCAGAAAATTCCACCGCAGGCGGCTCTGCCTTTCTCATTCTCCGGGCTCCGGTGCAAACCTCGTTTTTCCTCACGTATAACGGCTCTGCCAATGGCCTGGATGGAGAAGTAAACCTGACCATCCTGAAACTGAGCCGCCCCATGCCCTCCTGACATTTCAAACTTCCGTTTCAAGTTTTTACTGTCACCGTAATGCATGACTGTGCGTATTTTGACCGCCCGATTTCCGATATCTGCGGAAATCGGGCGGTTATTTATAAGATTGACAAAAAGCCATGTGTGACTCCATAAACGGGCATAAGATACAAGTTTTTATATATCCTCCATATCTTCGCGGGCAGGTCGGGTCCCATTGTTGCTGCCAGCTACACGGAAACAGCCCCCTCAGACCGCTGCAACTGCAAAATGGCTGGGGTACCGCGGGAATGTCGGGAAATGTTTTACAGAAAAATCCTTTGCCAGTATCTCTTTTTCCAAAGGCGCTTTTCCCTTTCCGCACCCATTCCAGCAGCAAAACATAGGATATGACGAGGTGATGGCAATGGAAAAGCAAATTTTTCTCTTTTTTCTCATGGCGCTGGCTGCCGTAGGCCTTACCGAAGTCTGTGCCTCCGCCGCCCGATGGCTTTGCCGCAGCTGCCGGCTTCAGGACAGCTTCCTGGTGGTGGTGGTCCGTGGACGGGATGAGTCTCTGGAAAGCCGCTTGACACAGGCCTGCACGGAGGTATGCCTGGGGCGGGGGATCCGGGGAGCCCAGGTCGCTGTTCTGGCAGAGAATGCCGACCCGGAAACCATCCGCTTTTGCCGGCGGCTTTGCCGCAGCAGGGGGGTTCCCTGTTTGGAAAGCCTGGATGCGCTGGAACGTTTCCTTTGTTGAAAGCATCCCAGTCAGGCGGGCCTCTTTTCTCCTGTCCAAAAATGTACTATAATGGAAGGCAGCTGCCGCGGCGCAGTTTTCCCGGGACTGTACCGCGGAAATGAATGTGCCATCGGGGGTTCGGCTCTTTTACGGAACCGGAAAGGTCTGCGAAAAAGGGCAATACCGACACAGGGGGCGAAAGCTGGGGTAAATCTCCAAGCCGGGTGGCTGCCGCCGGAAGCCTTCCGCCCCATTGGGGCTGAAGGAACTTCCGTCAGCCTGGGGGCTATCCGGGTCACTGCCCGGATCCGCCCTTGGCGCTTCATAAGGATTGGATAAAAAGGGGGGATGGTGATGATGCATCCGGAATCCCAACAGTCTCTGGAACAACTGGAGGGGACCGTGGAGGACGTGGTCTACCACAGCGAAGAAACTGGGTTTTCGGTGCTGGAGGTATCGGTGGAGGACGAACTGGTAACAGTGGTGGGGGAATTGCCTCAGCCCGCCCCTGGAGAAGAAATCTCTGCCATGGGCCAATATACTGTCCATCCTTCCTACGGAATGCAGTTTAAAGCCCAGGCCATCACCCGCACCCTTCCCGCTACCCAAAGCGCCATCCTTAAATATCTTTCCTCCGGAGCCATCCGGGGGGTAGGTCCCGCCATCGCCAAACGGATCGTTACCACCTTTGGTGACCGTTCCCTGGAAATCATGGAAAAGGATCCTGATGCCCTGTGTCAGGTCCGGGGCATTTCTCCCCGGAAAGCCCGGGAAATTGGAGAAGAATTCGCCCGGCTGTTTGGTTTGCGGGCCACCATGCTGTTTTTTACCTCCCGGGGGATCCTGCCTGCCCAAGCGGTACGGATCTGGAAGCTTTGGGGAAACGCCGCTCCCGACCTGGTACGTGAGAACCCCTATATCCTCTGCCGGGAGGATATAGGCCTGGAATTTGAGGCAGTAGACCAGCTGGCCCAGGAGTCTCTGGAAATTCTTCCCGAAGACCGCTGCCGGCTTTCCGCCGGTATGCAATATATTTTGCGGCATAACAGCCGCAGCGGCCATGTGTGTCTCCCCAAGGAAAAGCTGCTTGCAATGGGGGCCGATTTTTTGGGAGCGCCCGGGGAACATCTGGAAGAACTGCTGCAGGAATTGATTGAAGATAACACACTCTGTATTTTCCAAAGCGATGCCCGGGAGTATGTCTATCTGGAACCTTTGTACCGTGGGGAAAGCTATATTGCAGGCCGGGTTGCCATGATGCTCCAGATCGCTCCACCCGAGCACAGAGGGCTGGACAGGGAGATCGACACTCTGGAGGAATCCCTGGGCATCCGTTACGACCCTCTTCAGCGCAAGGCCATCAGCACTGCTGTCCAAAGTCCGCTGTTCATTCTTACGGGTGGGCCGGGCACCGGCAAAACCACAACGATGGGCGGGATCATTGCCCTTCTGGAAAGCCAGGGCCTCAAAGTGGCGCTTTGCGCTCCCACCGGCCGCGCCGCCAAACGGATGACCGAAGTCACCGGACGGGATGCCAAAACCATCCATCGTCTGCTGGAGGTAGACCCCTTTAAGGACACCCTTACCTTTAAGCGCAACGAGAAAAATCCCCTTCAGGCTGACGCAGTGATTGTGGATGAGATGTCCATGGTGGATACTTTGATCCTGGAAAGCCTGCTGCGTGGAATGCGGATGAGCACCAAGCTCATCATGGTGGGAGACAGCGACCAGCTGCCTTCCGTGGGGGCGGGGAATATTTTGGGTGATCTGGTGGCCAGTGACGCAGTGCCCACCGTACATCTGGACCAGGTTTTCCGTCAGGCGGCCCAAAGCCTGATCGTGACCAGCGCCCACGCCATTGTGCGGGGAGAACTCCCCGATTTGAGCCGGCGGGATAACGACCTTTTCTTTCTCCCCACCGCCACTACCCAGCAGGCGCAGACGCTGGTGGTGGATCTTTGTGCCCGGCGGCTCCCGGGCAGCTATGGCTATTCCCCTCTCTGGGATATTCAGGTCATCGTTCCCGGCAAGCAGGGCCCGTTGGGCACCCGGGAACTGAACCGGCTTTTGCAGGAACGTCTCAATCCTCCTGCCCGGGAAAAATCACAGCTGAATGCTTTGGGGCGGATCCTGCGGGAGGGAGACAAGGTGATGCAGGTCCGCAACAACTACGACATCCTCTACCGTACCGATGATGGCGAAGAAGGCATGGGAATCTTCAATGGCGATATCGGAGTCATTGAGATGGTGGATCCTTCCTCACAGGCCATTTTGGTGCGGTTTGACGATAAAGTGGCCCAATATCATTTTGACAACAGCGATCAATTGGAACATGCCTATGCCATTACCGTCCACAAAAGCCAGGGCAGCGAGTTTGAGGCGGTGGTGATGCCCTTGATGCAGCGGCATCCCAAACTTCATTACCGAAACCTGCTGTATACCGGCGTGACCCGGGCCCGGAGGCTGCTGGTCATGGCGGGCGAAGCTGCTACTGTGGCGGAAATGGTAGCCAATGACCGCCGTACCCGCCGTTATACAAACCTGAAGGAAATGCTTTGGAGGATCATGGAAGATGGGATGTTCTGAAAAGCTTTTGGATTTGCTTTTCCCGCCCCGGTGTGTGCTTTGCGGTCAGGTCTGCGCCAGTGGACAGCTGTGCTGCGACCGGTGCCTGCGGGAAGAGCCTCCCTTCTGCCAACCTCTCCGCCCCGGCGACGGCACCGCTTCCCGTCCCTGGGAGATGCTGGCCTGCGCTTTCGCCTACCGGGGACAAATCCGAGGAGCCCTTTCCCGTTTCAAATTCCAAGGAGACCGCCGCGCCGGTGAATACTTGGGCAGGTCAATGGCAAAGCTTGTTACAGAAGTGTTCGCACCTGGAAGTTTTGATATTGTGGTCCCGGTGCCCATGCCCGAAGAACGTCTGCGCATGCGGGGCTATAACCAGGCGGAAATTCTGGCGGACTATGTCGCCGCAGAGCTGGGCATTCCGGTGCTTCCTCAAGCCCTGGTTCGGCGCAGTACCTTTTCCCAGCATCAGCTGACCATCGGCTTCCGCCACCGGGAAGCAGAGCATTCCTTTTGTTCCGGTTCGGCAAACCTTGCCGGGATTCGGGTACTGCTGGTGGATGATATCGTTACCACCGGCAGTACGGTAGCTATTTGCTGCCGGCTGTTGCTGGAAATGGGAGCCGCAAAGGTCTCTGTTGTGGCCGCTGCGGGGTAAATGTTGCCGGACAAGTCGAATTCACAAGAAATTCATACAAAAAACGGGGAAATTCTTTTGACAAGCTGACCAGTCCCGTGATACAATTTCGTAGGAGAGATCTTGCCCTGAGGCCGTTTCCGCCTCGGGCAACAGGAGAATAGACAGGTAAAGGGGATCAGGCAGTGTTTAGTAACGACATCGGTATCGACCTGGGTACCGCCACTACGATTATTTATGTCAGCGGCAAGGGTATCGTTCTCAAGGAACCCTCCATCGTCGCCATGGATACCCGCACCGGTACTGTTAAGGCTGTGGGTGATGAGGCCCATGCCATGCTGGGCAAAACCTCCGATATGATCCGGGTGGTCCGCCCTCTGGAAGAAGGCGTCATCTCCGATTATGAGGTTACCGAGCAGATGCTCAAGCATTTCTTCCGCAAAGTCAGCCCCAGCCGCTTTTTTAAGCCCAGGGTATGTGTCTGCGTCCCTTCTGCCATTACTGAGGTGGAATCCCGGGCAGTTATCGATACGGTCATTTCCTCCGGCGCCCGCAACGTTTTTCTCATTGAGGAGCCGGTAGCTGCGGCCATTGGCGCGGGGATCGACATTACCGTCCCCGGAGGCGTTGCCATCCTGGACATTGGAGGCGGCACCAGCGATATCGCCGTCCTTTCCCTCAATGGCATCGTCTGCAAAACCTCTCTCAAAATGGCAGGCAACAAGCTCAATGACGCGATTGTTAAATTCATCCGTTCCAGCTACAATGTGCTGGTAGGCGATAACACTGCCGACCGGATTAAGCGGGAGATCGGCACGGTCTGGATGGAGGACACGCCGGTGGTGGAATATGAGGTAAAAGGCCGCAACCTGGTTACGGGACTGCCTCAGCGGATTACCATTACCAACCAGGAATTGGTGGAACCTCTTCGGGCGGAGGTGGAGCATATTATTCTGGCGCTTCAGTCGGTTCTGGAGCGGACGCCTCCCGAACTGGTGGCCGATATCCAGCAGAACGGTTTGGTCATGACCGGCGGCGGTGCCATGCTCAAGGGTCTGGACAAACTGATTTCCAGCCGTATCCGTATTACTGCCCGGCTGGCCGACAATCCGGTGGAGGCAGTGGCTGTGGGCACGGGAATGTCCTTTGATTACCTGGGTAAGCTGTACGACGGCTTTGTCACCTACACCAGCTACTCCAATAAATAAGAAATATGATTCGCAAAGGGCGGGGCAGCCAATTGCCTGCGCCCTTTGTTGTTTCAGGAATGGCTTTGAGAGCGATGTTTCTCTACCCCCATGCTATCCCCGTATTTCCATAGAATCGTGCTTTGGCGGACATGGCGGCTCTTTGGAAACATATATACAGGGGAGTTTTCACCTTATGGGGATATAGGCGGCGGATGCTGCCAATAAAGCGCAAATTTTGGAAAGAATCCTTGAAACCTCTTCCCTGTTGTTGTGAAAGCAGGCGTGATTTGTCCCTGCTGCCCCTACCGGCAACTCTGTCGGAGCCGAAGACTGTTCTCAGGCTCCTCTTACAATCGAGACCTGCATAGCAGGCATTGGCAACAAATCGCAGGTTCTTAGAAAAATCTTGAAAACCGCTTCCCTGCTGCTATAAAAGCAGGTGTGATTTTTCCCTGCCGCCCTGCCGGCAAATCTGTCGAAACCGAAGGTTGTTCTTAGGCTCCCTTACAGCCAGGACCTGCATGGCAGACATTGACAACAAATCCCTGGTTCTTGGAAAATCCTGAGCCCACTTCCCTGTTGCTATAAAAGTAAGAAGGATTTTCTTACTGCTGGTGCCGGTGACTCTGTCGTTGAGCCTGAGGCTGCCTCATCCCCCTTACAACCAGGCCCTATGCGACAGATCTTGATAACAGATCGCAAAAAGTCCTGAAAATCGCCTCTTTGTTGTTGTAAAAATAAGAAGTACTTCCCTGCATTGCGTCGTTAATTTATATGGGGAAAAATTTTTGCCCAGCCAAGTACAGGTCTTCGGCAAACAGAAAACGATTTCTTAGTTCCCACATATCAACCATTCACCCCACCCACCATTCCCTTCCACGTTACGCCAAAAGATTTTATGACGTGGGAAAGCAGGCTGCATCCCGTAGATTTGGAAACTGCCCCTTCATTTTATTATACAATTCGGATATTTTTTATTTATATTTGTTATTGTATAATTTTTACTGTTTTTACGCCGCATCGACACGATATGCATCAGGAAGATACCTATTGATTCAGGTAAAAACTCCGCATAGTTCCATGCGCAATGTTCTTTTTTGCTGTTGCAACTGGAAATTTGTAGAGAGCAGACCCCTTGTGGTGCTGTTGAATCACCATCTTCATCTGGCCGAATTACAAACTATGCGGAGGTTGTTCTCCCAATCAAGCTTCTGCCCTCACCTTCTTTTCGGGTGGATAGCCTCCCCAAGCAGCTGATTTTTTCAAAGGATTCTTTGATTTTGTGGTTTTCTTGTTGTTATTTCCATCTGCAAGTGTGAAAGAAGGGGGCAAAAGCTTTATGAATGACCTGCTGCCTGTACCAAATGAACCAATCGATACACTCATGCTGAGTCAATTCTAAAAGTGGAACCAGATCCCCCGCGGGGAATTTTTGTTGCTTTTTGTCAAATCATGGGATAAAATCATACTATGGGTCCGCAGGCAACAGCTCCCAGTGTGTCTACGGGCTGTTAATATGATTTTGGGGCATACTGATTTGCACAGGTGTGCCCGTCCAAGAAAACGGAGGTCATTTTATGGCTGATTATGAAAAAATCCATTCCGCCACACCGGGACCTCAACCCCGGCGGCGTTCTAAAAAGAAAAAGAAGGGACATCCTATTTTATTTTTCTTCCTGACCCTGTTGGTGATCGGGCTTTTGGGAATTGGATACCTTTATACGGAAATTCAGGGGAGCTTACGGCAAAGCGGTGCTGTAACTGTGGAGATCCCCCAGGGAGCCTCCACCTCAGAAATCGCTTCCCGCCTTAAAGATGCGGGAGTGATTGGAAATCCCCTGCTTTTCCGTGCCTATTCTCGTTATTCCCATGCGGATGGCTCTTATCAGTACGGCTCCTTTGAGTTGGACCCTGCCCAGCATTACGACCAAATTATCCAAGCCCTCCAGCAAACCATCCAGTATCAGGATACCATTACTATTACTTTCCCTGAAGGCTATAATGCCTATCAGTTCGGAGAGGCACTGGAAAAGGCCGGCCTGTGTACACAGGATGCCTTTATCGAGGCTCTCAATACCCACGATTTCCAGGTGGATTTTGTATCGGAAATCCAGGATGACCCTTTAAAAATGGTCCGCCTGGAGGGATTCCTTTTTCCGGATACCTATGATTTCTTTGCTGACGAAGATGTGGATTCCATCATCCTGCGGATGCTGAAAAACTTTGAAGCTAAGGTGCTTACCGACGAGCGAAAAGAGGAAATCCGTCAAAGCGGTTCTTCGCTGGAAGATGTTGTAATTTTGGCATCCATCATCCAGAAAGAAGCTGCCAACGTGGAAGAAATGTACAATGTGTCCTCTGTTTTTCACAACCGCATGGCAGACACCTCTTCCTATCCCCAGTTGGAATCCTGCACAACCAATAACTATATCAATGATTATATCCGCCCTCTCTGCCCTGCTGATACATTGGATCAGGTTGTGGCGGCTTACGACACTTACGGCACAGCAGGTCTGCCTGTGGGTGCGATTGCCAACCCCGGTGTAGATGCGATTGACGCTGCCCTTCACCCGGAGAAAAACACTCTGGATGACACCTATTATTTCTTCGTAACCGATGTGGAATATACCCACTATTATGGACGCACCTATGAGGAGCATCTGGCAAACATTGAAAAAGCAAAAGCGGTCAACCGCACTTACGGCATTGAAGGTCTCATTCCTTAATGAAGTGCCGGACAGGCTGATTTGGGGATCCGGTTCTGCAGCGGATCATTAAACACAAGGATTCCACCCATTGCCTGCCCAAATATCAAAAAAGATATGCCGGACTTAAAAATGGCAAACAAAAAGGCTCGTCCTCACAGTAATGAGGACGAGCCTTTTAATACTTATATGCTGCTCCCGGACTAAATCGGGAGGGAGAAGAAAAGCTCTGAAAGGGCGTTTGTTTCGTCAGCAAGCTGCGCAAAAAAGCAACGCATTTGTCCCTTTGCATCGTTTGCTGCGTGTACAAACAGATGCTACTTTTTCTATAAAGCGCCATCTAACATTTCACTTTTCTATCATCATTCTGCAACACTTATCCTAAAAACAGCTTTTTATGCGTCCCCGCAAAGCCGAGGCCTGCCTTTCCCGAAGCTAACAATTACAAAAAAGCCCAGGGCATAAAAACCCTGGGCTTTTTTAACTGCGAATAACTACCGAATATTGATTACTCGTTGATCTTGATGACAACGCCGGAACCAACGGTACGGCCGCCCTCGCGGATAGCCAGACGCAGGCCTTCCTCGATAGCGATGGGGGTGATCAGCTCAACGTCCATCTCGACGTTATCGCCAGGCATGCACATCTCGGTGCCCTCGGGCAGGGTGATGACGCCGGTTACGTCGGTGGTGCGGAAGAAGAACTGAGGACGATAGTTGTTGAAGAAGGGGGTATGACGGCCACCCTCGCTCTGCTTCAGGACGTAAACCTGAGCGCGGAACTTGGTGTGGGGATGAATGGAGCCGGGCTTGCACAGAACCTGACCTCTCTCGATCTCGGTTCTCTGAATACCACGGAGCAGAGCGCCGATGTTATCGCCGGCCTCAGCGTAATCCAGGGTCTTGCGGAACATCTCAACGCCGGTAACAACGGACTTCTTGCGCTCCTCGGTCAGGCCGATGATCTCAACTTCGTCGCCGGTCTTGACCTGGCCACGCTCAACTCTACCAGTAGCAACGGTGCCACGGCCGGTGATGGTGAACACGTCCTCAACAGGCATCAGGAAGGGCAGGTCAGCCTTACGCTCGGGGGTGGGGATGAAGGAGTCAACAGCATCCATGAGCTCCAGGATGGGAGCGTAAGCGGGATTGCTGATGTCATCGGGAGCCTCCAGAGCCTGGAGAGCAGAACCCTTGATGATGGGGGTGTCGTCGCCGGGGAAGTCGTAGCTGGACAGCAAATCACGGATCTCCATCTCAACCAGCTCCAGCAGCTCAGGATCGTCCACTTGGTCGACCTTGTTCATGAAAACAACGATATAGGGCACGCCAACCTGACGGGCAAGCAGGATGTGCTCGCGGGTCTGGGGCATGGGGCCGTCGGCAGCGGAAACCACCAGGATAGCGCCGTCCATCTGAGCAGCACCGGTGATCATGTTCTTAACGTAGTCGGCGTGGCCCGGGCAGTCAACGTGAGCGTAGTGACGGGTATCGGTCTCGTACTCCACGTGAGCGGTGTTGATGGTAATGCCGCGCTCTCTCTCCTCAGGAGCCTTATCGATCATGTCGTAAGCCTCGTACTGAGCCTGGCCCTTCATAGCGAGGGTCTTGGTGATGGCAGCGGTCAGAGTGGTCTTGCCATGGTCAACGTGACCGATGGTGCCGATGTTTACATGGGGTTTGGTTCTTTCGTATTTCTGCTTTGCCATGGTTACATTTCCTCCCTTTTTAAACAGGATTGATTGTTTTGGATCACAGCGCGGTACAGTTTGTATTGTAGCAATTTATAGCCAAAATTGCAAGTGTTTATGCAGATTTGCCGTACATCAGGCGGTGGGCTTGTTGCGGGTCGCCATGATCTTTTCGGCAATGTTCTTGGGAACCTCAGTGTAGTGACTGGGCTCCATGGTGTACTGGCCGCGGCCCTGAGTCTTGGAACGCATATCGGTAGCGTAACCGAACATCTCAGACAGGGGCACAAAGGCATTGATCTGCTGAGCGCCGGGCCGGGCATCCATACCCTGGATCTGTCCGCGGCGGGAGTTCAGGTCGCCGATAACGTCGCCCATGTACTCCTCAGGCACAATGACAGAAACCTTCATGATGGGCTCCAGCAGGACGGGATCCGCCTTGCGCATGGCCTCCTTGAAGGCCATAGAACCGGCCAGCTTAAAGGCCATTTCAGAGGAGTCCACCTCATGGTAGGAGCCGTCGTACAGAGTGACCTTGCAGTCTACCACAGGATAGCCTGCCAGAACACCGGACTGCATAGCTCCGCGGATACCCTGATCAACAGCGGGGATATACTCCTTGGGAACGGAGCCGCCCACAGTAGCGTTGATAAACTCATAGCCCTTACCGGACTCGTTGGGCTCCAGCTTGATCTTGACGTGACCGTACTGGCCCTTACCACCAGACTGGCGGGCATATTTGTAGTCCACATCGGCCAGGCGGCGGACGGTTTCCTTATAGGCAACCTGGGGCTTGCCCACGTTGGCTTCCACCTTGAACTCACGGAGCAGACGGTCCACGATGATCTCCAGGTGAAGCTCGCCCATGCCGGCGATGATGGTTTGTCCCGTTTCCTCATCGGTGTAGGTACGGAAGGTGGGGTCCTCTTCAGCCAGCTTGGCCAGACCGATACCCATCTTCTCCTGACCAGCCTTGGTCTTGGGCTCGATGGCTACACGGATAACGGGGTCGGGGAACTCCATGGATTCCAGGATGATGGGAGCCTTGGGGTCACAGAGGGTATCACCGGTGGTGGTATTCTTCAGACCCACAGCGGCAGCGATATCGCCGGCATAAACCTTCTCGATATCCTTCCGGTTGTTGGCGTGCATCATCAGGATACGGCCGATGCGCTCGTTGCCGTCCTTGTTTGCATTGTAAACAGTGGATCCGGCCTCCAGAGTACCAGAGTACACCCGGAAGAACGCCAGTTTACCCACGAAGGGGTCGGTGGCGATCTTAAAGGCCAGCGCGGCAAAGGGCTCATCGTCGGAGGAGGGACGCTCCTCTTCTTCCTCGGTCTCGGGGTTGATGCCCCGGATATGGGGAATATCCGTAGGCGCAGGCATGAAGTCCACAATGGCGTCCAAAAGCTTCTGCACGCCCTTGTTCTTGTAGCTGGTACCGCAGCAAACAGGGACCATCTGGTTGGCCAGAGTGGCCTGACGGATGCACCGGCGAATCTCATCGGTGCTGATCTCCTCGTCCATGAGGTACTTCTCCATCAGTTCCTCGTCCTGCTCGGCGACAGCTTCCATCAGCTCATGACGGTATTTGGCCGCCAGTTCCTTCATGTCTTCGGGGATCTCTTCCACCCGCATGTCCTTACCGATATCGTCGTAGTAGACATCGGCTTTCATCTCTACCAGGTCGACAATTCCCTTAAAGGTTTCTTCCCGGCCGATGGGGAGCTGGATGGGGACCGCGTTGCACTTGAGCCGATCATGCATCATCTTGACCACGTTGTAAAAATCCGCACCCATGATGTCCATCTTGTTGACGTACGCCATGC
Organism: uncultured Oscillospiraceae bacterium; assembly: GCA_949285935.1. Lineage (GTDB taxonomy): Bacteria > Bacillota > Clostridia > Oscillospirales > Ruminococcaceae > Angelakisella. Next base: position 58,006 of record CASEAH010000011.1, read on the forward strand.
GGGGAACGTGGTACTTGTCGGCCTGACGCCACACAGTCTCAGACTGGGGCTCAACGCCGCCCTTGGCGCAGAAGACGGTCACGGAACCGTCCAGCACGCGCAGGGAGCGTTCCACCTCTACGGTGAAGTCCACGTGGCCGGGGGTGTCGATGATGTTGATGCGGTGGCCGCGCCAGAAGCAGGTGGTGGCGGCGGAAGTGATGGTGATGCCGCGCTCCTGCTCCTGGGCCATCCAGTCCATCTGAGCGGTGCCGTCGTGAGTCTCACCAATCTTGTGCGTCTTGCCGGTATAGAACAAGATACGCTCGGTGGTGGTCGTCTTGCCCGCGTCGATGTGAGCCATGATGCCTATGTTACGAGTCATCTCCAAAGATACTTCTCTTGGCATAGTGCCCTCCTAAAATAGTATAACCGCCCCTGCGTCTGTGCGCAGGGAATGTGAAAAACGAAACAGTGCCGCAGCGCAATTACCATCTGTAATGGGCAAAAGCCTTATTGGCCTCGGCCATTTTATGGGTATCTTCACGCTTCTTGCTGGCGCCGCCCTGGCCGTTCATGGCGTCCAGGATCTCGCCGGCCAGCCGCTCCTTCATGGTCTTCTCGGAACGCTTTCTGGAATACTCGGTGAGCCAGCGCAGACCCAGGGTCTGACGGCGCTCAGGCCGGACTTCCATAGGCACCTGGTAGGTAGCGCCGCCTACACGGCGGGCTTTGACCTCCAGCAGGGGCATGATATTCTCCATGGCCTGTTCAAAGCACTCCAGGGGCTCCTTGCCGGTTTTTTCCTTGACAATGTCGAAGGCACCATACACAATCTTCTGGGACACGCCCTTCTTGCCATCCAGCATGACGCTGTTGACCAGACGTGTGACCAGCTTGGAATTGTAAAGCGGATCAGGCAAAACGTCACGTTTTGCGATATTACCTCTTCTTGGCACTTCGCTTCCCTCCTTCATAAAATGAATTCATCGGTACTCGAAAGCTGTAACTCCCGCGGGCCAATACAGAGGCAGCATCTTCTATAGTATGCCACATATATTGGCTGATTTTCTTAAATGACAGAAACCAGGGGGGTCTTACTTCGCGGCACCAGCCTTTTTGGGTCTCTTTGCGCCGTACTTGGACCGGGCCTGCATTCTCTTGGCGACGCCCTGAGCATCCAGGGTACCGCGGATGATGTGGTAACGCACACCGGGCAGGTCCTTAACACGGCCGCCGCGGATCAGCACCACGCTGTGTTCCTGCAGGTTGTGGCCGACACCGGGAATGTAGGAAGTAACTTCCATCCCGTTGCTCAGCCGGACTCTGGCTACTTTACGCAGAGCGGAGTTGGGCTTTTTGGGGGTAGAAGTTCTGATCGCGGTGCAGACACCTCTCTTTTGAGGGGAATTCTGTTCCAAAGCGACGCGCTTCTTGGAGTTCCATCCTCTCAGCAGAGCGGGAGCAGTGGATTTCTTGCCCACGGTTTCACGGCCTTTACGGACGAGCTGGTTAAAGGTTGGCATTATGGCACCTCCTTAAAGAAAGATTCCCGCATCCTCGCAGGCGGAGCGGCTTTGTTTGATTGCGCCTGCGCGCAATTATGTCAGACGGGATCCCCCGGTCTGAGCCGGGAGATCCGCGCCGTGCATAACCAGTGAAAATCCTGAAACAAGGCCTGGACAGGCCCAGTCTCACCAAGTAAATATTGTACCAAAATCCCCTTTGTCTTGTCAAGGACTTCTTTCAGTTTTACACAAGATTTGCAAAAGATTTTTGTACAATTTTCGCATTTTAAATCATCACAGCATCATCTGCCGGTGCGCCGGCCGCGGCATCCTCAGGAAGAGGCTGGGACGCGCCACACTGGCAGTCCTCTTCGCCGCAATGACATCCCTCTTCCTCCGTCACCGAATGGTAAGATACCAGACCGGTACCGGCAGGAATCAGCTTGCCGATGATGACGTTTTCCTTCAGGCCCTGGAGAGGATCACACTTGCCCTTGATGGCTGCTTCCGTCAGGACACGGGTGGTCTCCTGGAAGGAAGCGGCGGACATGAAGGAATCGGTGGCCAGAGAAGCCTTGGTGATACCCAGCAGCACAGGGCGGGCCACTGCCTTGCGGCGCATACCGCCGTCTTCGGCATTGAGCCGGTCGATTTCGGCATTGCGGGCCTTGTACTCGCTGCGGTCGATCATGGCGCCGGGGATGAAGCCGCTGTCTCCGGGCTCCTCCACCTTCACCTTCTTCATCATCTGGCGGACGATAACCTCAATATGCTTGTCGTTGATATCAACGCCCTGGGTACGGAACACCATCTGGACTTCCTTAATCAGGTAGTCCTGAACCGCCAGCTCGCCATTGACCGCCAGCACTTCGCTGGGTTCGGCGGAACCTTCGGTGATGAAGGTGCCTTTCTCAATGTAGTCGCCCTCCTGGACCCGCAGCTTGGATCCAAAGACGATCTGACGTTCAAACCGCTCGCCGGTCTTGGGATCCTCCACGATGACGATGTCCACGCCCTTGTTGTCCTTGTCAAAGGAAACAACGCCGCCGTTATGGGCGATGACCGCCACACTCTTGGGCTTGCGGGCCTCAAACAGCTCCTCGACACGGGGAAGACCCTGGGTGATATCGCTGGCGGAAACCGCGCCGCCGAAGTGGAAGGTACGCATGGTCAGCTGGGTACCGGGCTCACCGATGGACTGAGCAGCGATGATGCCCACCGCCTCGCCGATGGCAACCGGCTGGTCGGTGGCCAGGTTGGCGCCGTAGCACTTGGCGCAAACGCCGTCCTTGGCCTGGCAGTTGATGATGGAACGGATCTTGACCCGCTTGATACCGGCCGCCACAATACGGTCGGCGTCGGCGTCGTTCATCATCCGGTCTCTGCTCATCAGCACCTCGCCGGTGGCGGGATCCACCACATCGTCGGCCACATACCGGCCTACCAGACGCTCCTTCAGATCCTCGATGACACGGCCGCCGTCCTCAGTGATCTCGTAGACGTCGATGCCCTCATGGGTGCCGCAGTCAGTCTCCCGGATAATCACTTCCTGGGAAACGTCCACCAGGCGGCGGGTCAGGTAACCGGAGTCGGCGGTCCGCAGAGCGGTATCGGCCAGGCCCTTCCGGGCGCCTCGGGAGGAGTTGAAGTATTCCAGAATGTTCAGGCCTTCACGGTAGTTGGAACGGATGGGGATCTCGATGGCGCGACCGGAGGTATTGGCGATCAGGCCTCTCATACCGGCCAGCTGACGGATCTGGTCCATGGAACCACGGGCGCCGGAGTGAGCCATCATATAGATGGGGTTGTGGGCGTCAAAGTTCTGTTCCAGAGCGTTCTTGACCTTGGCGGTGGTATCGGTCCAGACCTTGACCACCCGGTCATACCGGACATCCTCGGAAATAAAGCCGCGCTCGTACTGACGGCGGATGTTTTCCACTTCCTGCTCGGCCTCTGCAATAAACTGGGCCTTCTGAGGGGGAATGACCGCATCGGAAACGGCCACTGTAATGGCGCCCTTGGTGGAATATTTGAAGCCCTGGGCCTTGACATTGTCCAGCACCTCGGAGGTGCGGGTGGTGCCGTGCTTTTTGATGCACTTGTCAATGATCTTGGACAGCTGCTTTTTGGTAACCAGGAAATCTACCTCATACAGGAAAAGATTGTCCGGGTTGGTGCGGTCCACGAAGCCCAGATCCTGAGGGATGGGATCGTTGAAGATGATCCGTCCCACCGTGGTATCAATGATCTTGCTGAGGGTCTGGCCGTCCACCGTCTTCTGGCGGCGGAGCTTGATGGGCGCATGAAGGCCCACATCTCCTGCCTGATAGGCCATCAGAGCCTCGTTGGTATCCCGGAAGAGTTTACCGTGGCCTTTCACGTCCTCGATGACCATGGTCAGGTAGTAGGAACCCAGCACCATGTCCTGAGAAGGCACCGCCACAGGGCGGCCGTCGGAAGGCTTGAGCAGGTTATTGGCAGCCAGCATCAGGAAGCGCGCCTCGGTCTGGGCCTCTGCGGACAGGGGCACGTGAACCGCCATCTGGTCGCCGTCAAAGTCGGCGTTGTAAGCGGTACAGACCAGGGGGTGCAGCTTCAGGGCACGGCCTTCCACCAGAATGGGCTCAAAGGCCTGGATGCCCAGGCGGTGCAGGGTAGGAGCGCGGTTGAGGAGGACGGGATGGCCCTTGATGACGATTTCCAGGGCGTCCCAAACTTCCTTCTGGGTGGCGCGTTCCACCATTTTCCGGGCCTTTTTGATGTTCTCAGCCACCTTCAGGTCCACCAGCCGCTTCATCACAAAGGGCTTGAACAGCTCCAGCGCCATCTCCTTGGGCAGGCCGCACTGATACATCCGCAGTTCAGGGCCTACCACGATTACGGAACGGCCGGAGTAGTCGACACGTTTACCCAGCAGGTTCTGACGGAAACGGCCCTGCTTACCCTTGAGCATATCGGAAAGGCTCTTGAGAGGGCGATTGTTGGGGCCGGTGACCGGACGACCCCGACGGCCGTTGTCGATGAGGGCGTCCACCGCCTCCTGGAGCATCCGCTTCTCGTTGCGGACGATAATGTCGGGAGCACCCAGTTCCAGCAGTTTCTTCAGGCGGTTGTTGCGGTTGATGACCCGGCGGTACAGATCGTTGAGATCGCTGGTGGCAAAACGTCCGCCGTCCAGCTGTACCATGGGCCGGATTTCAGGAGGGATGACCGGCAGCACGTCCAGGATCATCCATTCCGGCTTGTTGCCGGAGGAGCGGAAGGCCTCTACCACTTCCAGCCGCTTGAGCAGCTTGGCCCGCTTCTGTCCGCTGGCCTTTTCCAGGTCGGCCTTGATCTCCTCCGAAAGCTTGTCGATGTCCAGTTCCTGGAGCAGTTCCTTCACGGCTTCCGCGCCCATGCCGGCCCTGAACTCGTCCTCATAGGCTTCCCGCATCTCAAAGTACTCCCGCTCAGTCAGCAGGCTGTACTTTTTGAGGCTGGTCACACCGGGATCAATAACAATATAGTTGGCAAAATAGAGTACCTTTTCCAGCACACGGGGGGAAAGGTTCAGCAGCAGGCCCATCCGGGAGGAGGTGCCTTTAAAATACCAGATATGGGAGACGGGAGCCGCCAGCTCAATATGGCCCATCCGTTCCCGGCGCACCTTGGAGCGGGTGACCTCAACGCCGCAGCGTTCACAGATCTTGCCCTTATAGCGGATCCTCTTATACTTACCGCAGTAGCACTCCCAGTCCTTGGTGGGTCCAAAAATCTTTTCACAGAAGAGGCCGTCCCGCTCCGGCTTCAGGGTGCGGTAGTTAATGGTTTCGGGCTTTTTGACCTCGCCGTAGCTCCAGGCCCGGATGCTGTCCGGAGAAGCAAGTCCGATCTTGATGGATTCAAAAACATTAAATTCCAAAATGCTACCCCTCTTCCTTATTCATCGCTCAGGTCGAAATCGTCGCTGAAGTCATCCTCCAGCACGCTCTCTTCCCCACCGAGCAGGTCTTCGTCTTCAGGGTTCTCGATGGCAAAACCGGAATCCAGCTCCGACCCCACTTCCACATTGTCCTCCTCAAAGGCGGGCATATCGGCGGGGGCCAGGCCCATGTTGTCATCCTCGTCAAAGTTCTGCTTCAGGTCGATCTCTTCGCCGTTCTTATCCAGCACCTTCACATCCAGGGCCAGGCTCTGCAGCTCCTTGATCAATACCTTAAAGGACTCGGGAATACCGGGGGTGGGAACATTGAGGCCCTTGACAATGGCTTCAAAGGTCTTGACACGGCCCACCACGTCGTCCGACTTGACGGTGAGGATCTCCTGCAGGGTGTAAGCGGCGCCATAAGCCTCCAGCGCCCACACCTCCATCTCACCAAAACGCTGGCCGCCGAACTGCGCCTTGCCGCCCAGAGGCTGCTGGGTGACCAGAGAGTAGGGGCCGGTGGAACGGGCATGGATCTTATCGTCTACCAGGTGGTGCAGCTTGAGGAAGTACACATATCCCACGGTGACCCGGTTGTCAAAGGGTTCGCCGGTACGTCCGTCGTAGAGGATGGTCTTGCCGTCCTCAGGCAGTCCGGCCTCCCGCAGGGCGTCACGGATGTCCTCCTCATGGGCGCCGTCAAAGACGGGGGTCATTACCTTCCAGCCCAACTCGGCGGCAGCGCGGCCCAGATGGACCTCCAGCACCTGACCGATGTTCATACGGGAAGGAACGCCCAGGGGGTTCAGAACGATGTCCAGAGGTCTGCCGTCGGGCAGGTAAGGCATATCCTCCTGAGGCAGGATGCGGGAAACAACGCCCTTGTTGCCGTGGCGGCCGGCCATCTTGTCGCCCACGCTGATCTTGCGCTTCTGGGCAATGTAGCAGCGGACCACCATATTGACGCCGGGGGACAGCTCATCGCAGTTCTCGCTGGTAAAGACCTTGACGTCCACAATGATGCCGTACTCGCCGTGAGGGACCTTCAGGGAGGTATCCCGGACCTCCCGGGCTTTTTCGCCAAAGATGGCCCGGAGCAGCCGCTCCTCGGCATTGAGCTCGGTCTCGCCCTTGGGGGTTACCTTGCCCACCAGGATGTCTCCGGCGTGGACTTCCGCGCCCACCCGGATGATCCCCCGCTCATCCAGCTCCTTGAGGACATCGTCGCCCACGTTGGGGATATCACGGGTGATCTCCTCGGGTCCCAGCTTGGTGTCCCGGGCTTCGATCTCATATTCCTCAATATGGATGGAGGTATAAACGTCGTTGCGCACCAGTTTTTCGTTGAGCAGCACGGCGTCCTCGTAGTTGTAGCCTTCCCAGGTCATAAAGCCGATCAGAGCGTTTTTACCCAGGGAGATCTCGCCGTTGCTGGTGGCAGGGCCGTCGGCCAACACCTGGCCCACGGTGACCCGCTCCCCCTTCTCCACAATGGGACGCTGGTTGACGCAGGTACCCTGGTTGGACCGGAGGAACTTGATGATATCATAGTTGACCAGCTCGCCCTCATCGGTGCGGATGATCACCTGATCCGCGGAAACCCGCTCCACCACGCCGTTGTGGCGGGAAAGGACCACCACGCCGGAGTCCACGGCGGCCTTGTATTCCATACCGGTGCTCACAATGGGGGACTCGGTCTTGATCAGAGGCACCGCCTGGCGCTGCATGTTGGAACCCATGAGGGCGCGGTTGGCGTCGTCGTTCTCCAGGAAGGGGATCATGGCCGTAGCCACCGAAACCACCATCTTGGGGGAGACGTCCATGTAGTCCACCTTGTCCCGGTCCACCTCCTGAACGGTATCCCGGTAGCGGACGCTGACCTTCTTTTCAGCGAAGCGGCCTTCCTCATCCAGGGGGGAGTTGGCCTGGGCCACGATGTACTCGTCCTCCACATCGGCGGTCATGTACTCGATTTCGTCCAGGACCTTGCCGGTGGCTTTATCCACCCGGCGGTAGGGGGCTTCCACAAAGCCGTACTCATTGATCTTGGCAAAGGTAGCCAGGTAGGAGATCAGGCCGATGTTGGGACCTTCGGGGGTCTCAATGGGGCACATCCGTCCATAGTGGCTGTAGTGAACGTCGCGGACCTCAAATCCGGCACGGTCACGGCTCAGGCCGCCGGGGCCCAGAGCGGACAGACGGCGCTTGTGGGTCAGCTCGGCCAGAGGGTTGGTCTGATCCATGAACTGGCTCAGCGGAGAGGATCCGAAGAATTCCTTGATGGCCGCCACCACAGGCCGGATATTGATGAGGGCCTGAGGGGTAACGGACTCGATGTCCTGAGCCTGGGTGGTCATCCGCTCCCGGATGACCCGCTCCATACGGGAGAAGCCGATGCGGAACTGGTTCTGCAGCAGCTCGCCCACGCTGCGGATGCGGCGGTTGCCCAGGTGGTCGATGTCGTCGGTGGTGCCCACGCCGTAGTGCAGGCAGCACATATAGTTGATGGACGCAAAGATATCAAATTTCCGGATATATTTGGGGATCAGCTCGTCGATCCGGGCGGCGATAGCCTCTTTCTGCTCTTCCTCGGTGGCGCAGGCCTCCAGGATCTCCTTGAGGACCTCAAAGCGGACCTTCTCGTTGACGCCCAGAGGCGCGCAGTCAAAGGAAACAAAATTGCGGATATCCACCATGCCGTTGCTGATGATCTTCAGCTCATGGCCGTCCACATCCACATAGGCGATGTCCACGCCCTTGTTTTCCAGCTCATGGGCCTTTTCCCGGCCGATGACCTCACCCGCCTCGGCGATGATCTCTCCGGTCATGGGGTCGGCCACAGGGCGGGTCAGGACACGACCGTTCAAACGTCCGCTGAGGGCCAGCTTCTTGTTGTACTTGTAGCGGCCCACGCGGGACAGGTCGTAGCGGCGGGCGTCAAAGAGCAGCTGGACCAGATGTTTGACGGCGCTGTCCATGGTGGGGGGCTCGCCGGGACGCAGCTTGCGGTATACCTCCAGCAGAGCGTCGTCGCCGTTCATCTCCCCGTCCTTGGCCGCCATGGTCTTGGTCATGTACTCGTCCTCGCCAAAGAGGTCGATGATCTCCTCATTGGTGCCCCGCAGCGGAGTAAGGGCGTTGGCAATGTCGGCGTTGACCTGCTCGATGGTAACGTCGTCCCGGACGCGCAGCAGCGCCCGGATAAAGGTGGTGATGGGGAGCTTGCGGTTCTTGTCGATACGGACGCTGAAAACATCGGAGGAATCCGTGTCGTACTCCAGCCATGCGCCGCGGTTGGGGATAATGGTGGACTCAAAAAGCTTCTTGCCGGCGTTGTCGTACTTGCTGTCGAAGTAGACACCGGGGGAGCGGACCAGCTGGGAGACAATGACACGCTCGGCGCCGTTGATGATGAAGGTGCCCGCGTCGGTCATGAGGGGGAAGTCGCCCATGAAGATGTCCTGCTCCTTGACCTCTCCGGTCTCCTTATTGAGCAGGCTGGCCCGGACGCGCAGCGGGGCGGCGTAGGTGGTGTCCCGTTCCTTACATTCAGCAATGGTGTACTTGGGTTTGTCCTCCAGTTTGTAGTCGATGAAATCCAGGACCAGGTTTCCCTGATAGTCGGTGATGGATGAGATGTCCTTGAAAACGGCCTTCAAGCCTTCGTCGAGGAACCATTTGTATGAATTTTTCTGCACCTCGATGAGGTTTGGCATGTCCAGAACCTCGTCGATACGGGCAAAACTCATACGGGTATTCTTACCCAGCTGGACAGGCTTCACATTAACCATCCGCGCATTCACTCCGTTTCATCTATTTTCACCATAAACCGATCCAACAAATTATGCCTTGCTTTTTGTCATTTTATGCCAAATTCACGAGAGTATTATCGTGAATTTTTCATACTTGACAACCACCTGCAGACATAATTGGCCATTATGATACAGTATAATATTATATTACAGTGCCTGGGACGTGTCAAGAAATTTTTCAGGAAAAAATTTCTTTTTTCGCCGGAGTTTTCCCAGGACGCAGACAGTCTTTTGTCATGGGTAACAACCGGAACCCGCCAGGGGAGCGCCAGGCTCCGGCGGGTTCCGGTTGTTTTGGTATCTTTGCAGACAGATCCGGCGATGGGAAGCTCAAAGGATTTCCTGGGAGCGTCCCTGGATCTCCCGGCGGATTCCCAGCACCGTCTGCTGTTCATGGGTTCACAGAGCGGGGGCCGTCCCTCCGGGCATTCTGTTTGGAGGCAAGGGCGGCCCGTTCATGACAAACCGCCCAAAGCGCCTCCTTTGGGCACACGGAGAAAACGGGATATTGGTAAAAAGCGGCTGGACCGCATCACATCCACACGTTTGCCCATCCGGGAGATTTCTGAGCTTTCCCCGTGCCAGGCAGCCAAGCCAGAGGCTCCACGGTGAAATTTAACATTCCGCCCGGCTTTGGAGCGCCGTTGCCTTTTGGGCAATCAGCACCTCATTCTCTTTGGATGCGGACAATTCCAGCGGCTTTCCATGCGGCAGATTGGTCTGAAAGGCATCCGGGGAGTATCTGGCCGCCCACTGTCAAAAAGTCGGACAAGCAACTTTCCGGCGGCTCACCACGCCTGCTTGGGAAAAGCATCTTTTCCCCCAGACCTTTTTTCGTACCGGGCTGTACCCCGGCAGCAGTTCCCTCTCAGCGGTAAAAAGCCTCCATGGCCTTGTAGGTCATATACACATCGCACTTGGAAACCACCTCGTAGGGAGCGTGCATGGACAGCACCGGCACACCCAAGTCAATGGTGTCCACGTTATGGGCGGCCACATATTTTGCTACCGTTCCGCCGCCGCCGGCATCCACCTTGCCCAGCTCACCGGTCTGCCATACCACCCCGGCGTCGTCCAGAATGCGGCGGATAAAGCCCACCATTTCCGCGTCGGCGTCGTTGGTGCCGGATTTTCCGCCGCTGCCGGTGTACTTGGTCAGGACGGGGCCGTAGTTGAGATAAGCGGTATTGCGGCGCTCGCTGACATCGCTGAAGGCAGGATCAAACGCAGCGTTAACATCGCAGGACAGGCACTTGGAACGGGCCAGCAGATGGCGCACCTGGCATCCCTCCGCCTGAGCCAGATCCTCCAGGAAGTCCCGCAGGAACCAGGACTGGAGGCCGGTGGCTCCGGAAGACCCGGTTTCTTCCTTGTCGGCAAAAACGGTCACGGTGGTATACTCAGGGTTTTGGGCCTCCAGTTCCGCCATCAGGTTGGCGTAGGCGCACACCCGGTCGTCATGGCCATAGGAGCCGATCATGGAGCGGTCCAGACCCAGATCCCGGGCAGGATAGGCCGGCACCGCCGAAAGCTCCGCAGACAGGAAGTCGCTTTCCACCACCCCGTATTTTTCAAACAGCAGGTTCATGATGTTCAGCTTTACCCGCTCGGACGCCTTGTCATCCCGGAAGGGGTGGCAGCCGATGAGGATGTTAAACTGCTCTCCCTTGATCCCCTCGGTCATGGGAAGCTTCATCTGATCCTTGGCCAGATGGGGCAGCAGGTCGGTAACGCAGAAAACCGGCTCACTGGGATCTTCGCCAATGGTGACCTTGACAGAGGAGCCGTCCTTTTTGACGATAACGCCATGGAGCGCCAGAGGGATGGCGGTCCACTGGTATTTCTTGATGCCGCCGTAGTAATGGGTCTTGAAGTAGGCCAGCTGGGCCTCCTCAAAAAGGGGCCGGGGCTTCAGGTCCAGACGGGGGCAGTCGATATGGCTGGCGCCGATGCGTACCCCTTCGGCAACGGGGCGGCGGCCCATGGTCGCCATAATCATCGCCTTACCCCGGTTGACGGTATACACCTTGTCGCCCGGCCGGTACTGTTTTCCCGCCACGAAGGGGACATATCCATATTGTTCCAGCATCTCCAGGGTGACGTCCACAGCCTCCCGTTCCGTTTTGGCACGGTCCAGGAACTTCTTGTACCCTTCGCAGAAGTTCTGGACCGCCTGCAGTGTCTCGTCATCCAGAAGTTCTCCCATGTTCTTGGGGTCCATCATCAGCTGCTCCTGCAGCAGTTCGCCTTTGCTCTTTTCCGCCATGACAGATTCCTCCTGTATTCAGTAATTGGTTTCTTTCTAATATCCCGTTTGTTTTATTGCATATTCGTCCGGCTTGATGTGCTTCTTTCCTGCCGGAAGGGTTCCGGTCATTCGTACAGCCGCTGGTAGATCTGCACCGTTTCCAGCACCTTGGTCACATAGGCGTCGGTATCGGCAAAAGGGATGTGGACGATGGTCTGGCCGTCCTGCGAATAGCGTTCATCCGCCAGCCATCGGGAAACGCTCCCCCACCCGGCATGGTAGGCGGCCAGGGCGTTTTCCACGCTTCCGAATTCCTCAATCAGCAGCCGCAGGTTGGCGCAGCCGTATTTGATGTTCTCCTCCGGCTCAAAGAGGAGATCCGGAGACGCCGCGCCCGTCTCTCCCAGGCGGTACCGGACCCAGTGGAAGGTATCGGGGGTCATCTGCATCAGTCCCCGCGCCCCCACCGACGATTCCGCCAGAGGGTCAAAGCCGCTCTCCGTACGGATCACCGCATAAACCAGCGCCGGATCCAGATCATTCTCACGGGCGTACTGCTCCACCAGTTCTCCATATTTCTGGGGATAGGCGCAGCGGTAATAGGTGCGGTAGCCCACCGTCAGCAGGCCCAGGCAGACCGCCAGCCAAATCAGCCCCATCAGGAGCCGCCGTCCGCCCCGCATCAGAGCCCCAGTGCGTTCAGCAGTTCCAGCACTGCCAAACGCAGCTCCGCCATGGAGTCGTTGTTGCGGATCACATAGTCGGCCCGGGACGTATAGAATTCGTCATCATGCTGGCTGGTCATGCGGTTCATCGCCTCCTGAGGCGTCAGCCCGTCCCGCTGGATAATCCGCTGCAGGCGCCGGGTACTGTCGCTGATGACCGCCACCACCTTGTCGCACAGGGCATTGGCCCCGCTTTCGTAAAGGGTGGGGGCGTCCAGGAAGATCGCCCGGGCCCCTTCGGTTCTGGCCCGCATAATGGCCATTTCCGTCTCTTCCACAATATAAGGAAAAATGATCCGGTTCAGGGTGCGCAGTTTTTCCCGGTCGGTAAAAACCACCTGAGCCAGCTTTTTCCGGTTCAGATTGCCGTCAGCGTCGATGATGAGGGGAGAAAACTCCACCGCCAGGTCCACCAGGCAGCGTTTTCCTTTCTTGACCACCTCCCGGGACACCTGGTCCGCGTCAATCACCACAACGCCCCGCCACTCCCGCAGGATACCGGAAACCGAAGATTTTCCCGCTCCGGTGGGTCCGGTAAGTCCGATCACCATGCTTATTGCCTCCTGTCGTGTTTGATGGCTGCCCGATCTCACACATCGGTAATATGGAATCCGGCGGAACGGATGAGACGGTTATAGACCGCCAGACCCATTCCCGTGGGCTGTGGGGCATGGACAAGTACCCGCCGGGCTCCCAGGGCGTCCAGACGGCGCAGGTCGTCAAACAGCGCCTCCGTCTGGGCAGCATAGTCCTCCATACCGCCGTAGCAGAGCCGGGGGATCTCCTCCCCCAGCCTCTCCTGATCCTCGGTGAAGCACATGGCCCACAGTCCCGTTTCTTTGGCCGCCCGGTCCCGCACATAGGCGGTATAGGCAGCGGAATCCCCCCGCACCAGTTCCACATCGGCGCTGGGGGCATAATGCTTATATTTCAGGCCGGGAGAAAGGACCTTGCTTCCTTCCTCCAGCCGCTCCAAAACACCCTTGCCCAGTTCTACCCGGCCCAGGGCCTCCCGAAGCTGCTCCAGGGTCACCGCTCCGGGCCGCAGCAGGACCGGGACCTCCCCGCAGAGGGAGATCACCGTAGATTCCACTCCCACGGTGCAGCGGCCGCCGTCCACAATGGCGTCCACCCTTCCCCACAGGTCGTCCACACAATGGCGGGCGGTGGTGGGGCTGGGGTAACCCGACCGGTTGGCAGATGGCGCTGCCAACGGCACCGAAGCTTCAATAATCGCCCGGGCCACAGGGTGAGAGGGCATCCGCACCGCCACGGTATCCAGCCCTCCGGAGGTTACCAGAGGGATCCGGTCCGCCTTGGGGCAGATAATGGTAAGCGGCCCCGGCCAGAAGCGCCGGGTCAGGATCTCCAGTCCCCGGGGCCGTCGGGAGATCACCTGCTCCAGCTGCTCTTCATGGGCAATATGGACAATGAGTGGATTGTCGGCAGGGCGGCCCTTGGCCTCAAAAATAGCGGCTACCGCCTCTGCATTGGCCGCGTCGGCAGCCAGACCGTACACCGTTTCGGTGGGAATGGCCACCGTCCCGCCCTGGCGGAGGATCTCCCCCGCTCTGGCGATGGCCTCCGCCCCGCCGTCGGGTCCGGAGGCCTGCAAAAGAATGGTTTGCTTCTCTGTCATCATTTATTCTCGCTCGATTCTCTTCTTGTGGGGGCGGCCCGGTCAAAGAGCGCCGCCCTGCGCTTTCAGCTTCTCCGCCTGGTCATAGGTAAGGAGCGCATCCAGCAGTTCATCCAGATCCCCGCTCAGGAAACTGTCCAGCTTGTACAGGGTCAGGCCGATCCGGTGGTCGCTGACCCGCCCCTGGGGATAATTATAGGTACGGATCCGTTCACTGCGGTCGCCGGTACCCACCTGGAGTTTCCGTTCATTGGCGATGCGGTCGGTCTGTTCCCGAAGCTTGGCCTCGTACAGCCGGGAACGAAGCACCCGCAGGGCCTTGTCCTTGTTTTTGAACTGGCTCCGCTCGTCCTGGCATTCCACCACCGTGCCGGTGGGGAGATGTGTGACCCGGATGGCCGAGCTGGTCTTATTGATATGCTGCCCGCCCGCTCCGCTGGAACGGAAAGTGTCGATTTTCAGATCCTTGGGATCCAGTTCAAATTCCACCTCTTCCGCCTCGGGAAGGACCGCCACGGTGACCGTAGAGGTATGGATGCGGCCCTGGGTCTCGGTCTCGGGGACCCGCTGGACCCGGTGGACGCCGCTTTCAAACTTGAGCCGGGAGTACGCCCCCTCGCCGTCAATGGAAAAGCTGATTTCCTTGACGCCTCCCAGTTCCGTCTCATTCAGATTCATGATCTCGGTTTTCCAGCCCCGTTTTTCGGCGTACATGGTGTACATCCGGGTAAGGACGGCGGCGAAAAGCGCCGCTTCCTCGCCTCCCGCTCCCGCCCGGATCTCCATAATAACACTGCGGTCGTCGTTGGGGTCCCGGGGCAGCAGCAGGATCGTCAGTTCCCGCTGGCAGGTCTCCACCTTTTCCCGGGACTCCTTCAGCTGTTCCTCGGCTATTTCCCGCAGCTCCCGGTCCAGTCCCGCTTCCTCCAGCAATTCCCTGGCTTCCCGAAAAGCCGCGTCCGCTGCCTGGTATTCCCTGTGCTTTTCCACAATGGGGGTCAGATTCTTATATTCCCGCATCAGGTCCCGGTACCGGGCATTATCCCCGATGACGGAAGGGTCGGTAAGGAGATTGCTTACCTCTTCATATCGGTTGGCGATCCCCTGCAGCTGTTCCAGCATAAAAAGTCCTCCTTGGCTTGCAGTATTCAGGAAGGGCGCGCTTCACCCCGTCCGCCGGACAGCACCTGTTTCCCGGTGCGTCCCTCGTGGGGCTGCCTTGTGTTTCCGGACCCCTCTCCCTACAAGCCGTCTTCCCGGATGACCTTTTTGATGTTCCGTTCCACCTTGAGGCGGGGCGCCATGATCAGATGTCCGCATTTGCGGCATTTGATTTTAAAATCCATCCCCACCCGGGTTACCTCAAAAAGGTTGCAGCCGCAGGGGTGCTGTTTCTTCATTTCCAATATATCTCCCACCCGGACGTCCATTCCGGCCGCCTCCTTTCCCGTTGGATCCGCCATTTTTGTTCGTGCCCATTATTGTACCAGATTTTATGGAGAATTTCCAACCTTTCCTCGGAAAAAATAGGAGAGAAGCCGCGGCATCTGCGGCGGAAAGGAGAAAAACATGGCAGAAATCAGCATTACCGCTGTATTCAGCGATCCAAACGCCGCCAGCTGGGCGGCAGAAACCCTGGCCATCGCCCACGGAGGAGGGGCGGCATCTCCCGTCAGTGTCCGCAGCGGCGGAGACCTTGCCGGCAGCGCCGGGCTTTCGTGTCTGATGCGGGCAGGGACTTCCTGCGGCCCTGTTCAGGACCGCTCCGGAAGAAATGTCCTGCATGTGCGGTGCTCTCCGGAGGCAGAAAACCGGATGGTGGGCGAGCTGGCCGCCCTGGGAGCAGAAAAAATCCAGGTGGAGGGCCGATGAGGCACGCATAACTTCCGGGGCCGTCCGAATATATATCAGACAGTGAGTGAGAGGCCCCGCCCTCCCTCGCCAGTACGGAGCGCCGAGCCTGCACGAAGCGGCAGGGCCCGGCCAAAAGGGAGGCTTTGGAAATGTCTGATTATCTGCCTGAGGGCAGTCTTATGGGGACTCCGGAAAACGACGCCTGTCTGCGGTCTGCCGCCGCTCTCCAGGAAGCCATGGAAAGCGGCCGTATCCTGGAGGCCCGGGCGGTACTTTGCGATTATGCCCACAACCTGGTGGTGGATCTGGGTTTCACCCGGGGGCTGATCCCCCGTGTGGAGGGCGCACTGGGGATCGGAGACGGCTCCACCCGGGATATCGCCCTCATTTCACGGGTCAATAAACCGGTATGCTTTGTGGTCAGCGAACTGCGGCGGCAGGGGGATGAGTTTCTGCCCATTCTCAGCCGGCGGGCGGCCCAGGAGCGGTGCCAACGGGAATATCTGGACCGGCTGGTCCCGGGGGATATCATTCCCGGCCGGGTGACCCATCTGGAAAGCTTCGGATGCTTTGTGGATGTAGGCTGCGGCCTCCCTTCCCTCATTCCCATCGACCAGATCTCCGTTTCCCGTATTTCTCACCCCCGGGACCGCTTTCGGGTGGGGGACTCCATCTTCGCTGTGGTCAAAAGCCGGGAAGGTGGCCGTATCTGTCTCAGCCATCGGGAACTGCTGGGCACCTGGCAGGAAAATGCCGACCTGTTCCTTCCGGGGGAGACAGTGGGCGGCGTGGTGCGGTCGGTAGAGGATTACGGTATTTTTGTGGAACTGACTCCCAATCTGGCGGGCCTGGCGGAGCCCTGTCCCGGTGTGGCGCCGGGACAGCAGGCCTGCGTATATATCAAAAACATTATTCCGGAAAAAATGAAGGTCAAACTCATCATTGTGGACGCCTTTGACGCCTCCTATCCCGCGGAAGAGATGCGGTACTTCCTTACCCAGGGGCATCTGGACCGCTGGCGCTACTCGCCGGAAGGCGTGCCCAAAGTGGTGGAAACCGTTTTTACCCCTTCCTCCGCTACATAATCCCGGCTTCCCCATTTTCCGGTCTGGCCTGTTGCCGCCCTCTGCCATTTTCCATGGCCGGGGGCGGCTTATTGCTGTCGTTTTTTCCCGCCCCGGCTTTTCAAAAGCTGATTTCCTCATGGATCTCTTTCTCCCCAAAGTGTAATGCACAATTCAGCCAAAAAGAGGGCAGGCTCTCCCGCATGTGCATCGTAAAATAAAAACGCCTGCTTCCCCACCGGATGCTCCGGGGCGGACAGGCCGTGTATCTCTTTCAAAATTTCCCTTCCCCATTTTTTCCGTTTTCACAGGTCTCCGGCACGCAATTGGGGTATAGGGGAAACCCGGGAGACGTTTCCTAAAAATAAAAAAGGCTTTTCTCTTTCCAAAACCATCCGGGTCTGCTATGATGAAGGAGCAAAGCCCGCCTCCCTTTCGGAAGCGTGGATGGCCCACTATTTTAAGCAAAGGAGTCCTGACATCCATGACAGCAAATGAAAAGCTGGCCCTTCTCCGGGGCAAAATGAAGGAAAACGGCATCCAGGCTTATTACATTCCCTCTTCCGATCCTCATATGAGTGAATACCTGCCCGACCATTGGCGCATCCGGGCATGGCTTTCCGGCTTCAGCGGTTCCGCCGGGGTCATGGTCGTGACCGAAACGGAAAGCGCCCTGTGGACCGACGGCCGCTATTTTATCCAGGCTGCCCGGCAGATCCAGGGCAGCGAGATCGTTTTGCAGCGGATGAACGTCCCGGGGGTACCTACTGTGGCGGAATATCTTTCCTCCCGGCTGGGCAAGGGGGACACTCTTGGACTGGACGGAATGATCACTCCCGCCGCCTTTGTCCGGGAACTGGAAACAGCCTTTGCAGGCAAGGACGTCTCCATCCGCAGTCTGGACCTCATCTCCCCCATCTGGTCGGATCGCCCCTGCCGCCCCGCCACCCAGGCCTTTGTGCATCCGGTGGAGTATACCGGTCTGTCCGCCGCCGAAAAAATCTCCGCCCTCCGGCAGAAGCTTACTCAGGCCGGGGCCGATTCCATCCTTCTGGCCCGTCTGGACAGCATTGTTTGGCTGCTGAACGTCCGGGCTTCTGACATCTCTTATACCCCGGCCCTTCTTTCCTTCTGTCTGGTGACCCCGGACAGCGCCGTACTCTACACAGACGCAGGCCGTCTGCCTCAGGAAGTCCGGGACCACCTGGCCGGCAACGGAGTTTCCGTCGCTTCCTACGACGCCATTCCCGGAGATGTGGACATGCTGGACCGTCCCGTGACCATGCTCTGCTCCGGCGAGGATCTTCCCTGGAGCCTGCTGGCCGCTATTGAAAAGAACCCCCATATCACCGTACGGGAGGGCCGGGATCCGGTGCAGGCCATGAAAGCCTGCAAAAACGATACCGAGATTTCCTGCCTGCGCAACGCACATATTAAAGAGGGCGTCGCCATGGTCCGGATGGAGATGGAACTGGAGCGTCGTCTGGCAGCCGGAGAGCGGCTCACCGAATGCGATGTTCATGACATCCTCAACCGTTTCCGTCAGCCCCTGCCCCTCTTCCTGGGGGAGAGCTTTTCCTGCATCTGCGCCTATGGCCCCAACGCTGCCATGATGCACTACTCCCCCACCCCCGACCACTGCGCCGTGGTGGAGCCCAGAGGCCTGCTGCTGCTGGACACCGGTTCCCAGTTCCTGGACGGCACCACCGACACCACCCGCACCTACCAGGTGGGGCCCCTCACCGATGAGGAGCGCCGGTTTTATACCTATGTCCTCAAGGCACACATCAGCCTGGCGCGGGGAGTATTTATGAAAGGCTGCTCGGGCGCCAATCTGGACGTCCTCTCCCGGGTACAGGTGTGGCAGTACGGCATCGATTACCGCTGCGGCACCGGCCATGGTGTGGGATACCTGGGAGGCGTCCATGAGGGCCCCCACAGCATGCGCCTGACCAACTCTGTTCCTCTGGAACCGGGCATGATCGTCACCGACGAGCCGGGCATTTACGAAGAGGGGCGGGTGGGCATCCGTATTGAAAATGAACTGGTAGTAGTCCCCGCCATGGAAACCGAATACGGTCAGTTCTACCGGTTTGAAGCCGTTACCCGCTGCCCCATCGACACCCGCCCGGTGATCCGGGAGCTGCTGACCTATGAAGAAGTGGAGTGGCTGGACCGTTTCCATGAAACGGTATGCCAGGATCTGAAGGATTATCTGGAGCCCGAGGAGCAAGCCTGGCTGCGGGAAAAGACCCGTCCTCTGGCTTAAGCCCTCTTCCCTGCTTCCTGCCTTTACAGCCGCAACAAATTTACTGCCCGTCTCCGTCATTCTCCGGAGGCGGGCAGTTTTGTTTATCAATGGAAACCACCGGCTGTTCCGGTGGAGGCATCCTGTAAAAAAGCTTCCGCTTCAAATATCGAGGGAAGCAAGCTATGAGGAGCAAATTACCGCTCATGAAAAACTTCCGTGGAACGGCGACTGCCCGTTTACGGACTGCGGGGCAAAGGATGCAAGGAAAGTAACGTTCAGTGCGTCTTGAGACGTGTACCGGTCATATGCCCTTTCAGGGCTGGTGCAAATCACCAGTTCAACTGGTGGTTTTGATTGAGCAAGGCAACCAGCGAAGCCGCCCTGCCAAAATGCTTTGGCTTCAGGGGGCGGGCGAAGCAAGCTGCTCATGGCAAACTGGCGGCAATGAAAATCTTTTGAAAAACCAGCCACTGCCTGTCTGCAGGCCGCAGGGCAAGTAACGCGGGCAAAACGCCTACCGATAACCGTTCCTTATCCATTTAGGGCACCGCTTAGCCAGTGGTTATGACCATCAGCCCCGGCAATACAATCCCGCCAGGGTGTGGAACAAAACGCTGCCTTCCGGTGCGGAGCAGACAAAAGATCCAAAATAGCTGTCGCAAAATAGCCGCATCAAAAAACGATGCACAAAATCGGGCTCAAAAGAAGCAAAATCACTTCTTTTGAGCCCATTTTTAATTTGGGGTTTCTATTTTTATTCAGAATGCGATTGCTTTTTTATTTTGCAACAATCCCGGCGGCAACTTTACGGTTGAGAGCGAGCCGCGCCTTTGGCAGCGGGCGCTGGGGATTCTTCTGTCTGTCCCCGCTGGCGGCGGCGGTATTCCTGGGCCGCCTGTTCGGTCTTATTGTCTCCAAAGTGGTAATACACCCGGTCTTTGAGGGCATCCGGCAGATACTGCTGTTCCACCCAGTGTCCGGGAAAGTCATGGGGATATCGGTAAAACTGGCCCTTGACCTTGGCGTCCGCTCCGTCATAATGCTTATTCTGAAGCTGTCGGGGGATATCTCCCGTCCGCCCCGCCTGGACGTCCGCCATGGCTTCATGAATGGCCAAATAGGCGCTGTTGGACTTGGGGGCGGTAGCCAGCAGCACCGCTGCCTCAGCCAGTGGGATCCGGGCCTCGGGCAAGCCCAGCTGAAGGGCGCTGTCTACGCAGGCCTTGGTAATCACCACTGCCATGGGCCAGGCCAGGCCTACATCCTCGCTGGCGATCACCAGCAGACGCCGGCAGGGAGAAAGCAGATCCCCTGCTTCCAAAAGCCGGGCCAGGTAGTGGAGGGCGGCATTTTCATCCGAACCACGGATGGATTTTTGCAGGGCGGAGAGAAGGTCGTAATGCTGGTCGCCGTCCTTATCGTACCGCATGGCGCTGCGCTGCCCCAAAGCCAGGGCGTCGTCCATGGTCAGGCGGCGCACCCCCTCCTGGGGCACCGCGCCCAGGTAAGCCAGTTCCAGAGCGTTGATGCTTTTGCGCACATCCCCTCCGCAGGCATAGGACAGATGCTCCAGGACGCCTTCCTCTATTTCCACCGGGCCATCCTCCCGCAGCACGTCCACCACCCGTTTCAACCCCCGCAGGACCTCCTGCGGAGAAACGGATTTAAACTCAAAAACGGTACTGCGGCTCAGGATGGCGTTATAGATATAGAAATACGGGTTTTCGGTAGTGGAGGCGATAAGGGTAATGGATCCGTTCTCGATAAATTCCAGCAGGGTCTGCTGCTGTTTTTTATTCAGATACTGGATCTCATCCAGATACAGCACCACGCCCCCCACTCCGGCAAAGCTGTCCAGATCGTTGATCAGAGCTTTGATGTCCCCGGTGGAGGCTGTGGTACCGTTGAGTTTGTAGAGGGTCTTCCCGGCGGCGCCAGCGATGATTCGGGCAGCGGTAGTTTTTCCCACTCCCGACGGCCCGTAAAAAATCATATTGGGAATGGTGCTCCCCCGGGCAATGCGGCGGAGGATCCCCCCAGGGCCCAGAAGATGCTCCTGCCCTACCATATCGTCCAGGGTTTTAGGCCTGATCCGTTCTGCCAAAGGCGTAGACATATGATCTTCCTCTCTTCTTTGAACCGGGATATGCAGTTATAAGAATTTTTCGCACCGCCGTTGGTCCCGGATTTTATCTCCGAAAGCCTTTCCCGGGCACGGTACTCATCCGTGCCTTTTCGCTTCTTCCCGTGCCGGTCGGCAAATAGCTGTATCCCGCCCGAGTGCGGTGAGCGGCCCACTGTATACACAGGAGGGCCGCTCAGCCTTCCCGTGCAGGTCCACACCTGTTTAGGGCATGCTTTTCCCGCCAAATATTTTCTTATACCGGGCAGGGCGCACAGCCGAAACCGGCCGCCGTTCTGTTGGGAATGGCGGCCGGTTCCATTTTGAAAAGCGCCGGAAGTCTGACCCGGAGAATTTGGATCACCGGTACAGGGGGTACCGGGAGCAGATTCCTTCCACCGCAGCGCGGATCTCGTCGGCCTTATCGTCAAAGTTGACTGCCGCATCGTAGATGCACTGGGCAATGATTTCCATATCCGCCTCCACCAGGCCACGGGTGGTGACGGCAGGCGTACCCACCCGGATACCGCTGGTAACAAAGGGCTTCTCGGGGTCGTTGGGGATGGCGTTTTTGTTGACGGTGATATACACCTCATCCAGACGATGCTCCAGCTCCTTACCGGTGATGTGCATGGAGCGCAGATCCAGCAGCATCATATGGTTGTCCGTTCCGCCGGAGACCAGGTCGAAGCCCTTGGCCATCAGAGCAGCGGCCAGTGCCTTGGCGTTGCGGACGATCTGCTGCTGGTATGCCTTGAACTCGGGCTTAAGGGCCTCGCCGAAGCAGACCGCTTTGGCGGCAATGATGTGCTCCAGAGGTCCGCCCTGTGTTCCCGGGAAAATGGCCTTATCGATCTGCTTGGACAGTTCCTCCCGGCAGAGGATCATGCCGCCCCGGGGGCCCCGGAGGGTCTTGTGGGTGGTGGTGGTCACCACGTCGGCATAGGGGACGGGACTCATGTGGAGCCCTGCCGCCACCAGACCGGCGATATGGGCCATATCCACCATAAAGTAAGCGCCCACTTCTTTGGCAATCTCCCCAATGGTCTTAAAGTCGATTTCCCGGGGGTAGGCGCTGGCTCCGGCCACGATCAGCTTGGGCTTGCAGGCCCGGGCGGTCTCACGCAGGGCGTCGTAGTCGATGACCTGCTTGTCATCCGAAACGCCATAGGCCACAAAGTTATAGTATTTTCCCGACATATTGACAGGGGAACCATGGGTCAGATGGCCTCCGTGGGCCCGATTCATTCCCAGGATGGTGTCGCCGGGGTTGACCAGGGCAAAATACACCGCCAGATTGGCCTGGGCGCCGGAGTGAGGCTGTACATTGGCGTGCTCCGCGCCGAAAAGGGCCTTTGCCCGTTCCCGGGCCAGGTCTTCCACAATGTCCACCTTCTCGCAGCCGCCATAGTAGCGGTGGCCGGGGTATCCTTCGGCATATTTGTTGGTGAGCACGCTGCCCATAGCGGCCATAACGGCGGGGGAGACAAAGTTTTCAGAAGCGATCAGCTCAATATTGCGCTGCTGACGGGCCAGCTCCTGAGCCATGGCGGCTCCCACTTCGCTGTCAAAGCCGCTGACGAACCCGATGGTATCCATCATCTTGTCGTACATGTTCCTGTCCTGCCTTTCCTTGTGTCGTTATTATTTGAGTTTAGGGAAACAAAACCATACCAGTTATTCTTCCGGCCCATACCATGACCAGACCTGCCGCCAGGACAATCCAAAGGCTTCTGCTTTTCCAGGCCTGCGCACCCCGGCGGATATACAGCAGTGCCGCCCACAGGCACCAGGGAATCAAAAAAAACACTGCCGGATTGGCATGCCAGGCTCCCGCCGCATCTCCCCGGAGCAGCAACCGGAAGGCAGTGGTAACACCGCATCCGGCACAGGGCAGGCCCGTAATGGCCCGAAAGGGGCATTTCCACCGCTCATAGGAAAAAAACAGCGCGGCACCTGCCAGGGCAAGGCCTGCCCCGGCGGCAGCCACACGCCCAGCCTTCCATTTTTCCATGCCATCCTCCAAAAAACATTCCGAAACCATGGAGGCCGTTTTTTCCGCCCCCTGATTTTACCGGTACAGTTTTCATTATAGCGGGTTGCTTTCCCGGTTGCAAGAGCGGCCAATAAGGGGTTTTTCCTTTTCCCGTACAACCAAAGACCGTTTTGTATCTCCCACAAAAAATCTTTCAAATTTCTTTATTTTCAGCATATCTGCCCCAAAGGTATCCGTCCGAAATTCCCTGGACGGGTACAGGGAAAAACGGGACAAGTGTGCCGGAAACTGACACAGAATCCGTCCACGACCATCCTCAGGGTCTTCTCTGCCGTGCTGTGTGCCGCAAGCCCCGGCAGGCGCTCCGCATTTTGGCAAACGCAGCAAAGGGAGAGCCCCCTGGCCTTCCGGCCAAAGTTCTCTCCCCCTGCCGCCGTCTGAAAAAGGTCGGCTTGCATCTGCCGCTGGCGTTTACTCCGTTCCCTGTTCCGGAGCGTAATGAGCCGCCAGCTGCCGCTGTACCTCCGCCCCCGGTTCTCTTTCTCCGGTGATCCCCGCAAAAAATCCGGCGGGCGGTACCGGCTCCTCCCCCGCCCGAGCGGGGGCAGCCGGCTGCTCCTTGTGGGGCTTTTCTTTTTTCATCGTTCCTTCACCCCAGTAGTTATTCTGCGCCTTTGGGGCTGAAATAGACCCGTTAAACCCTGGCAGAAGGCTTTCCAATTTTTACTGTGTCCCGGCATCCTTTCTCAGGAAGCGGCAAATACCGTCTCAGCCCTTTTCATTCCCCGGAACAGTGGGATTTTCAGTAATGGATCACATCCGCTGATTCACGGATGCGGCGCACCGTTTCGGCTCCTTCCGGCGAAACAAAGTACCGGTAGGTGCTTTCCGGCACCAGCGCCTTCATTTCTTCCATCCGCCCTTCCTGGATCAGTTGGCGCACCGCCGAGGCGCTGATGGCTGAACCGCCCTGCTCCTGCCTGGGCAGGACCACACACCGGATCCCCTTCCGGGGCAGTTCCTCTGCCATAACAGCGTTGTAGATCCCCGTCACCTGGCTGAAAGGCTCCTCCCCCACATACCTGGCCCGGATTCCCAACTGGGCGGCAATCCCGCCAAAGACCTGAAGATCCAGCCTGGCCTGGGCGCGGATCACATCCTGGCTGTCCTTGATAAAGTAAGAGGGAAAGGTTGCGCTGGAGATCATGTAGGGGCCGGTGGTGTGGAGGGTCACATTGTCCAGATGCGCCACACCTTCCCGTACCAGGCGGTACCGTGTTTCAAAGGGCACCAGCGATACATCTTCCGAAACCACAAACAGATGGACCCGGTCGTTTTCCGCCGCCGCCCGCTCCACCAGATACCGGTGCCCCAGGGTAAAGGGGTTGGCATTCATCACCACGGCTGCCCGGCTTTCCCCCGGCCCGCCGTCTCCCAGGCTCTTCAGATAGCCGGCAAAGCCTCCCCTTCGGTTTTCCATAAACACCACCTGCCCCGGCACACGGCAGATCTCGTAAAAGCCCAGGTCAGCGAAGAATTTGGCGGTATCACATTTGGTATAAACAAAAAGGTCAAAGATCCCCCGCTGGGCCTGGTAACTGATGAGCCGGGAGATCACCCGGTTGAGCAGCCCCTCGCCCTGATGACGGGAATCCACCGCCATACACCGCAGGGTATTGCGGAATACCGATCCGGTGGCGATCAGTTGGCCATCGTCATACAGGCCGATGGTGTATTCCAGGTTTGCATCCCGGCGGATGCCCTCCCGCTCCAGCAGGGCATCCAGCTGGGCCATGGCGGTGCTGCTGCCTGGGTAGATCTCATATTCCTGGTATTCGCCGTCAAACACGCTGCCTGCCTCCTTTTGCTTGTCCGTCTTTTCAAGAATAGGATACACGATTTTTTTCGCTTTGAATAGTGCCCCGCCGCTTTCTTTATGATACAATAGCATCAGTGCCCACCGGCAAAAACACGACGTAAGGAGCCCTGTCCCTATGAACAATCATTCCTGCGGCCCGGTCTGCCTGGAAGAAATGCTGGAAGCCCGGGAGCAGCGGGTAAAGCGCCAGCAGGCGCTGCTGAAAACCTGGGGTGTGCCCCTGGTCAGCTTTACCCTCAATCTGGCCGGTCCCTACAAGCGTTCTCTCTCGGCTGACCGGGCCTTTGACGAAGGCTGCCGTCTGATTCTGGACCAGCTGCGCCGTCACGGCCTGGCTCCTCTGGCCCGGGAAGAAGACCGTGCCAAAACCGGCTGTGAACTGCGCCTGGCCGTGGCGGGGGATGCGGTCCGCATCAAGGAACTTATGTCCCGGATCGAGGAATCCTCCGATCTGGGACGTCTTCTGGATATTGACGTGCTGGATACTTCGGGGCGCAAGCTCTCCCGGGAAACTATGGGAGGCCGGGGCCGCCGCTGCCTGGTATGCGGCGGAGACGCCTTTGCCTGCGCCCGCAATCGCTCCCACAGTGTGGAAGAACTGCGCCGCCGCACCCGGGAGATCATCCTGGGGCATTTTGACGGCAGGCTGTGGGACCATATCGCCGCGCTGGCGGTACGGGGGCTGCTGTACGAGGTGTCCGTCACCCCCAAGCCTGGGCTGGTGGACCGGGCCAATTCCGGCGCACACCAGGATATGGATATTTTTACCTTTATGGACAGCGCCAGCGTCCTGCTTCCCTATTTCCGCCAATGCGCCGCGTTGGGAGGGGCGCTGCAGGACGAGGATCCCGCCGGCCTCTTCGCCCGGCTCCGCTATCCGGGCCAGCTGGCGGAGGAGGCCATGCTTCAGGCCACAGGCGGAGTCAACACCCATAAGGGGGCCATTTTCTCCCTGGGGATCCTCTGCGCCGCCATGGGGCGGCTGGCCGTTCTGGGAACCCCCTGGACGCCGGAGTCTCTGGGCGCCGCGGCATCCGCTATGGCCACCCCCGCTCTGCGGGAT
This sequence comes from uncultured Oscillospiraceae bacterium, assembly GCA_949285935.1. GTDB lineage: Bacteria > Bacillota > Clostridia > Oscillospirales > Ruminococcaceae > Angelakisella. Next base: position 84,053 of record CASEAH010000011.1, read on the forward strand.
TTTGAAGGAGTTGCTGCCGCCACCGCCGCTACTTTTGGCGAAAAATTATACTGTGCCGCCGGGATCACCGGGATCCGCGGGGAAGCAGCCGCCGGGTTCCCTTCGGTTCGCCGGTATGGCCTGCCGGTTCTGCAGGAGCGCCTGAGACGGGGAGACGGCCCCAACGCCGCCGGAACGGCTGCTTTGACCCACCTGATGGCCCATGTGGAAGATACCAATGTGATCGCCCGTTCCAGTCTGGAGCGCCAGCGGCAGCTGCGGTCTTCCATGGCGGCCCGTCTGGAGCAGGGAGAGCTTTCTTCCGGGGAGCTGGCGGAAATGGACCGGGCGTATATCCGGGAAAACATCAGCCCCGGCGGATGTGCCGATCTGCTGGCTGTCACCTTCCTGTTTCATTTTGCCCAAACCTCTTCCCTGAACACCGGCAAGCTGCTGGAAGAACTTTTTCCCCGGGAGGGGCTGGAGGGCGTAAACCGGGCCCTGGGCCGTCCTTACACCCTGGAAGGCACCATCATCCACGGCCGGGCCCTGGGCCGCACGGTAGGGATGCCCACCGCCAATCTGGATCCGGCTGCCGGAAGCGTCCTGCCGCCCCACGGGGTTTACGCCACCTTGTTCCGTTTTGACGGCAGGGAACAGGCCGGGCTGACCAATGTGGGGCCCCGGCCTTCGGTGGGCGGCGACCAGGTGACGGTTGAAACCTACCTTCCGGATTTTGAAGGAGATCTGTATGGCCGGCGGGTGCTGCTGGAATTCCGCGGCTTTGTCCGGGAGGTGCGCAAAATGAGCGGTCTGGAGGAGGTCCACCGGCAAGTGGAACGGGACCTGGATGCTGCCAGGATGATTCTGGAGGAGACGGCGCTATGATTGTCATCATCTCTCCCGCCAAACAGATGTACTGGGACCCCGATTCCCTGTCTCCCGCCGGAGCGCCCCTGTTTCTGGATCGCTCCCGGGAATTGCTGGCCCGGCTGCGGGAGTTTTCTCTTCCTCAGCTGCGGGTCCTTTTGGGCTGCAGCGAAAAGCTGGCCTCCCAGGCCTTTGCCATGTTCCGGGATATGGATCTGGACAGGCAGCCCGCCGCCCCCGCTCTTCTGTCCTATCGGGGGATCCAGTACCAGTACATGCTGCCCGGCGCCTTTACGGACAGCCAGCTGGCTTACCTTCAGGAGCATCTGCGTATCCTGTCGGGCTTTTACGGACTGCTGCGCCCCCTGGACGGCATCCTTCCCTACCGGCTGGAAATGCAGGCCCGGTTGGATGTGGGTGCTTTCCGGGATCTGTATGCCTTTTGGGGGGATACGCTGTCGGCAGCGCTGGAAAAGGAAGCAGAGGGTGTGATCCTCAATCTGGCTTCCGAGGAGTATGCCCGGGCCGTCCGGCCTCACCTCTCCCCTGGAATCCGTTGGGTCACTCCGGTATTTGGTCAGCTGGAAAACGGCCGTCTGCGGGAAAAGGGCGTGTATGTGAAAATGGCCCGGGGCGAAATGGTCCGCTTCCTGGCAGAAAAATCTGTCCGTGAGCCGGAAGAGATCCGAAACTTTTCCCGCCTGGGCTTCCGCTTTGATCCTGCCCTTTCTTCCCCCGACATCCCGGTATTTTTGAAGGAATGATTTTCCGGGGGAGTATTTCCCCCCTTGGTTTATGCTGCTTCGTCAAAAACCAGAATAAAGGCTCTCATGCTCTTCAGGAGGGTACAAAGGCTTTGTTTTCGATCAACCGGACAGGCAAACAGCCGCTTGCCGGAACTTCCCGCATACGCCGGTCCATCGGGTTCCGGCTTGCCCTCCACGAAGCAGAGGATCTGCGGCGGCATTTCCGCCGTCCTTTTGAGAGAGAGGAAGAGTACGCAACGACGCGCCCCCATCGGTCCGCAAAACCGATGAGAGCGCGTTTTTTTATGGGCCGCAGCGTCATTCGTCAAAGCTGTAAGGTTTGATTTCCCTTACCACATCCAGCAGGGTCCCGTCCCGGGCCTCCAGAATCGCCACCACCCTGTCTCCAAAGCGGACAGGGTCGGGAACTCCTACCATAGAATAGGCTTTGTCCCTCAGCTCCTCAATGGTCACATGGGGGACTCCTGCCGCGTCCAGGGCCTCCATCAGGTCCCGGCGCCTGGGATTGACCGCCGCGCCGTATTCGGTCACCAGAATATCCACCGATTCGCCGGGGGTAGTCACCGTAACGACGCTGTCGCAGACGGTGGGGATCCGCCCTCGTACCAGAGGCGCCACAATAATCGTGCATTTGGCCCCGTTGGCGGTATCAGGATGCCCGCCGGGAGCGCCCCGAAGGATCCCATCCGATCCGGTAATGACATTTACATTAAAATGAACGTCGATCTCCAGCGCCGCCAGCACCACAAAGTCCAGTTTGTTTACATAAGCGCCCTTATTCATGGGATTGGCATACTCGGAGCAGGTCACCTCAAAGTGGCCGGGGGTGACCCCCAAAGAAGCGATGGCCCCGGTATCAAAGTCCTGGGTATCCGCCAGGTACTTCACATAGCCTTCCTTGAGCAGATCTACCATGGGGGTGGAGATCCCCCCTACGATCCACCCCATGCGGATTCCTTTTTCCTGCATATATTTTTTAAGGAACAGGGTGACCGCAATGGAAGGCCCTCCCACACCGGTCTGAAAGGAAAAACCGTCCTTGAAGTAGGGCGTGGCCTTCATGATCCCGGCGCATTTTTCGGCAATCTTCAGGTCCCTGGGGTTATCGGTGATGCGTGCGGCGGCACTGGCGATTTTGGCGGGATTGCCGATCTCATCCACTACCACCACATAATCCACGTTCACACAGCTGATGCTGCAAGGCTGGTTGGGGAACGGCACCAGGGTGTCGGTAATGATCACTACCTTGTCGGCATGCCGGGCGTCCACGTCGGCATACGACAATACGCCGCAGTCGGATTTTCCGCCCTTCCCGCTGGCATTGCCGTACTCGTCGCTGGTGGGCGCTCCGATAAACGCCACGTCAATATGGACCTCGCCGCATTCAACGGCCCGGACGCGTCCCCCATGGGTGCGCAGGATGGCGGGAGTTTTCAGCTTCCCGGTGGAAACGGCCTCGCCGATTTTTCCGCGGATCCCGCTGGTCTGAAGGCCTGTGACGATCCCCTGTTCGATGTACTCCGCAATGGGATCATGGGCCGCGCCCATGGATGACGCCGCAATGGTAATGTCCCGTATTCCCAGGTCAGCCACTTCCTTCATTACCATATTGGCAATATAATCCCCATCCCGAAAATGATGATGAAAAGAAATGGTCATGCCGTCCCTGAGGCCGCACTGGAGAATCGCTTCCCGGATGGAGGCCACCACTTTGCTTTCTCTGGGCATGACGCTGGCCCGCACGGTAGGCCCCGCCTTGGTATACTGAGCATTTTCCCGGTAAGCGTTGCCCTGGAATACCTCTCTGCCGCCAGTGAGCAACTGGTCGGGGATTTCTCTGCCTACTGCATTTCTCATGATTACAGATCCCCCTTATACAATCCGGCTGCCCTGGCCAGAGCCAGGGTGCGTTCCGCCCCCTCCACAAAGGCGACGTCCAGCATTTTTCCATCCACTTTAAAGATGCCGATCCCCTTTTTGGCGTTCTCACGGATCGCCAGCACCACCCGCTCAGCCTCAGCAATCTCCCTGGCGGTAGGGGTAAAGATCTCGTGGACAATGGCAATCTGCTTGGGGGTAACGATGGATTTTCCGTCAAAACCCATTTCCTTGATCAGCATGGTCTCCCGGCGGAAGCCCTCCATATCATTAAAATCGGTAAATACGGTGTCAAAGCACTGGATGCCGGCTGCCCGGGCCGCAATGACGATATTTCCCCGGGCGACAAACAGTTCATTGCCGCTGGGATAATATTTGGTATGCAGGCAGCGGCGGTAATCGCCGCCTGACAGCGCAATGCCAAACATCCGGGGGGACGCTTTGCAAATTTCCAGGGCATTGATGATCCCCAGCGGACTTTCCAATGCCGCCATCAGCAGGGTGCGCCCCTCTTCCACACCAAATTCCTTCTCTGCCGCGGCAACCGCTTCCTCAACAATCTGCACATCCCGGGCGCTTTCGCATTTTGCAATGCGGATGCCGTCTGCCCCTCCTGCCACACATACCCGGACATCCTCCTGCCAGTGAGGGGTATCCAGGCCGTTGATACGCACCAGACGCTCCGTATCTCCGTAATCCACGCTTTTCAGGGCATGGTAGAGGGAAAATCGGGCGGAATCCTTCTGATTTTCGGAAACGGCGTCCTCCAGATCCAGAATGACGCTGTCGCTGCCGTAGATGTAGGCATCCTTGATGAGGCTGGGCTTCTGGGCGCTGAGGAACATCATGGTTCTTCTGAGCCTGTTTTTATCCGGCTTTTTCATTGTACCGCCCCTCCCCATGGGATATTCTTGTCCGAAATCTCCCCTGACCGGAAAACCGCACATTCCACCCGCGCCCGCAGGGTACAGTCCAAAGCGCCCCGGTCCACGATGGTGACCCTGGCGTCCTGAACCTCCAGCCGTTCCAGGACATCCAGAACGGATGCCCGGATGGCGCGGCCATACTGGTTGATAACACTGCTGCTGATGGACAGCTCCAGCCCGCTGCCCGGTTCTACCGTCACCATGACATCACTGGATTCCAGCGTACCGGCAACGGCGGTCTGTTTGATTTTCAAGGCCGATTCCTCCCGTTCATTCCAGCTTCTTATACAACTGCTTTTTTCTTTCGTTTTGGATGCTTTTGCAGGCGGAAAAATGATATGGCTCCGCAGTCCGGCATGCTTTCCATGATGGGGAGCCTTCTCCAAAACCACCCAAAAGGCCGTGAGCATCCCCCGCAAAAGTCATGTCTTGAGTTCCTCTGTTCTGGTATGCCGGAACTGATAAGAGCACTGTGCCATTTTAAAAAACAGCTTAAAGATTCCTTTAGATAAGCTTAGATGGTTGTTGCCCCTTCATTCCTGAGGAAGGGGTGCGGCGCTCTTTTCATGTGGTTTTACGCGCCGTCTCCCGATTGCTTCTTTAAATGTGTCATGGCCGCTTCTTTTCCGCATACTGCCGGGTCTGTCCATAAAGGTATCAAATGCTCCTGGAAGCCCGGCTCCCTGATCGTCTGATACAACGCCTTCATAATATTTATAGAATTTATGATAAAATATCATTTTTTATCTACTATTGCCATTTTATACTTGACCGTACAAATTGGGAAGCATATAATTGCTGCATACGTTATAAATAAATTTTATATCAGACTAAAACAGCAAGGAGTTTCTATGGATCTGATTGACTGGAAGCTGCTTAAAATTCTATACCAGGAAAAGAGTATGATCAAAGCCGCTGAACAGCTTTTTATCTCACAGCCGGCGGTCTCTTACCGTCTCTCCAAGATGGAGAGCGAATTTGGACAAAGCCTTTTTATCCGCAGCAACCGGGGGGTGGAAATGACCAGTGCCGGCCTGCGCCTCCATACGTTTGCCAACCTCATGATCCAATACGACGATGATATCCATCATGCAGTAAGCCACGCCGGATCTGCTTTGTCCGGAGCCATCCGTCTGGGTACCACCGAAACCATGCTGGAGTATTTTCTCAACTCCCAGCTGAAGGATTTTAACACGCAATATCCCAACATCAAGGTCCATATCCGCATTGCCTCCACGCCGGAGCTTCTCCGGCTTCTCCAAACCGGAGAACTGATGATGTGCACCATCCGCGGCCGGCGTCCGGAAGGCGGGAATGCTGTTCAGATATTTGATGAGCCGCTGGTGATCATCGCCTCCGAGCCAATTACAGAAGAAATGCTGCATACCCGTCCCCTCCTGCGCAACCTCCCGGGCACCACGGTGGTGCAGCTGATCGACGAATGGCTGGGAACTTATTTCGACAGTCCGCCCCCTGTTTCTCCCATTGCGGTAGAGGGGACCTCCCGCTGTATCGTCAGCCTGGTAAAGGCCGGGCTGGGATGGAGTGTTATTTCCGCATCCCGTTACCGGGATGTTACGGACAAGCTGTACTGGAAGCCCATCTACCGCTCTGACGGCTCTCCTTACCGCTACCCTACCTATCTTTATTACACCGATGAATCCTCCCGGTTCGATACTTATATGGCTTATATCAATCACCTTCAGCAGTTCAGCAGCGGCTGGGAATATTCCCACGGTTAAAAACAGCTTCCTTTGCACAGAGTATCGTTTCTGCCGCCTCTTGTAATGCTTAAAGCGCCCCCTGCATTACTGCTGCAATTTCCCCGTTTTGGGGTGCTGTGTTCACAAAAAAGCCGTTTTGCGGTTGCGGAGAATCTTTTCCCATGGTATGCTAATAGAAAGCCGCAATCCTATTTTCCGGGAGGTGTCTGTCCTGTGGTGGATCTGCCGTCTGTCCTCATCGCAAACGCCATAGGCGTGGCACTGATGATCATCCTTTTAATCAGTAATCGCCTCAATGCCCGTAATGTATTTTTTGATGAAAAAATTTTTGAACTGATGGCGCTGCTGACCATGCTGCTGTGCATCTGTGAAGCAGGCGGTTTTGTTCTGGACGGCAGGATGTTTCCGGGTGCCCGGCTCCTCTCTGTTTTTTTGAATACCATCCTGTTTGTGGTGGATATCTTTTTTGCTTTTATCTGGACGGTGTATGTGGACTACAAGCTTTTTGAGGATTTTTCCAGGATCAGAAAAATCTATCCATTTGTCGCCATCCCAGCCTTGATCATCATTTTCATGAGCGCTTCCAATTTTATTACCGGTATTTTTTTCACCGTAAACGAAGCCAATGTCTATCAGCGTTCTGATTGGGTTTTTCTTCCCTATCTGGTCACTTACGGCTATCTCATCTATGGGATGGCGCTGGTATACATTTGCCGGAGAAAACTGAAAAAATATATCTTTCTTCCCGCCATCATCTTTCTGATCCCCGTCTTTATCGGCAGCTTCCTTCAACTGTGCTTCTATGGTCTGTCGCTCATCTGGCCTTCCGTAGCGGTGGGGGTGGTGTCCCTGTATATCAACATCCAGAACGAAGCTTCCTGGGTAGACAGTCTCACCGGCCTCTATAACCGTCAGTATCTGGACCGTTATCTCACCTACCAGATTCAAAAGACCTGGAACAAAAAAATGCTGGCGGGCATCCTGATGGACGCGGATTCTTTTAAGGAAATCAATGATACACTGGGTCATTCCATGGGGGATGACGCGCTCCGGAGCATCGGGCAGATCCTGCGCCTGACCATCCAGGGAAAAGGCTTTGTGGCCCGTTATGCCGGGGATGAATTTATTGTCATCCGCAGCATCAGCGATCCTCAGGAAATGGTGGATCTGATGGATGCCATCCACCGCGGTACGGAACAGTTTAACGCCGCCGGCACCAAACCCTACAAGGTCTCCCTTTCCATGGGCTTCAGCGTCTTCCGCGCAGAAGGTGATTCGGTGGATGATTTCCTCCGCCGTATGGATGAGGGGATGTATCAGGAAAAGCGTCGAAAGAATCTGGCCCGGTAGCCCCCCTTTTCCATAGACGACATTTCTCCGGCAGACACTGCGTGCATTGCGGCTGCGCCTCGGGGAATCACCGGCCCCAATCATAAAAGTAAACCGTATACTTCTCCCCACGGTACAGGCCTTTGTCTTTTCTGTTTTCCATCCGGCTTTCCACGGTTCCTGCGGCGGATCTTTCCCGGCATGGGGCTGCTTTACCTTTCTGAAGCATACCCCCTGGGAACTTCGTGCCGCCATGGGGTTTCTTCAACATCTTTTTTGCCATTACCATCCCATCAGCAGCCGTTTGGCCTTCCCCTGCACAGAGAAAAAGGGCTTCCCGGTTTCATTCCGGGCATCTCTGCCGGCAGTGCGGCCAGTCAATAAGAAAGGGGCTGCCACAAAATAAAAATGCGTTAGCGGTCTGCGCAGAAAAAATTCGAGACTGACAATGAAAATCGGCCCTCAAAGGAAGCGGTTCTGCTTCTTTTGAGGACCGATTTTTGTGTGTTTTTTTGGTCGGGGCTGTTTTGCAGCAGCCCTTTTCCCTATATACTTCAGACAGTCCTATACTTTTTCAAAAAGTTCCGCTGCTTTCTGTGCCATCCGCTGTCCATACAATTCAAATGTTTCGCGGCTTTCCTCCAGCCTGCCAGCTATCGCTACAGGCCCAAGATGGATCACCGGTTTACCCTGGGATCCTCCTCCGGAATAAACCAGCATTCCATAAACCAGCAGATGATCCAGGATCGCCTGGATTCCCAGCTCTCCGCCTCCATGAATATAGTTTGCGGTGGCAAAAGCTCCCCCCAGCTTGCCGGCAATGCCATATTTTCCCATCTTTTCCAGAAAAACTTTCATTTCTCCACTCATGCTGGCATGGTAAATGGGACTTCCCACCACAATACATACACTTTCTTTCAGCCACTCCTCGTCCACTTCTTCTATGGACATGGCACGGGCCTGCGTATGAGAAACACGCTCCATTCCCTCCGCAATGATCTCCGCCATCTTTCTGGTATTGCCGGTTCTGGAATGATACAGTACAGTTCCTTTCATGAATAGGCCTCCTTTTTTCTGGTACAGACAGATACCGGCAGTCACGGGCTCCTCCCAAGCGGCAGCGCTTTATGGCCGGCATCAAATTTTCAGGCGTGCCGGCTTATGGAAAAAAAGCGCTTTCCTAAGCGATCCATAAGCCTTTGCGGAAAAGTATTGTGCTGCGGAGGATCCCGCTTATGAGAGGCTGATCCTTCCCGTTGCGTCTGTGGCGCTTATAAAAAGCATCAGCTCACGGCAGCTTTTTCCTCCATTGGAATCATTTAAAGGATACCACAAAGCAGGCTGTCAGGCAATGGAGGCCGCCTGAAAACCGGCGGGCTTATATAGGAGGATTTTGTATAGAAGCATTCTTCTCAAAGCCCTGTTGGCGGGCGTTTAAAAAGGGAAAGCGGTGCCCATGGAGCCACCAGATGCAAAGCAGGGTTTTAGGGGGTCTCGTTTATCATATTTTCTCTGACAGGCAAGATGCTTCTATCTCCCGTGATTGGATACGCATACTGCTTCAGGCTTTTTCAGATATTCTTTTTCTTACAACGCAATGTAGAGGAGATGTTCTCTCTTTTCCGCTCCCATAAAATATTTTCCTTTTCCGGGATCATGGTCAGAACTGTTATCCGCTGTGCGTTTTATTTTTCGGATTGGGCCTTCAGGCTTCAGCAGCGGAGGCGGTAGGAACCGGCAAAATATCCTCCCAAATCCAAGGCTCTCCAATCCATTTTGCTGCCTTTTCCTCTGTAAATTCCAGAGTTCTGTCCAAAGGATTCTAAAAAAACTGTCCAACGTTTGACGGCTCTGCGCTCTTCTTTTTCCGGGATATGGCGGGCCTATTCCCCGTTTCTTTCACCAGGAAGAGGTCTCTTTTTCACGGTTTGAAGAAACAGCCCGGCAGGGACAGCTTTGGCTGTCCCTGCCGGGCTGAGGGGGATATCTGTCAAAGGGGAACTGGAATTATTGATAATTGATCAGCTGGCAAACCACCATCAGGATGCAGGCGAAACCGACCCACATGCCCCACAATTTGCCAAAGAACTTCATCCATTTTTCATAGGGGATAGCAGCGGCGGCGATAAAAGGCATCAGAGAGCCGCCGTGAGGCTGTACGTAGCCGCAGATACCGTCGCCCATGCGATAGGCCAGAACCAGCGTCTGGCGGCTGATTTCCGCCAGATCGGCCACAGGGGCCAGAATCGGCATGACCACAGCGGCATGGCCCGTACCGGAAGTAACGAAGACACTGGCCACCATGTTGATGATGAGCATGGCAGGGCCTTTCAGCAGCTGGGGCAGATAATCCAGTGTGGAAGCCATTCCCATTACCACCGTATCCAGGATGTTGGCCTGGTTCATGATCAGGGTGCAGGCGGCGCCCAAGCCTACGATCAGGGCGGCGGAGGTCATCCCTTTTGCGCCTTTTACAAACTCAGAAGCTACCTTGCTGGGCGTGTATCCATAGGCCAGACCGCTCAGGATCCCCATCCACATAAAGACAATGGCATTTTCCTGCAGTGTCCAGCCAAAGTTGAGGCAGCCGTAAATCAGGACCGCAAAGGAAACCAGGAAAACCACCAGAACCAGGTAGTGACGCTTTTCCACTTGGATATCCATTTCATCCACATCAAATTTTTTGATGTCCGGAACCCCATAAAGGACGCTCTTGGTGGGATCCTTGCGGGTCTTTTCGCCATAGCGGATCAGGAAGATCACGGTGATGATGTACAGGCCTATGAAAGCGACAATACGCATGGAAATACCGGAATAGGCGGGCAGTCCTACGAGGCCCTGGGCCACGGCGGTGGTGGCAGCAAAAATGCCGGAGCTGAAGCCGATGCCGATTCCCAGCATGACGATGGCCACACCCATAACCGCGTCATAACCCAACATGGCCGCCAGCATCACACCCAGCGGTGTGAATCCGATAAACTTGTTGGTAGACTGGGTAATACCGATGCTGGCAAAAAGCAGCAGAAAGAGCGGGATAAACCATTTTTCCTTACCGGAGCACGCCTTTGACAGCTTGTTGCAAAAGGCATGGAACATGCCGGTGGAAAGCAGCACCTCCAGTCCGGCGCCCACAATCATAATGCCAAAAATAATGTCTGCCTGCTTGGTAAAGGACTGCATCACCAGACTGGGGATATTCCAAAATGGGACCGGTGTCTGCTCCACATACTGGAAGGAATCAGGTACCACCACTTCCTGGCCGGCTTCATTGGTAACCCTCTGGTATTCGCCCGCCGGGATGACATAGGTCATGATGGAAACAAAAATCAGGATCATAAAAATGACCACGTAGCCATGGGGCATTTTAAAGGCTTTTTTCTTCTTGATTGCAGAAGCTTCCATTTGTACTCCTCCTCACTCATTCTGTTGGCTTTCTTCAGCGGTCTGTCCGGTCCCTCCCTGTGCCGATCCGGTTATTTCTTTTCCTCTGCGATCCGGGTCTTGTATTCTTCCTTGATTTCCCGGAGCACCTCAGGGCGTTTGATCAGTTCATACCCGGTGGCTCCAAGGATCTTGGCTCCATAAAGGACGGCGTCGTGTGCTTCCGGGGACTTTCCGGCATCCACATAGGCCTGGGAATGGGATGGGGTTCCATCAGGAACAAAGGCTACCCGGATACAGGAACCCGGGATCCTGTGGAGAATATTGCCGAAGTCGGTGGAACCGGTTTTTTCTCTGGGGGGAGCCTGCCGGGGCGCACCGATCTCCCTTGCCTGCTCCATGATCAGCTCATTGAGGCGGATGGCAGGGATCTTATTGTCCACCTCTTTTTCGGTAGTGATGGTCAGCTTGGTCTCTGTCATCATGGCCGCGCCCTCCAGGACTTTCTTCAGCCGTTCAATCACACTGTCCAGATAGGTTCGGCTATAGGAGCGGACATACATACTGGCTGTGGCGCTGGCAGGAACGATATTGGCCGGCGTGCCGCCGCAGTCCAGAATGGTATAGTGGATTTTGGCGTCGGTGCTGATATGCTCCCGGAGGAATTCGATTCCCTGAAAAGCCAGGATCAGCGCGTCCAGTGCGCTGCGGCCTGATTCCGGCTTGATGGCCGCATGGGAACTGACACCTTGGTAATGGATTTTGAATTTGGAAAGGGCCAGAGATTTGATGTCCGTCTGGGTAAAGTTTCCTGCATGCATCATCAGCGCCACATCCAGTTCTTCAAAGGTGCAGCCTCCCTGGATCATCATGATCTTGCCGCTGACGCTTTCCTCCGCAGGAGTCCCGTAGACGGTAACAGTATAGCTTTCCGGTATATCTGCATGACGCAGGGCGGAAGCCGCAGCCAAAATGCAGGGGCCCTGCATGTGATGGCCGCAAGCGTGCCCGATTTGGGGCAGAGCGTCATATTCGCAAAGAAGTCCGATGTTGGGCCCGCCTTCTCCATGACGGTATACCGCTTTGAAAGCGGTTTCTACACCAACCACACCTCGCTGGACTTCAAATCCATCCTTTTCCAACCAGTCCGCCAGCCACTTGCTGGCCTGATATTCTTCCAGACCCAGCTCAGGATGGTCAAAAATCTGATCGGAAAGCTTGCACATTTCCTCTCCGATGCTGTCGATATACCGATATAAAGCTTCTTTCATGCAGGATTCTCCTTTCGCTCGTCGGCTTTTGGATGGTCAATCGCCCTAAAATTAGTATAATATCGAAGAAATAATTTGTACAATTTGAAAAACAAATGAACAATATAAGAATTTCAATGGATTTTAACACAAAATTAACGGCATTTATTGAAAATTAATGATATAATAGACAAAAAGGGGCTGGTATCATCCCGCCAAAAGGAGGAGCCATGAACCTGAAAGAGCAGCAATATATCTGCACCATCGCGGAATGCGGCAGCATTACCAAGGCTGCCGAAAAACTTTTTATCACCCAGCCGGCTCTCAGCCTTTATATCAGCAATCTGGAAAAAACACTGGGGATCAGGCTGTTTGACCGGGTGGATAAACAGTTCCTGCTCACCGCAGCGGGCTACCTGTACGTGGAAAAGGCCCGAAAAATGCTGGAACTGCAGCAGGAATTCGAAGCCCAGCTGTATGACCTGAAAAACTATATCGATGGAGAATTGTCCATCGGCGTTCAGCTCCGCCGGGCACCTCTGCTGCTTCCTCCCGCCATGGCCCGTTTCCGGAAAGCATACCCCAACATCAAGGTCACCATCCGCGAAGGCGTTAAGGCCGAACTGGAAAACTTTTTGGCCGAAAACCGGATTCAGTTGCTCATTTACAATGCAGAAGAAGAAAAGAAAGATTTATGCAATGTCCGGCTCTATGAAGATAAGCCCCTGCTTGCCATACATAAAGATCATCCTCTCAACCGACGGGCCGTCTCCCTCCCCGGGCAGCCCTATCCGTATCTGGATCTGGAGTTTTGCCGGGATGAACTGTTTATCCTCCCCACCAAACGGCAAAGCCTGCGCGTTTATGTGGACAAGGTTTTTTCCGACCTGCATATCCGTCCCGGAAGCATCATGGAGATCCGCAACTTTGAGACGGCCATGGGCCTTGTCAATGAGGGCTACGGTCTAGGCTTCAACCGGGAACAGTATAAAAATTCCATGACCTACCTCCGGCAGATCAATTATTACCTGTTCTGCATCAATGACGCCGAAAAAAACTGGGTGTTTGCCGGATATAAAAGAGGTCGGGACACCCCCGACTATCTTCATAAATTTATTGAAGCCCTTCTGGTCCGGGGGCAGGAGATCAAAGCCCTAAGCATTGTCCATTCCCCGCCTGCTGCCCCTTAGCTTTTCAAGGATTTTACCCTGCCGGCAGTATGGGGCTGCCATGCCTTTTCCCTTTCTTTTTCCAACAACTTGCTGCCAGCCGCCCCTTTATTCCTGGGCCAAAATCCAGCCCTTTTCCAAAACGTCTTCTCAGGTAAGCCAGCAGTTTATACAGTAATAAAAAAAGCGGCATCCATTGGCCTTGGATGCCGCTTGCATTTGTTTTTGTGCCTTCCATCGGGGCATAGCTCAGTTTGGGTGAGAAACCCTTACAAAAAAGATATTGACAGCCTCATCCTGAAGCAGATCAAAGTCCGGAAGAACCTCCGGCGTAAACCATCCCAGCAACAGCCGGAAAGTTTTCTGCACGAAATGTCGATATCTTACACAGGCTTCTCCTTCCGGTCTGGCTTTGGAGAAACACAGATCCTGTGGGATAAGAAAGTATCCAAAGCCGCTGTACTGACCACCGCGCTTTTTTCTGCAGGGAAGGGCGGCTTGAAAAAGGGGCTCCGGCCGCATGTCCGGACATCCCAAAATCCATAATTTTTCTGTGCAGCAGGAATTTCTGCAACCGGATGGATCCGCTGCCGGTATCCCTGGTTTTGAAGCCGGACTTCTTCCCGCCCCCAACTGGCCTGGGGAAAATGCCGTTGTTTTTTCGACAATAAATATGCTATAATGACCTTGTTCCCGGAGCGTGCCGCCGGCCAAACAGGCTCCGGGCAAGGATGTGCCCATGTCCCATTCCACTTCCTCCAGGACTTCCCGCCGGGAGTCTCAGCTGAAAGAAATTTTTGGAGGAGGCGCCAAAGGCAAGCCTGCCAAACCCCGCAAGCGCAAAGAAATCCGGGGGCTCTGGCGTACTTCTCCCGCCTATAAATGTATCCGTGCCCTGTTTTTGACCGGTGCCGCCCTTACGGCCCTCAGCTACGGGTTTATTCATGTTATCCTTACCGACCCGGAGCTGATGAGCCGGCTGCTGCGCTATCCGGTGCCGCAGGGAACGGTCCTCACCGTCTCCTCTGATGCGGACGCCATTCTGTATGGATGCGCCGTTTTTACCGGGCTGTGTTTCCTGCTGATGGTGGTAGTGCGCTGGCGCAGGATGTAGGCTTTCAGTCCTCCAGCACCAGTCCTACCGGGCAATGGTCGCTGCCCATGACCTCAGGCAGGATCATACTTTCCTGCAGCCGGGGTCTCAGCCGGCGGGACAGGAGAAAATAGTCAATCCGCCACCCCGCGTTGTTGGCCCGTGCATTGTACATATAACTCCACCAGCTGTAGGCTCCCGTTTTGTCCGGGTACAACTCCCGAAAGCTGTCACAGAACCCGGCTTCCAGAAGCTGGGTCATTTTTTCCCTCTCCTGGGGTGTGAATCCGGCATTCTTGGTGTTGGTCTTTGGGTTTTTCAGGTCGATCTCCTGATGGGCCACATTCATATCCCCACATAAAATTACCGGTTTCACCGCATCTTTTTCCTGCAGCCAGCGGCGGAATGTGTCCTCCCACTGCATCCGGTAATCCAGCCGGGCCAAATCCCGCTGCGAGTTGGGGGTATAGACGGTTACAAACCAAAAATCGGGATATTCCAGGGTGATGACCCGTCCCTCCTGGTCGTGTTCTGCTATTCCCAGGCCGTAAGATACCGTCAATGGCTCCCGACGCGCAAAAACCGCCGTACCGGAATATCCTTTTTTAACGGCGCTGTTCCAGAAGCAGAAATAGCCCTCCGGGGCAAACTGGATCTGTTCCGGCTGCAGCTTGGTTTCCTGTATGGCAAAAAAATCTGCCTCCGACTGGTTAAAAAAAGTTTCAAATCCTTTGCCCATACAGGCCCTCAGGCCATTGACATTCCAGGAAATACATTTCATCGTTTGTTTCTCCTTTTGATTCGCATTGCTGGGCAGATCTCCCAGAGTTCTTTGGAACAGCTTACCATACCGCATCCGCTTTGACAAGGCTTCCAAAACCTGTCGTCCGGTTCTCCTGCCGTGGATAAAAAAGAAGTTTTTACGGGTGTTGACATCTTGGGGGAAATCATGGTATGATAAAGAAAATTTAGTAATGATTATCATTATATAATTCCCCTATCAAGGAAAGGATGCCCCAGTATGAAGTATTCCAAGCAGCGGGAGCTGATCTACCAATGGGTGGTGGAGCACCCTGTCCATCCCACCGCGGATACTGTTTACGAGGCTGTTCGCTCCCAAGCGCCCCGAATCAGCCTGGGAACGGTTTACCGCAATCTCAATCTTCTGGCCGAGACCGGCGCGCTGATTAAAATCCCTGTTTCTGGCGGCAGCGACCGTTTTGACGGCCGCACCGACTGCCACTACCACATGGTTTGCACACAGTGCGGCCAGGTCTTTGATGTTGAACTTCCGGAGCTGGACCAGCTGGACAGCGTTATCCTGGAACGGACCGGTTTTTCAGTGACAGATTTCCAGATCCTTTTTCAGGGTATATGCGGCGGTTGTTCCGTCCGGCAGGCAGGTTAAACCTTTTGACCGCCGCCACAGTATCATTTTCAGCCATTGGGATATCATAAGTACCGGCAGACAAACGGCTTGACCGCCGCAACCGCCGGTGCGGACAGATTATAATTTTACAGAAAGAAGGTAACGCAGATGAATTTGAAAGGAACCAAAACCGAAGCCAACCTCCTGGCCGCTTTTGCGGGAGAATCCCAGGCCCACACCAAGTATCTTTATTATGCCTCCAAAGCCAAGTCGGATGGTTATGTACAGATTTCCAATTTCTTCACCGAAACTGCACTGAACGAAAAGGAGCATGCCAAAATTTGGTTTAAGCTGCTTCATGACGGTGCTGTTCCCGACACCATGGCCAACCTGAAGGATGCAGCCGCCGGTGAGAATTATGAATGGACCGATATGTATGCCGGTTTTGCCGCCACCGCCAAGGAGGAGGGCTTTGACCACATCGCTTTTCTGTTTGAGTCCGTGGGAAAAATCGAGAAAGAGCATGAGGAGCGTTACCGCGCTTTGCTCAAAAACATCGAAGATGGCGTTGTTTTCCAGCGTGGAGAGAAGAAGGCCTGGATCTGCCTGAACTGCGGCCATATCCATTTTGGCGATACCGCGCCCGACCTTTGCCCCGTATGCGCTCATCCCAAGGCTTATTTTGCTCTGCGGGCCCAGAATTACTGAGTATATTTTTCACAACTCCTGCCTCCGAAGCAGCCGCTTCGGAGGCTTTTTTACAAGAATCTTTCGTTTTCTTTTCGTATTTTGCACAATTGCATTCATAGTTTTTTGACTTTTCAGTCAAATTTTATCCAATAGTTTTTTGTGATTTGTTCACAACTTTCCAGTAAACTGTCTTTACGTCCAGAGAGCGGCAGGCAAGCCGCCCGGACCGATTATCGCCCTGTTTCTATAGGGCAAACGCATTGGAAAAGGAGAAAAATCGTCATGAAAAAGATTCTGTTCGCCATGCTTATGGCCGCTGTGATGGTCACTGCCGTGGCCTGCAGCAGTGAACCCGCTTCCAGCCCCAGCAGCTCTGAGCCCAGCTCTTCTTCTCAGTCTGAGGTTTCTGAGTCTTCCGAGGCTTCTGAGGCTTCTGAGAGCGAGACCGTTTCCTCTGATGCTGCCGCTTCCGAGAGCGAGACCGCTTCTTCTGATGCTGCTGCTTCCGAGAGCGAGACCGCTTCCTCTGATGCTGCTGCTTCCGAGAGCGAGACCGCTTCCTCTGATGCTGCTGCTTCTGAGGCCGGCGCTTCTTCTGAGGCTTCTGCCGCCAGCGAAGCTCCTGCTGAGTCCAGCGAGAGCACCGCTGCCTAATTGCCGAACAGCAATTGCTTCTTAAAAAAAACCGGAACCGGCATTGCCGGTTCCGGTTTTTTTGTGTTGTCTGTTTTGACTGAAAGACCCTCCCGGCTTTGCCAAGGAGGGTAAAAGCCTTGAACTTCAAGCATCGGCAGAGTAAGAAGCATAACCACATCCAAAAGACACGCTATGGATACCAGCCCTAAAAGGCTCATAAAGGGCTCACACCGGCATCACCAAAAGGTGCAATGAGTAACGCTAACCGCATATTGGCGCTACTTTTACATTGTATGGTAAACCACCGCCAATTTCATTTCATAACAAATAAAATTCCCGTTGGAACAATAACCGCCTGTTTGCAGGCCCTGTGTAAGCGATGCAAAAGACAGATTATCCAGCGCCTCTTGATGGGCTTGATGATATAAACCCTTTTTATGGCACACCCAAACTCCCGGCTTAGCCGAGGGTCCTGGCTTTATCCAAAAAAATCTTCTTCGCCCCTGGTGTGATCCTCCTCATCCGCTTTCTGGCTGCTGTCTTTGCAGTCCCGGCCTCTGGTGAAGCCGGGCCGAGGCTCCACGCCAATATCCGTCCCCAGTACTCCCCCAAAAGCCAGGGCATCCCGGCCAAACCGCCCTCTCAAAGAGTCCATGGCCGATTCCAGCTTTTCCCGCTTATGGCGACGGGCGCTTTCCTCTCCATCAAAGAGGGAGACCTGCTCGGAGCATTGATCTGCCGGTACCAGCCCGGATCCTGTAATCGTAAGCATACGGATCGGATCCTCCAGCCTCCAGCAACTGCGGATGATTTCCAGGGATACTTTGCTGAGCTGGGATGCCAGACTGGTGGGAAGTTCCAGGGTGCGCTGTCGGGAGATGCTGTGAAACTGAGGATCCCGGATCAGTACCTGAACGGTATGGCATTTCAGACCGTATTTACGCAGCCTGCCCGCCACCGTATCACTGAGAGCCAGCACCCCGGCGGTAATATCCTCCATTCCCTCCAGGTTGCGGCGGAAGGTCATTCCGTTTCCCACAGATTTGATTTCCTGCTCTTCATAATAGGAGTGGACCGGACTTTGATCCTCTCCCCTGGCATACTCCACCAGCAGCTCACCGGTTTTTCCCAACCGCAGACCCACTGTATGAGGGTCTGCCGCCGCCAGATCCCCAATGGTACGTATCCCCATGGAAGCGAGCACACCTGCTGCCGCCCGGCCTACATACAACAGCGCCCCCACCGGCAAAGGATAAACGATCTCCCGATGATTCTCCCGGGTAATAACCGTGGTGGCATCCGGCTTTTTATAATCGCTGCCCAGTTTGGCGTAGATTTTATTATAGGAGACCCCTACCGATACGGTAAGGCCCACCTCCTCCCGAACACGGCGGCGGATTTCGTCGGCAATTCGGCGGCCTTCGCCAAACAGCTGCCGGCTTCCGGTAACATCCAGCCAGGATTCATCGATGCCAAAGGGCTCCACCAGATCGGTATAGCTCTCATAAATCCGGTTGACCACTTTGGAATACTGCCGGTAAAGGTCGTGGTGGGGAGGCACCAGCGTAAGGGAAGGACACTTTTTCAGAGCCTGCCAGACCGTCTCGGCGGTAGAAACTCCATATTTTTTGGCCAGCTCATTCTTGGCCAAAATGATTCCGTGACGGCTTTCCGGGTTCCCGCATACTGCCATGGGAACCTCCTTAAGTTCCGGCCGTAATACGCATTCCACCGACGCGTAAAACCCATTGCAGTCGCAATGGAGGATGGTTCGGTCCATTCCTCTCCCTCCCTTCCCGCTGTTTTTTTCAGTATAGCACATTCTCCGGTAAAAATCAAACAAACGTTCTTTAGCTTGACCGCTTCTCCCGCCCATTTTGCAGTAAACTTCCCCGAAGTTATTTTCTCCTTTCCGAAAGATAA
Organism: uncultured Oscillospiraceae bacterium; assembly: GCA_949285935.1. Taxonomy (GTDB): domain Bacteria; phylum Bacillota; class Clostridia; order Oscillospirales; family Ruminococcaceae; genus Angelakisella. The sequence continues at coordinate 103,037 of CASEAH010000011.1, forward strand.
TCCCGGCCGCAGCACAGACGAGCCATAAAGTTTTTATACACTTTCCTCTGGTTCCAGAACTTTTTTCATTGCCTTTTGGGCAGCCAGTCATAACCACCGGCTCGGCCGGCGGCTTGAATTGGCCCTGTAAGAGCCTGTTGCGGCATGTGTCTCCAGACGCACTGAATTTTATTTCCCCGGCTTCTCTTCCTCCGCCGCCCGCAAACGGACAGCTGCTGTTCCAACCAAAGTTTTTTATCACTGTAAGCCTGCTCTTGCAGTTGGCTCCGCCCGATGCCTGAAGCGAAAGTTTTTTGCGGGGCGCCTGCACCGGCAGAGCCATGGTTTCCCCGCTCAACCAAAAGCGTCCGGATGCAATGTTTTGCATCCGGACGCTTTCAAATTCAGCCGGTTACACCGGGCCATATTTTTTGTGCTTTCTGCTATCCCTGCATGGCAGGCAGCAGTTTTTCCCACATCCGCTGGAAAGGCTCCGGCTGCTCCTTATAAAGGTCCCGAATATATTTCATTCCCGCGTCAAAAACCGTATCCGCCTCAGGAGACCGGATCTCCACCCCGAGCGTTTCCAGGAAAGTCAACCACTCTTCTTCCGCAGCGGTACGGGCTTGATTCTGGCTGGCAATGGTATACGATACCGCCTGCCGGAGATACTCCTTCCCCTTTCCGCTGAGCTGCGTATCCTCCTGCAGGATCAGCCAGTGGGTATCGATGCGGTGCCGGGTGGGATAAAAGCATTTTAACTCCTGGGGCAAGCTTTCACCACACAGGGGAATCTCCAGAGCCCGCAGCTCCTTCTTGTCAAACTGCTGGATCTGCTCCTCCAGGCTTCCGGAAACCAGGTTTGCGGCTCCCAATTCCCGAAGCATCTCCTGTCCCGGCAATTCTTCGGCCACTCCCAGTGTTCCCATGCCTTCCAGCCCCACTTCCTCCAGATACAGGGTACTCCTGGCACCCAGGCCCCAGGAACCTCCGTAATAGATTCCCAGCACCTCTCCTTTCATCGTTTGATCCAGAGAGCCGTCCATGACCGGACCTTCCGGGTCAGAAAGGGCGATGAGCAGATTCTCCCAGGAGGGAAACAAAAAAGGAAGGCGCAGCCATTCCAGCTGAGGCTCCAGCTGTGCCGCCTGATCCATGGTGAGGACAACCGCCTCTGCAGCTCCCTCACGGTAAAGAGCCAAAGGATCTTCTGCCAGAGTCACCTGCACCAGCAGCTGTCCGCCGGAAATGTCCTTAGCCTTGGCCACCAGCAATTCCATAGCGTCCTGCAGGATCTGATCCGCCTCCTGAGGCAGCACCACCGTCAGCAGTTCCGGCTGGGATTCGGGCTCCTCAACCGATGCCGGCCGGGGATACCGCCAAAGTCCTGCCGGCGCGCAGCCGGCCAGCAGAATCAAAGCCAGCCCCGTTCCCAACAGGGCCGCCAGCATCCGGCGCATGGGCTTTTCCCCCTTTCCAAGGTCCGGCTCCCATCAAAGCTGATTGGCCAGGTAATTGATCCTGTCGGCATGATAGACGGTATTGGCAGCAAAGGTATTGTTGATGAAAATCACCGTTTGGATATCATGCTCCATCACAAAGTCGTACAGGGATTTTTCATAGTGCCGGTAGTCGATCACATACACCTTGTCGTAGTTGGCCATGAGGAAGGGCGCAAAGGCATTGCCATAGGATTCCTTGAGCACCAGCACATTGTTGCCGTCCTCGATATCCAGGTTATCCATCTCAAAGACGGGATTGTCCCCATAAATAAAGACGGAATAAGCGTTGCCGCCCTCGGCAAATTCCGCCCAGGCGGGAACTTCATACCGGGTATCCGGCTCCGCCTTGGTGGTCAGGTATGCCTTATAATTGGTGGCAGTGATATAGTAATCCACATAATCAGGATTCTCCCCCAGTTTGGCGTCCCGGGTCTCAGCGTAAATGGTCCCCCGAAAATCAGGGATGGTTCGTTTCTCAAATTCATGCAGGGATGGGTAACTCAGTTCCGCCTGACGGCAGAAGGCCACATAGGCATAATAGGCTCCCAGGGCGGTCCAGTGGTGGTCGGTGCGGAAATAGATATACTGGTCGGTGTTCATGGCCAGCCAGGAATAGGCATCCACCGGCACCACCCGGCTTCCCATCTGGTCGTAAAGGCCATACAGGTAGTCGATATTGTCTTTCTGGGAGGCACTCATCTTCTGATATTTTTCGGGAAGATAAAACTCTCCCGACGTGGGCACCACAATATTGTAAACCGTAGCCTGGTCCGCCACCCGGTCTGCAAAGGCTGAAATGTATTGGGCATACACTTCCGCCGCTGGGCGGTATCCGCCAAAGAGATAGCAGGCCCGGTCTCCGTTGACAAAGCATCCCTCGGTAAGGTAGCCGTCCGGGACTTCGGGGGGAGCCTCCGGCTTGGAGACCGCTTGGGAGGATTCCGCCGAAGAGCCGCTGCCTGAGGCATCTGAACTTTCCGCCGGCTGGGAAGAGCCGGAAGCAGCCTGGCTGCTTTCTCCCGACGTTCCTGTCTCCGGCTGGGAGGAGGAAGATTCCGGGGCGGCATTCTGGGAGTTGGCGCCGTAGATTTTCACATCATCCTCGCCCCGGAAGCCCCGGATCTCGTTAAGAAAAGCCCCCAACTGGATAAAACTCTCCCGAAATGGGAAGGTGTCAGCATAGTGGGCCTCAAAATCCTTGAGAAAGCTGCCTCCGAAAAGCGCCTGAAGGCTGAATTCGGGCATCGCCGCCAACGGCCGCTTCTCATATTCGGAGTAGGTGGGCTTGGGCAGGATGAAGGACAAAACCCCTACGGCGGCCATCACCGCAACAATCAGGACAAAGCTTCTCTGGGCGAGGCGGCGTGCCAGCATGCCGGGCCGCCGCTCGTTTGCTTGAGAACTCACGGTTCCATTCCTCCTTCCTTAGAAACGGAAATACAAAAACGGATTGTAGGACTGCCCCACCAGCAGCGCAGTGGAGATAATCAGCATCAGCCCGCACAAGCCGGCCTGAGCAATGACGATCCGGTACTGCCTTTGGGGAGGAACCGCTTCCGCCCGTGCCCGGATGGCCGGGAGGATGGGAGCACAGAACAGAATCGCCAGGCACAGCCACAGGATGTTGTTCAGGAGCACCACGCCCACAGCGGGGTCGGTGAAGCCCGCTCCGCCGCCCAGCAGCGCCATAAGGAACCCGCCCAGGCGGCTGAGATCTGTGTAGTAAAACAGGCTCCAGCCAAAGAATACGGCTACCCACGACCAGAGGATCCCCACTGCCCTGGGCAGGCGGGAAAGCCGGGCAAGAAGGAACTGCTTCTCAAAAATCAGCAGCAGCCCGTAATAGGCGCCCCACAGCACAAAATTCCAGCTGGCTCCGTGCCACAGTCCTGTCAGGAGCCATACGATACAGATGTTGCGCATCTGGTGGCTGTACTTTCCTCCCAAGGGGATGTACACATAATCCCTGAAAAAGCTGGAAAGGGAAATATGCCACCGTCTCCAGAAATCCGTGACCGAAGTGGCCGTATAGGGATAGCGGAAGTTTTCATTATAATGGAAGCCGAAGATCCGCCCCATGCCGATGGCCATATCCGAATAGGCCGAAAAATCGTAGTAGATCTGCAGGGAGAAAAGGAGCATCCCCAACAGGGCCCCCATAGAAGAAAGGCGGCTCAGATCCCCATCCAGAAAACGGGATGCCAGCTGGCCGGCCACATTGGCCACCGCCACCTTTTTGGTCAGGCCCACGCAGAACCGGCAAAAGCCCCCCCAAATGTCCTGGGTATCCACGGTGCGGTTGTCAATCTCTTCCGCAATCCAGCGGTACCGGACAATAGGCCCGGCCACCAGCTGGTGATACATGGTCACATACATCAGGAACTTGAGATAGGACCGCTGCGCCTTGACGTCTCCCCGGTACACATCCACCATATAGGAGATGATCTGGAAGGTGTAGAAGGAGATGCCGATGGGCAGGGTAAAACCCGGACCCTGAAAGGAAGTGCCCAGCAGGCCGTTGATGTTTTCGTACAAAAAGCCGCTGTATTTAAAGAGTCCCAGCAGGCAAAGATCTACCGCTACCGCCGCTGTTAAGGCAGCTTTTTGTCCGGAGGATCCCCGCAGAGAGTCCATCACCAGAGCCAGGGCCCAGTTGAGGAGGGCGGTAAGAATCAGCAGGACCACCCATACCGGTTCTCCCCAGGCATAGAAGACCAGGGAAAATGCCACCATGATGACATTGCGGGTACGGTTGGTCCTGGCAAAAAAATACAGTACAATATTCAGAGGCAGGAACACATAGAGGAAAAACAGGTTGGAAAAAACCATTGCGGCACCACCATTCCGGGACTGTCAAAGTTTGGTGAACTTTGACGCAACTATTGTAATTATAGCAATTATCGGGTAAAATCACAAGTGAACCTCTAGTAAATTAACGTTTTCTTCACAGAAGCGTCAGACAGGAGAAGAGTTTAATGTCAGTTTCCCCCAAGCGGGCCATGTTACTCATGGCTGCGTGCAGCTGCCTGTGGAGTATCGGCGGCCTGTTTATCAAGCTGATCCCCTGGAACCCTTTGGTTATTTCAGGCTGCCGCTCCTTTATCGCCATTTTTGTCTTTGCAGGCTATCTTCTCTTCCGCCGGGAACATTTTGTCTTTAATCGCAACGTCTTTTTGTGCGGGGCCGCCCTGTGCTGCACCCTGCTGCTGTTTGTTACCGCCACCAAGCTGACCACCGCGGCCAACGCCATTATTCTCCAGTCCGCTTCTCCGATTTTTATTATGCTTATCAGCGTTCTATTCCTGGGCGGCAGCTACCGCCGCAGTGAATATGTGGTGGTGGGGATTGTCCTGGCGGGCATCGGTCTGTTTTTTCTGGATCAGCTTTCTCCGGGAAGTCTGGTGGGGAACCTGGTGGCTTTGGGCAGCGGCATCTCTCTGGCGGTCATGTATGTCTTCACCGGGCGTCTGCCTGATGAAGCCTCCTCCATGAGTGCGCTGCTTACAGGCCATGCCCTCACCGCTCTGGTGGGCGTTCCTCTTGCTTTCGTGACGCCTACTCCCATCACCTCGCAGGCCATCCTCTCCATTCTGATCCTGGGGATTATCCAGCTGGGGATCCCTTACGTTCTCTATGGGCTTGCTTCCCGGGCCTGTCCGCCTCTCTACTGCTCCCTCATCGGGATGCTGGAGCCTCTCCTCAACCCCGTGTGGGTGTTTCTGGTGGTAGGGGAAAAGCCTGGTTTTTTTGCCCTCATCGGTGGTATAATAGTGCTGTTCACCGTGGCGGTCTGGTGCGCTGTCAGCGCCAAGGCCGCAGCAGAAAGTGTTCCGGTAAGCCGGGCCGGCAGTTCGGAAGACTCCGGAGACTGCCGCTGAATCTCAGAAATTTCGCGCCCGCTCCGGCGGGCCTCATCAGGAAGGAAGTTGCATGGACATGAACGCCGAAACCGTTATCAACCCCGGCAAAAACGCCTGTATCCAGGTGGATGGGGTCACCTATCGCCGCCTGTGCATTAAAACCCATGTGATCACCGACGCCGACAAAATGGCCGATGTGGCGCTGCAGTATGCCGCCCCTCACATGGTTCCCGGAGATATCCTTTTTATTACAGAAAAGGCTGTCGCCTGCACCCAAAAACGCGCCATCCCCATGAAGGATATCCACCCCCGGCCGCTGGCCCGCCTTCTGTCCCGCTTTGTGCTCAAAACTCCCTACGGCATCGGCCTGGGCATCCCTGAAACCATGGAAATGGCCCTGCGGGAATGCGGGACCATCCGGATCCTCTTTGCCGCTTTCTGCTCCGCCATCGGCAAGCTGTTCGGCAAGCGGGGGATTTTCTATAACATCGCCGGAGACAAAGCCCGCGCCATTGACGGCCCCTGTGACTTTACCCTCCCCCCTTACAATGAATATGTGGTCCTGGGGCCTGCCGATCCCGACAAAGTTGCCCGGGAAGTGTCCGAGGCTCTGGGGCATCCTGTCCTCATCACCGATATCAACGATCTGGGCGGCAATATTCTGGGCCGCTGGCCTCAGGATCTGGATCCCGACCTGTTTGTCCGGATCCTGAAGGATAACCCCTTGGGCCAGCAAAGCGAACAGACTCCCATGGGGATCATCCGGCGGGAAGAATCCGCCGCCGAAGAAGCGGAAAAGTGATTTTTTCCCCATCCGCGGCATGAAGGCTCTGCAAAATCCGAAGCGGTTGGGGATGAAAAACCGCCTGAGGAGAACGTTATGCATAAGATTCTGGTGATCGGGTGCCCGGGCGCGGGCAAAAGCACCTTTGCCCGGCGTCTGCGGGATGCAACCGGACTTCCTCTGTATTACCTGGATATGCTTTGGCATAAACCTGATAAAACCACCGTTTCCGCCCATGAATTTGACGCCCGGGTGACGGAAATCATCCAGGCGGATCGTTGGATCCTGGATGGAAACTATCTGCGCACTCTGGAAATGCGGCTGGTCCGATGTGATACGGTATTTCTTCTGGATTATCCATTGGAGGAGTGCCTCCTGGGCGCCCAGTCCCGCATCGGCAAACAGCGGGAAGACCTTCCCTGGACCGAGACGGAATTTGACCCGGAGTTCCGGCAATGGATCCTGGATTTTCCCCGGGATCAGCTGCCGCAAATTTATAAGCTCCTGGGAAAATACCGGCAGGGCCGAAAGGTTTTCATATTCCGCAGCCGAAAAGATGCGGAGGATTTTATGAAAAGTATGGAATCCTGACCGGCCCTCCCAAACTGGTGCAAACCAGAACTGCCGTCCCCGTAGAAAGAAATTCTGGGAAACGTATAAAACCGGTACCTTTCAAGCCACAGCAGCTTAAAGGCACCGGTTTTTTTATCCGTTTTTCAGGGGTCCGCCCCATCTTATGGTTTTTAAATGATCGCCATGAGGTCTGTCGGCAGTTTCGTTACTCGCATCGCTGGATGCTTGAAAGAAAAGCTTTTTACAGGGCACCTCCGTCGGCAAAGCCGGAAGCTTGCATTGGCACTATAAGGGCCTACTGCTATGTATTTCCAGCTGCACTGAATGTTCCCTGCGTCACCTGCCCTGCAGCTCGTAAACGAGCGGTCGCTGGTTTAACGAAAGTTGTCTCGGTGATCACTCACTGTCATCAACTTGCTTCGCTCGTTTCTTCAAATTAAAACTTTTGCAGAGCATCTTCACCGGCAGTGCCTGTGGTTTGCCATACAAAAAGGAGTTTTTCTTTCTTCATCATCGGCACAAGCCTTCTTTTGAACCACACGACTATCGTGTGGTTTTCTCCATACAAAAACAGGCCGGGAAAAGTCCCGGCCTGCCAGTTTCAAACAGCGTAGTTTTATTCCATGGCCTTCACGGCTCGCAAAGCACCGGTGATGGTCTTTTCCATGGCTTCCTTGCCGTACTTGTCCACTTCCGCCTTGTTTTTGGGGCCATGGGTGATGCAGCCGGCACCGTTGATACAGCCGCCCTGACAGGCCATGCCCTCAATAAAGTTCTCCGCCAAAACGCCTTTATTGGCCTTAAGCAGCGCCACCCGGCACTCCTCAATGCCATCGCAGACCGCAGCTTTCAGCTGGAAAGTTCCCTCCGGCAGATCCATTTCCTTGATCCCCTGAGCTACCGCGTCGCTGAGGCCGCCGCTGCGGGCAAAAATTCGCCCGTAGTAAGAGGCGTTGTCCAGGGGGCTTTCCTCCAGCTCCTCCACAGCGATGCCCCGGCTGTCCAGCAGGGCCTGAAGCTCCTCAAAGGTGATGGCACAATCCACGTAGGGGCGGACGGTTTCCATGCGGATCTCCTGCTTCTTGGCCGTACAGGGGCCAATAAAGATGACCTTGGCATCGGGATCGGCTTTTTTGATAAACCGGCCCAGTTCCGCCATGGGAGAAAGATTATGGGAAATATGCTCGGCCATCTGTGGAAACTGGGTGCGGATATATGTGACAAAGGCCGGGCAGCAGGAGGAGGTGAGGAAACCTTTTTCCACCAGCTCTGCCGCTTCCTTGTGGGCCACCATGTCGGCTCCCAGGGCCACCTCCACCACATTGTGGAAGCCCAGCGCCCGGATGCCGCTGACTACCTGGCCGATTTTGGCATAGGCAAACTGGCTGACAATGGCGGGGGCAATGATGGCATAGGTCTTATAGCGGGTGTTGTCTCTGGAATCCCGAAGGATATCAATGGCGTCCAGGATGTAGGATTTGTCCATCACCGCGCCAAAGGGGCACTGATAGACGCAGGCGCCGCAGCCGGTACATTTGCTCTGGTTGATGTGGGCCTTTTTATCGGTGGGGTCCATTTTGATGGCGCCAATCTTACAGGCCTGCTCACAGGGGCGCACCGCCTTGATGATGGCGCTGTAAGGACAGCCCTGGAGGCACTTGCCGCACTCAATGCACTTGTCGTGGTCGATGACGGCATGATGATTCTGAATGGTAATGGCATGTGCCGGACAATTATCCACACAGCGATGAGCGATGCACCCCCGGCAGGCGGGAGTCACATTGTAGCTGTGGACGGGGCATTCGTCGCATGCAATATCCAGCACCTCGATGATGGGATCTCCGGGATCTTCCAGGTTGCCGCCCATGGCTACCCGCACCCGCTCGGTAACGATGGCCCGCTCCTTGTAAACGCAGCAGCGCATGGTTGCTTCTTTGCCGGGGATGATCAGCTTGGGGATATCATAATAGGCGCGGTCCAGCTTGCCTTCATAGGCAAAATCCGCCACAGCGCGCAGCACCTTGTATTTGAGCTGTTGTACGTTGGTGTCGAATGTCCTTTTTCTGGCTTCCATGGAAGATCACGTTTCCTTTTTTAAAAATTTTATTTTACAGAGCGCCGGGAGCTGCGGCTGACGCAGGATTCCGGCAGAATTAATAGTAAGTCATGGAAATATGCTTGCCCATCTGACCCAGGTACTTGGACAGATCCTCGATCAGGCGCATCTTAATACTGAGGTTGATGGGCAGGTCCGGGTTCTGATGGGCGGGATTGATGGCCCGGCCCACATAGAAGCTGACATCCGTGGCTTCCTCAAAAAGCATCCGCCCAATGAGGGAAGCGCCGTCCTTGCCGGAGCGCCACATGCTGTCGGTATCCTGAGTGGAGATATATTTTTCCGCCAGTTCCACCACCCGGCTCAGGGTGATCACGCCTTCGGTGACCAGGTCTACCCCCTTGATGGCGGCGATGGGCGGGATCTTGGGATCATAATAATCCATACTGGCTGTCACCGGCTGCCCCAGATACCGCCCCACAATGGTGGATGTGGTGCCGCCGCAGACAATGTGCTTGCCCTCTTCGGCAAAAAACTGCTCCATGATCCGGGCGTCGTCCGCGGGGTTCACCGGCGGGCCGATCATCAGGCTCACATGCTGGCGGCGGCGCAGCCGTATCGCCGCCACCGTGGTGTCGTCGCCGGGAAGATCCATATACAGGTCCCGGCAGGCGTCGCAAATGGTGGCAGCCATGGACTTGGCCGACATTTCGGGGGTGTACTTACGCTGGGCATAGTCAATGATTTCCGGCTCCTGCCAGCCAAAGTTGAGGACCGTCCCCACGCCGGCGTGAACGGCGCCGTCGCTCATCATGATAAACAGATCCCCTTCCTGGCCGGGAAAGGCTGTCTCGTAAATACTTTTGCCGGCAATGACCCGCTTTTCAGCGTGGTATTTCACCGACTTTCCGCCCCGGAGAATAATGACGGAGGGATTGTCAAACTGGGTGATATCCACCTGCCCGGTAATTTTGTCCGCCTTGAGGATAGTAAAGGTGGAATAAGCCACCTGGCGCTGGGAGCAGACCGGAAGTGTCTGGGCGATGGTCTCCACACACTCCTCCAGCGGCAGGCCGCTGGCCAGCATGGTGGAGATGATCTTGGAAGTGAGGGTAGAAAGGATGTTGGCCTTGACGCCGCTGCCCAGGCCGTCGGCCAGCACCATCAGGAAGCTGTCCTCCAGATTCTGGCACTCCACCCGGTCTCCGCACAGCTCTTCTCCCGCTTTGTTCAGGCTCAGCCAGCCGGCCTCGATGTACAGCTTGCTATTCATGTGCCTTTCCCTCCGCGTAAACGGCCTGTTTCAGCTTGGTAAGGGCAATTTTGGTTTCGGCAGTAGTCTCTCCCAACAGGCTGGCGATCTCCTGGACCACCCGCATCTGCTTCTGGATGACCTGGTCGGTCACCTCCGCCGTCTGCCGCTGGAATTCCTGGTTTTTCTTTTCTTCCCGCTCCTGCTCGGTAATATCTTTCATCAGCAGGATCAGCAGCTTGCTGTCAATATCGTAGACGATGGTCTCCTCCACATACCGCTGGAGGTTCTCCAGCCATACCTTTTTGTCCCGGATGCTTCTGCCGTCCTCCAGCACAAAGAGGCAGTCGGTAAGGTCCAGGTAATCTCCCACCGGCTTATGGATCAGATCCGCTCCCCGGTCCTGCCCCAGCAGAGTGCGGGCCGCGCTGTTGATCTGCTGGATGTTAAGATTTTCATCCAGTACCAGGATGGCGTTGGGCGTACTGCTGATGACCTTGTCGGAAAGGGATTCCGCCCGTTCCATCATGTAGGGCAGGCACATGGAGATATCGGCCTTGCCGTGATAAACCGCCTTGGCCTTTTCCCGGCAGGTGGGGTAGCCGCAGCAGCCGCAGTTCAGCTCCTGCTCGGTGCTGAATTTCCCCGTTTTTTCCAGGATCAGGCGGATCTGCTCCTCACTGGGGTCTTCTTCCACTACGGGATCGGGAACAAAGGTGCGCTCCAGCGGCAGCGAAACGGAAGCGACCGGCTCAAAGTCCCGGTTTTCCATGGCATCCGGGTAGCCCGGGGCCGCATAATCAGTCACCTTGTTGTTGCACTCCAGCATACCGCCCCGGAAAGAAAGCACCATGGGGCCGCCGATGCAGCTGCCTTCGCAGATACTCATTTCAATAAAGCACCGGTGCAGTCCGCCCCCCTCAATATCCTTGAGAGCCGCGATGCATTTCTGGGCGCCGTCCACCGCATAATAGCGATAGCCGGTCCCGGCCCGATCCATGCTCTGAATGATCCCGCCTGTTTTGGGGAAAAACCGGCTGCGGCGTTCCCGCCGGTCACAGGGGGGCAGCTGGGGGGTGACCTGCACGCTTTCCCGCCAGTCGGAAAGCCACTGGCGCACCTCGCCAAAGGTGAGGACACAATCCACGGCGCTTCCTTCTTCTTCGGCCTCCGCCTTTTTGGCGATGCAGGGGCTGATAAACACCACATAAGCGTCAGGATCCAAGGCTTTCAGGTACCGGGCATGGGCTTCCATAGGGGAGATCACCGGCGCCAGGCAGTCGGTAAGGTGGGGGAAATATTTCCGTACCAGGCTGGTAGCTGCGGGGCAGCAGGTGGAGATGATAATATCCTGCTTCCCTTCCCGCACCATCCGTTCATACTCTTTTTTGACAATATGGGCTCCCATGGCGGTTTCTTCCGCATCGGAAAAACCCAGATGCCCCAGGAGCACCCGCATGGCCTCAATCCCCTCAACGGGATAGTCTACAATAAAGGAAGGCGCCACACTGGCCACCACCCGCCGGCCCCGTGCGATGGCTTCCCGCACCCGCCACACATCGGAACGCACCTCTTTGGCGTGCTGGGGGCAGCTGACCACACATTGCCCGCACAGGATACATTCTTTGGTGATGATCCTGGCCTGCTGTTGGGAAAATTCAATGGATTTTACCGGGCAGACGCGGATACAGCGATGGCAGTTTTTACAATTGGCTTTTTTCAGCCCCAGTATCTCCATTTTCAGCCCTCCGAGGCAGCCAGTTCCCGCTCCAGGATCTGGGCTACATTCTCCTTGGTAACGCCGGTGACAATATGGTCGTCCACCTTGATGGTTACGCCGTCAATACAATGTCCCAGGCAAAAGGACGCGTTCAGCTCCACTTTCTGGTCCAGTCCCTTCTGAGCCAGCAGAGCCTTCAGCGCCTCGATGATATCGTAAGAGCCTTTAAGATGGCAGGAGCTGCCAATACATACAGAAATGGTTTTCATCACGATGTCCTCACTTCCCTGGTTAAGATTTGATACAGGATCGCTGCTATCATTTTACCTTATCCGGGCTTGTATTTCAATGGTTGGAAGCACCATGTTTGTGAAGTTTTTCACAATTTTTCTTTATGTTTTTGTCCAAATGGCACAACATTTTTTATTGAATCAAAAGTGCTGCTTATACCGGCGGCATATACCCGCTCCAAAAGAGCATGATGCCGGTTCGCATCCCAAAAGGCATCAAAATCCAGTCGGCTCATCGCGTGGGGGTCAGCCACCAAAACGGTAAACTGTCCGAAAATGAGTGCTTTTAGTTTTTATCACAATCATTTCTTATCATTTGCCTCATTCCGTTCAGAAAGCCAATTTCTTTTATCTGCGCCGGCAGAGCCGGAGGATTGATTCCTCCAAAACATCCTTAGAGCTGCCTTCGGCTGTGCCGGTAGCTGCGTCCCGCAAAAAGCTTTTCCTTCAAGTGCCGGGCAAAGCCAGTTGGCGGCCGTCCGCTTTCCAGAGCAGTAACCCACCAAAGCTGCCGGCAAAACAGCTGCCCGCTGGCAGGGACGAAAATAAGCGTTTCTATAAAAGAAAACCCGGCAGGTGTTGGGACCTTGTCGGCAGCTGCAGCTTTCCGGAACACCCGTAGCCGCATTCTTTCTGCAGAGATCAGTTCCCTGCTTGTTTATACAGGAACCTAAAAATCATTCGTGACTGTGCTCCGGACCTCCCGTTTTCTCTCTGCTTTTGTACAAACCTTATTTCCCCGTGTCCGCCCCCGGATTCGTGGAATTTCGCCAAAATCCCCCCGCAAATGATTGACATTCCCCCGAAAGTTGGGATACACTAAATGTGTTCTGTTCCGGTTTCGCGGCAGTGGAACCAGCGTGTGGAACCACATGTTTTGATCTTTCCGGGGGACCCTCTGTTTTTGCCTTTTTTGCGGGCTCCCGTGTCTATTTCTGCAAAAGGGGGAACCTGAAATCCATGGCGGCCAATCTTACTATTACCAACGCCAAAGCAGTGACAGGAGGGCGGGTCCTGTCCTGCAACCTGCGGATCGCCGAAGGAAAGATCCGCGGCATCCTTCCGCCGGGAGATACCTACGGAAAAACCTATGATGCCCGGGGATGCCTGATTCTTCCCGGTTTTATTGACGTGCACACCCATGGGGGGTGCAACGTGGACTTCAACAACGCCGAACCCAAGGACATCCGTGCCGCCCGGGATTTTTTTGCCTCCCAGGGCGTTACCACCTTCCTGCCCACCATCCTGGCAGATTCCGAAGAAACCATGCTCCGGGCCGCTGTTTCTATCGTCAAGGCCCGTAAGTCCCTGGGCTGCTCCCAAATCGGCGGCATCCATCTGGAAGGGCCCTTTCTGGCGCCCGACTACCGGGGGGACCTTCCCGCCGAACTGCTCCAGACACCCTCCTATGCCGCTTACCGCCGTCTCCAGGATGCTGCCGAGGGCTTGGTGCGTCTGGTGACCCTGTCCCCTGAGCTTCCCGAAGCTATGGGACTGATCCGCCGCCTCACCGAGGAAGGGATCCGGGTTTCTCTGGGCCACACGGGAGCGGATTATGATACCGCCTGCGAAGCCATTGATGTGGGGGCCGTCAGCGCCACCCACACCCTCAACGCCATGGCCTGGATGACCCTGTCTGCTCCCTCCGTCTCCACCGCCGTGCTGGAAAGCGACATCTTCTGCGAGGCCATCTGTGACGGACGGCATCTGCATCCCGCCATTCTTCGGCTGCTTATTAAAACCAAGGGCCTGCACCGGGTAGTGGCGGTCACCGACAGCACCATGGCTGCGGGTCTCAGCGACGGCGTTTACCGTCTGGGTTCCGTGGAAGTGGTGGTACGCAAGGGAGAAGCCCGGCTGTTCCGTTCCGGAGAACGGGCGGGCAGCACCCTGACCATGCTGGCTTCCCTGCGGAACCTGATGAAATTTACCGGCCTGCCCGTGGAGCAGGCAATGCTTCCCCTTACTGAAAATCCTGCCCGGCTGTTGGGCATTTCCCATCAAAAAGGAGCCATCGATGTAGGCAAGGATGCGGACCTGGTGGTTCTTGACAGCAACTGGAAGGTGCGTACCACCTTCTCCATGGGGGAAATCCTCTATTCTGACGAAACCGGGCGGTAATCCTGAGATTCTCCGCCTACTTTTAAAACCGAAAGGACCCAATACCCCTATGATTACGTTTGAGCAGGTAAAAAACAACCACGATATCCGGGTGTATATCCAGAAAGCCGACGAGGCGCTGATCGCTCTGGGTTACACCGAACACAGCTTCCCCCATATGACCAAGGTTTCCCGCGACGCCCGGGACATCCTGTTGACCCTGGGGTACCCGGAGCGGGAAGCGGAACTGGCCCAGATCGCCGGGTATCTCCATGATATCGGCAATGTGGTCAACCGCATCGACCATGCCCAGAGCGGCGCCATCATGGCGTTCCGGCTCCTGGACCGGATGGGCGCCAGCGCCGAGGATCTGGCGGTGATTATCAGCGCCATCGGCAACCATGACGAAAGCACCGCCTTCCCGGTCAATCCGGTGGCGGCGGCCCTGATCCTGGCGGATAAAAGCGACGTGCGCCGCAGCCGGGTCCGCAACAACGATTTTGCCTCTTTTGATATCCATGACCGGGTCAACTACGCCGTGAAGGAATCCTCGGCGGCCATCTCGGAGGATAAAAAGGCCTTTGTGCTCAACATCACCATCGATACCGCCATCTCCGCGGTGATGGACTATTTTGAAATTTTCCTTTCCCGGATGATCCTCTGCCGCCGGGCGGCGGAAAAGCTGGGTCTTCATTTCCGGCTGATTATTAACGGCCAGGTGGTGCTGTGATCGCCGCAGCGCCTCCTCTGGATCTGCCCCGGGACCTTCTTCCCCTTGCCCCGGTCCTGACCCAGGCTTTTCAATCCGCTTTGGGCTGCCAGGCGGCAGGGTTGTGGGTCTTCGGGTCTGCCGCCCATGGCCACTGGAATCCCCGGCGGGCGGATCTGGATCTGTTGGCGGTGGTGGAGGAGCCTTTGGAACAGGGTCCCAAGCTGGCTTTGCTGGAGGCACTGGAAAGATTGTGGCCCATGACCCCTCCCGGTGGGCTGGAAATCACCGTAGTGCTTCGGGACGTAGCGGCCCGGCCCTTTTTCCCCACTCCCTACGAATTTCACTACTCTCCCGGATGGCGGGCGGTATTCCGCCGGGATCCTCTTTCCCTGTGCAGCGGCGTCTACCGCACCGACCGGGAACTGCTGATTGCCTTTGCACTTGTCCGTATCTGGGGGATCCCTCTTTTAGGTCCTCCGGCAGAGACGTTTTTTTCCCAGCCTTCCCGCGACGATATGATGTCCGCCTTCCTGCACCGGGCCCGGCGGTTATCGGAGGCTTTTGGGAACGATCCCACCCCGACGGTGCTGGAGCTGTGCCGGGGGCTGGCTTTTGCCCGGGAGGAGTTGATCCTGTCCCGTGAGGAAGCCGGGCGGTGGGCCCAGGCTTGTCTGCCCCGGTGGAGCTGGCTCATTTCCCGGGCGCTGGAGGACTACAAGGGCTGCTATCGCTATGGCACGGAAGGGGGCGACGCCTTCTGCTGCGCTGTTTTGGAAGAACTGTCCCAACGGGCTTCGGCAGAATTGCCGGAAGCGCATGCCGGCTTTTAAAGGTAAAATGCTGCCCCTTGCCCCCTGACCCCCAGCCGCCCTCGCTCCTATTGATTCCGGGAAGATGCGCCGTTCCCGGCGTTTTCCGGGCTGTTCCACAGATGCTGCCTTCGGGAAACCGTCAAGGATCTTCCCTTGTCTGCGTGCTCCCATTATACATGCCGCCGGGATTTTTCCGTATCCTGTCATTCTATAAAATTGACATCGCCCTCCCTCGCTCCAAAAACGGGAGGGCCGAATCTTTTTGCAGTAAAAACACAAATTTTTACCACATTTATTCCAGAAAGGTTCCAACAGACAAAAATCATTCCTTTTTTGGAAAGTCCTTCAATATTTTCGGGCTGTGCATCGTATTATTAGCGAAAGCATTTACAGGGATTCCCAAAAACTATTTTTGCTACCGCATTTCGCAATCCTTTCTGTTCCCAAAGGAGGTACCAGTATGAAAAAGACCCGAAGAGCACTTGCTGCTTTTCTCACCGCGGCGCTGGCGCTGCAGATGTTCCCGGTAACGGCTTACGCCGCCAATCCCACCGTTACATGCTCCGGCGATAACCATATCATTACCGCCGCGGATGGGGAGGCCTATACCCTGAAGGCCTGTACCACCACCACGTCGCATTTTATCACCGGCAACAACAACCCTGCCACTTCTCTGGTGGGGGGCAGCGGCGGTGATTATCTCTTCCTGGGTGCGGGCAATACCGCCACCGGAAACAGCGGTCGGGATGCCTTCGTTTTCCGCACCGATTCTCTTACCGCCACCACAGCCTATACCATCACCGATTTTAATCCCGCCGAGGATGTGATCATCCTTCAGAATCTGTCGGAGATGCCTGCCATCACCCCCGCGGAATACAACAATCCCGTTACCCTTTCCTTTAAGCAGGGAGAGCAGGATGTCACTATCCGCCTGCAGAACTGTACTGCCGGCACCGACGCGGTGCAAGCCGCTGTGGTCCTCTCCGGAAATGCCGAAGGTCCCTGGGTCAAGTCGGTGTCCGTCTCGGGAGAAACCAAGGTGACCACCGGCAAGTCCGGCCCTACTCTGACGGCCAACGCCACCCTGTACACAGGGATTGGCGCGGACAAACTGGCTTATCAGTGGCAGCAGGACGGTAAGGATATTTCCGGCGCCACTGCCGCTTCCTATACCGTTCCCACGGACAAGGCCGGGACCTTCCAGTACCGCTGTGTCGTTACTGCCAACGGCAAAACCGCCCAAAGTCAGGAGACCAAGGTAACCATAGCCGACCCCACCTGCTCCGTGGTACCCACCAAAGCCAATATCGTTCTCAACTGTCCCAGCGCACTGGATGCCGCTGCCTACGATAACAGCGCCGCCTGCACGGCTTCCCTGACCAACCTGGGGGTATGCGACATTGCGGGCCATGCCGAAATAAACCATGATTACTCCGTTGTTCTTTCAGTCTCTCCTGCCGACCAGGGCGTCGCCATCCAGGATGGCAAGCTGGTTCTGGATAAAGGCAAGCTGGGACAGGGCGAGCCTCTTACCTTTACCATTACCGCATCGGTAGTAAAAGGCAAGGAAAAGGTCGCCATCGATCCCTCCGCTGTCCAGACCGTTTCCCTGCAGATCACCCGGGACCTTCCCCAAACCTGCAATCAGAAAATCACCGGCCTGTCCAAGCCTGCCGGAGCGGACACCATCCCTCTGGACGCTGCTACCGGCACCGCCACCCAGGAATACCGCACAACCCCCACTTGGAATAACGGCGGCTGCACTACAGACGGACACTCAGATGGCAACCTTCATGGAAAAACCATCGCCTGGCAGCTGCTGGGGGATCAGGACCAGGTCCTGACAAAAGAGCAGTATCCCGCGGGAATCTCTCTGAATGAGAAGCCAAATAATGACCCCACCGCTGTGGCCCTTACCGTTACCCGGGCAAACATGGCTGCCGATTCCGTCACTCTGAAGCTCCGGGCCACCTGCGACGGCATTACAGGTGAAGTCCTGACCATTGCCGTTAACCGTCTTACCGCCTGCGACAAAAAGGTGGAGTCCCTCTCCGCCAAATCCGGTGAGACCACCTTTACCGCCGGCAGCGCCACCGGTACCGCTGCTCTGGAATATGTGGTCACCGGTACCCTCAGCGGTGGCTGCAATGCCGGACACACGGATGGCGACAACCCCCTGAAGGGACACGGCATCCCGGTGACCTGGGCTGTCACCAAAGAAAACGGCGCTCCTCTGGACTCCGCCAGCGGCATCTCCATCGCCCCCAAGACCGATGACAGCAGAGTAGGCGTTCTGTCTCTGGACCAGTCCAAGCTGCCTACTGAGCCTATGAAGATCAAAGTAACCGCTTCCGCCGGGGGCAAGAGTGTCTCCTGGACGGTTTCGGTCAGCCGGAATAAGACCTGCAGCTGGAGCACCCTGCCCACCAAGCTGGAGGCGGATCCCGCCCTTTCCGGCAACACCATCACGGTAAACGGCAACGATACTGTCACCCATCAGTTCAAGGCTTCCTATAATCAGGCCAACGAGGGCCAGTGCGAATTCGGCTCCGCCGACCATCCCGGAAAGGTGAACCATACCCTCAAGTGGGAGATCGTGGAAGCTGACGCCGCCAAGTGGGCCTCTATTGACCAAAATGGCAAGCTGACCATCCAGGGCAGCAAGATCCCTGCCTCCTCCAACACCCTTACGGTAAAGGTCTCTACCGGAGAAGGTTCCCAGACCCTGAAGCTTACCGTCAAGCATGAGACCCGCACCTGTACCCTCCGGTATACCGATCTGGGACAGGTAAAGACCTCCACCGGGCTTACCGGCAGCGGCAAGGTCTATATCAGTTCTTCCACCACTACCATTACTCTGGACACCACCCGGAAGGCCACTACCGGTTCCTGCCAGTTTGGATCGGATGACCATTCTCAAAAGAGCAACCACACCATCGTCTGGTCCATTGCCGACAAGACTGTCCCCGACGGCGTGCGGCTGGAGGGCAACAAGCTGATCGTTACCCGTTCCGACCTGGACAGCAGCGAGGTAAAGGTTACGGTGAAAGCCACCGCCGGCAGCGAATCTGCTTCCGCCCAGCTGACCCTGGTGAAAAAGACCTCTTCTTCCGGCTCCGGCAGCGACAAAAACGATGATTATGAAGCCTGGGAAGATGTGTCCGATGAAATCGATGATGCCCGCAGCGGAGATACCGTTTCCGTCAAGATGGGCAGCAACACCGATATGCCCGCCAGTATCCTCAAGGATCTGAAGGGGCGCAATGTGACCCTGAAGGTGTCGGTAAACGGCGGATACACCTGGACGGTCAACGGCAAGAGCGTGGGCAAGGTTCCGGATTATCAGATTTACATCCCCCTGCGGGTGGATGAAATCAGCGATTCTCACCTTTCCAAGCTGGCCAAAGACCGGGATATCGCCATCCTGGATCTCCAGTATGAGGGCTCCTTCTACTGCGATATGAAGCTGAAGGTACCCCTGAGCAGCCAGTACGCCGGCAAGACCGTTTACCTCTACCGGTACAACGAGTCTTCCGATAAGCTGGTCTATACCGCCAGCGTCAAGGCCGACGACAACGGTTATGCCACCTTCCCCCTGGACAGCGCCCATACCTATGTCATTACCTCCAAGGCGCTGAGCAGCGGTGACGGCGCTACGGTGGCCTCCTCTTCTTCCTCCACCTATGTTCCCCCGGCATCCTCCGTCCCGCCCGCCAGTTCTTCTTCCAGTTCCTCTTCGTCTTCTTCCAGCTCTTCCAGTTCCTCCAGCAGCGAGAGTTCTTCCAGCAGCGAAAGCTCTTCCTCTTCTGAGGCCTCTGAGCCTGCCATCGCGGAGCCTGACGAAGAGCAAACCGCCAAAAAAGGGCTGCCCATCATCGTGCCCATCCTCATCGTCGTCATCGCCCTGGTCATTATCGCGGTGGTGATCCTCTCCAGAGGCGGCGGCTTCGGCAAACGGTACGATGACTGATTCCTTCTAAGTTTACACTCTGTTCATTGAATTCCCCAAGACCGGGCAGTATAATGAAAAAAGAATCACAGCAGAACAAAGGGAGCTTCGGCTTCCTTTGTTTTTGCATGTAAAACCTGCGAGAAATCTTGGGAGGGATCATTGTGGCTTCTTCTGAGCAGGAAAAGGACAAATTAGGCACCGGCAGCGTGGTAAAGCTGGTGTTTGAGCTTGCCATTCCTTCTGTCACCGCGCAGCTTATCAATCTTCTGTACAATATTGTAGACCGGATCTATATCGGCAATATGCCGGTAGTGGGCGACCTGGCCCTTACGGGTGTAGGAGTCACCTTCCCCATTATTATGATCATTTCCGCTTTTTCCGCCTTTGTGGGCATGGGCGGCGCGCCCCTGGCCTCCATCCGCATGGGGGCCGGAGACCAGGAGGGCGCTCAGCGGATTTTGGGCACCGGAACGGTCATGCTTACCGCTATTTCCCTGATCCTCACGGTTTTGTTTTCCATTTTCCGGGATCCGCTGCTCCTTGCCTTTGGTGCCAGTGAAAATACCCTTCCCTATGGCAGCGCCTATCTGGGCATCTATCTGATGGGTACCATTTTTGTTCAGTTTGCCCTGGGCCTCAATCCTTTTATCTCCGCCCAGGGATATGCCAAAACCGCCATGCTCTCGGTCCTTATCGGCGCGGTCACCAACATCGTTTTGGACCCTATCCTGATCTTCGGACTGAATATGGGAGTTCGGGGCGCTGCTGTGGCCACCATCCTTTCTCAGGCTCTCTCCGCCCTGTGGGTGGTGCGCTTCCTCAGTTCTTCCAAAAGCGGTCTGCGCATTCAGCGCAAATATCTCCGCCTTGACCCCCGTATCGCCCTGTCTATAGCGGCTCTGGGCGTTTCGCCCTTTGTTATGCAGGCCACCGAAAGCGCTGTACAGGTAGTCCTTAACTCGGGCCTGCAGCAGTATGGCGGCGACCTGCACGTGGGCGCCATGACCATCTGCCTGAGTGTCCTCCAGCTCATCACCATGCCCGCTCAGGGCTTCACCCAAGGCGCACAGCCGGTTCTCAGCTATAATTTCGGCGCAAACAAGCCGGAGCGGGTCCGTACCGGCTTTAAGGTAATGCTTTGCTGTACTCTGGCCTTTACCTGCCTGGGCTGGAGTGTCTGCCGCTTCTTTCCTCAGGTCCTGGCCCGGATCTTTACTCCCAAGGAAGAGTTGATCGCTCTCACTGCCCAGGTATTGCCCATTTTTATGTTCGGCATCTTTATTTTTGGGGCCCAGATGGCTTGCCAGTCCACCTTTCTGGCTTTGGGGCAGGCCAAAATTTCCCTGTTCCTGGCCTTGCTGCGTAAGGTATTCCTTCTGATTCCTCTGGCTCTTTTACTGCCGCTGCGCTTTGGGGCAATGGGGATCTACTATGCCGAACCCGCCGCCGATATCATCGCCGCCCTCACCACTCTTACACTCTTTTTGTTGAACATCCGCAAAATTCTGGACAAGGAGCGCCATCAAAGCTAAGCGAAACTCCATCTGCTGTTGCTTCTGATGGTTTGCTTCCGGAATTTGAGAAACTCCACCTTCCAATTTTGCCTCCGAAAAATCCAAAAGCCGCAGCTGCCTGTGGATTTCCATTCCAACCTGGCACAGCTGCGGCTTTTCTCTATTTTGTGCTTTTTGACGCAAAACCCTCCATATGCTTCCGGACAGCAAGGGCAAAGAAAATTTACATGGGAGGCTGTGTTGATAAAGAAATCCAGGAGCCTCCGCTGTGTATTCTGTCTGGGCAGTCCCCTCCTTTTCATGAATGCCTGATTTATCAACCCAAGTTTCCCTATTGGGTTTCTTGCACCTTTTTCTCTGCCCTCAAAGATTTTCCGGGATCACAATTAGGCAACCCTGGGACTAAAGAAAGGGCAGTGGTAAAAGAGGCTTATTATAAAAATCGTTTCCTGAAAATATCATACACAAAAGCCGAAGCGTTTTGAGGAATTTCAGCTCAAAAGGCTCCGGCTTTAATATTAGGGATTGCTTTGCTGGACCGTTGCTATGCTTTTATTGGATGGTCGTTCCTTCGGCAGCAGGAGTTCATGAACAGCGGCGGAATGTCCGCCGCTGCTGCCGATGTAACTAAAGGTGAACGTTCAGCAAGGATCTTCAGGCGCAGAAAGCCTCCGCCGCCAAAGTTTGGCGACGCTAAGCGGTTGGTATGCCAAACAGCAAAGGGGGTAGGGGTACGGGGGTGCAAAGCTTTCTTATGCACTTTAGGTGGGTTCCCAAGATTTCTGCACGCTCCCGGTTGTGGAATCAGGAAAGGGCTTTCATCGTCACTATAACAAGCCAACCACCGGGGAGTATAGGAGAAAAATTTCATTGGAAGAGCTATGGTCTGCCCGGTCCATAGCAGGATTTCGTCAGCAAGAGCAGCTGCTCTTCCCCGCCGGCCATACCCACTTTTTCTTATGCCATAACGGTTCCTGAAAATATCCCACAAAAGTATACTGCGACCCTCACCCGCTCCAAAATTCAGGGCTTTGCTCGTTTTTTACGCCATTGGCGATAGCCCCATGCCGACACACCCGAAATCAGCAGAGTCATCACACAGGAAAAAACGAAGGCGGGGGAGGATGGATCTGTAATGGATGCTCCCATCAGGGTAGTGGCAGCCATGGCAGGAAAGAGCCCTATCAGCGAACCCAACAGGTATCGGGCATAGTTCACCCCCATGGCGCCCAACAGCATGCTCACCAGGTCCCCCGGAAGGATGTTGATGATTCGGGTAAAGTAGGAAAAGAAAAAGCCGCTTTCTCCCTGAAGCTCCCGTAAAAACCGCCCACCCTTGTGGCGGCTGACCAACTGCTCCACATACTCCCGGCCATAGAAGCGGCCCAGGGCGTAGGGGATGCTCACCGTCAGGAAGAGGCCAGCCAGGTTGGCCAGAATCGCTGCCGGCGGTGAAAACAGGACCCCCGCGCTGATGTATAAAACCGCCAGGGGGAATACCACCGTCACCGACTTAACGACATATAACCCCATTAGTCCCGCCACGGCAAGCCAGAGATTGGCCGGCTCATAGGCCAGGATCTCCTCCACTGTCATGCCTTTGAGCACATGGCCGTAGCGAAGCCATACCCAACCGGCTGCAACCAGCGGAGCAAGACGTACCGCCCAAAGCAGCAGGGACAGCAGTTTTCCACCCGGTTTCCGGGCCTTGTCGCTGCTTTTTTCCTTCCCCGCCGGCATATCAGGTCACCTTGTCTTCTGTGATATACCGGAAGCCTTCGCCCAGGATTTCACTGGCTTCCGCCACGATGACAAAGGCATTGGGGTCCGCCGCCCGGACGATCTCGTTGAGCTTGTGGTACTCCTGAGCCCGGATGGCACAGAGGATCATGTCCCGGGGCTGGCGGGAATAAGCGCCTTCCGATTTGAGGAAGGTAACGCCCCGTTCCATCTGGTCAATAATGGCTTTGCTGATCTCCTGCTCCTTGGCGGAGATGATCATCACCACCTTGCCGGTGTTGAGGCCGAAGAGGATGCTGTCCAGCGTCCTGGCGGAGGTAAAGATGCAGATAAGACCGTACAGGCCGGCTTCAATATTCTGAAATACTACCACTGACGCACACAGAATCACCGCATCCACCGTCATCATGGCTTTGCCGATGGGCACGCCCCGGAACTTCAGCTGGATCAGCCGGGAAAGGATATCGGTACCGCCGGTGGTGGATCCCCGCATGAATACGATTGCAAGACCGGTACCTATCAGGACGCCTCCCAGCAGGGCGGACAGGATATAATCGCCGCCATAGACAGGGATCAGCGGCGCAACATAGTTGAGGATCACCGACATGAAAAAGACACTTTTCAGGGTCTTCAGTGTAAACTCACGCCCCAGGAATTTCCACGCCAACAGGATCAGAGGGATGTTGATACACATGGTGATGGTACCCAAAGGAACGCCGGTAAGGTAATTGACAATAACGGCAATACCCGAGACTCCTCCCGGGGCGATTTCTTTGGGTGCTGCAAAAGAACTCAATCCAATAGAGAAAATAACATTTCCTACAATGTCATACAACACATCTATCGCAAAGGTTTTTGCATTGTATTTCTGCTTCAATCCTGTTCTGCCTCCTTACCTGTCACATCACCGCCGGATTCCGGGAGATCTCCCTGGGCAATCCGCCCAAACAGTTCCCTCATCCGTGCTTCCTGTCCTGAAAGATACAAATAACCAAACAGAGCTTCCAGTCCGGTGGCTCTGCGATACTGAGCCGGGTCGGCATGCTTGGGCATAGATGCCGAGTGGGCGTTGCGTCCCCGCCGGTAAACTGCTTCTTCCTCCTGGGTCAGCAAAGGAAGCAGGAGCTCCACAGCATCCGATTGTGCCCGGGCACAAACCATCTCGACAGCCCTCTGGTGCAGCCGGTTCACCGGCATACTGCCTCCTGCGGTCAAATACTCCCGTACCAACAGCCCATAAACTCCATCCCCCACGAAGGCCAGATTCAGCGGGCTCATCAAACGGGGGGGCTCTGTCCGCTGCATTTGCGCAGTCATTGGTTCGTCCCTCCCCTTTTACGGCACGTAATCAAATTCAAACCCCAGGATGCTGACCGTATCCCCTTCCTGGATCCCCATTTCTTCCAGACGGTCAATGATTCCGCTCTGGCGCAGCACCCGCTGGAAGTATTGCAAAGACTCATAGTCATCCATATTGACCATTCCCAAAGCATACATCAGCCAGTCTGCCTCCACGATATACACGCCGTCTTCCACCCGGACTTCAAACTCGTTGCGGCGCACCGCAGCCAGGCGCTGCTCTTCCGGCACAATCTCCGGCTGGTATTCCGCAATGGGAGGCAGGTCCCGGAGCCGCCGGGCTATGGCATACACCAATTCCTGGGTTCCCTCAGAAATGGGGGCACAGATTTCGTACAGTTCCAGTCCTTTTCCCTCCACGTAGGCGCGGAATTCTTCCAGCTGCTGTGGAGTTGCCATGTCACACTTATTGGCTGCCACGATCATGGGCCGGGCCGCCAAATCGGGGTCCCAGTTTTCCAGTTCCCGGCAGATAATCTCAAAATCCTCCACCGGGTCCCGGCCTTCGCTGCCGGATACATCCACCACATGAACGATGAGGCGGCAGCGGTCCACATGACGGAGGAACTCGTGCCCCAGTCCAACACCGCCGCTGGCTCCTTCGATCAGGCCGGGGATGTCCGCCATTACAAAGCTTTGGTTGTCATCCACACGCACCACACCCAGCACAGGCACCAGCGTGGTAAAGTGGTAGTTGGCAATTTCCGGCTTGGCAGAGCTGACTACCGAAATGAGGGTAGATTTTCCTACATTGGGGAAGCCCACCAGTCCCACATCGGCCAACAGCTTCAGTTCCAGCTCCACTTCGTATTTCTCTCCCGGCAGGCCGGGTTTGGAAAAACGGGGGATCTGTCGGGTGGGAGTGGCAAAATGACTGTTGCCCCAGCCGCCCTTGCCGCCCCGTGCCACCACCACCGGTTCCGGGCCGGACACATCCGCCAGGATCCTGCCTGTATCCGCTTCCCGCACCACCGTGCCCCGGGGGACGCGGATCACCAGCATGGGGGCACTTTTGCCGGAGCATTTTTTGGTACCGCCGGGCTGTCCATTTTCGGCAAAATACCGTTTCTTATATTTGAAATTGATGAGACTGCTCAGGTTGGTATCCGCCACAAAGGCCACATCGCCGCCTTTGCCGCCGTCGCCGCCGTCCGGGCCGCCCGCCGCCACATACTTTTCTCTGTGGAAGGAAACGGCCCCCGCGCCGCCATCTCCGGCCCGGATGGAAATTCTTGCCTTATCTACAAACGCGCTCATTGGGGACCTCCTTTATTTGACGCTCTACCGCTTTACAATGATTATTTTGCCCAAAAAGGAAACAAATCCCGGTTGAACCCCGGGATTTGCTTTGATTCGCTGTTGTCTCAGGCGGTGTAAACAGAAACCTTCTTGCGGTCTTTGCCCATCCGCTCGAATCTTACCTTGCCGTCCACCAGGGCAAACAGGGTGTCGTCGGAACCGATGCCCACGTTGGTACCGGGATGGATATGGGTGCCTCTCTGCCGGACCAGAATGTTGCCGGCCAGAACAGACTGTCCGTCCGCTCTCTTGACGCCCAACCGTTTGGATTCGGAATCACGTCCGTTTTTGGTAGAGCCTACGCCTTTTTTATGTGCCATGGATTAACACCTCTCTTTTCTCTTTGTTTCTATCAGTTGGCGGCTACGTTGAGGATCTCCACCTTGGTGTAGAGCTGTCTGTGGCCCATCTTCCGCTGGGAGTCCTTCTTGGGACGGTAGGTGAGAATGCTGATCTTCTTGCCCTTGCCGGTCTTGAGCAGCTTGCCGGTAACGGAAGCGCCCTCCACGTAAGGAGCGCCAAAGGTCAGGGAGCCTTCCTCGCCCACAGCCAGAACCTTGTCAAAGGTGATCTGGGAATCGGCTTCGCCTTCCAGCTTTTCCACATAGACGACGTCGCCGGCCTTGACGGTGTACTGTTTGCCGCCGGTCTCAATAATTGCGTACATGTTTGTTCCTCTTTCCATACAAACTCGCTGTGAAAAACAGGCGGCACACCGGCAGCTTCCTGCAAAAGCGCGCACTTGGGCCCGTCACATGCGGCAAGCAATATTTTAGCATATTTGTCACAGGTTGTCAACAACATGGGAAGGACTGCACTTTTCCCCTCCGGATGCAGGAACCCTATTATGGACCTCAGCTGAGCTATACCCCCAAATGCGTGAAAGAACATCGATTTAAGGTTTTGTGGGCGTATGTATCCGCTTCAATCAGGCTCTTAACCAAGCTGCACTCCTATATAAAAAGAGAGTCTCAGGATTTCTTGAGGGGCATACGGGCACTTTAACCGAGCTCCCAGCTGAGCTGCAGTTCCCTATGGCGGTATCAAGTTTTGTTTCGGG
Source organism: uncultured Oscillospiraceae bacterium (assembly GCA_949285935.1). Classification (GTDB taxonomy): domain Bacteria; phylum Bacillota; class Clostridia; order Oscillospirales; family Ruminococcaceae; genus Angelakisella. The sequence continues at coordinate 129,601 of CASEAH010000011.1, forward strand.
CCTCTGCTATGAGGCTGCCTCTCTCTTGTGCTGCCCCCATATAACCGAAAACTATTGGATTTTACCGGGTTGCCGTCTATTAGCCCTTTGATGACTTTTCTTCTGCAAGCAGCAGGAAATCTGTTTACTTGCGCTGCCGGGTGGCAGAGGGGATAATCGCTCCTGTTCCCTCTCCATGCTCCATGCCGGGACACGCCCTGCCTGTTGGGCGGTTTCAGCCTCCCGCCGCCGTAATGGTGTTGCGCATCAGCATGGTAATGGTCATGGGGCCTACGCCGCCGGGTACGGGGGTGATCCAGCCCGCTTTGGGTTCCACCCCAGCAAAATCCACATCGCCGCACAGCTTGCCGTTTTCGTCCCGATCCATTCCCACATCAATGACCATAGCCCCGGGTTTGACCATCTCGGGCCCCACAAATTTTGCCTTGCCGATGGCCACAATCAGGATATCTGCCCGCCGCGCTACCTGGGCCAGATCCCGGGTACGGCTGTGGCAGATGGTAACAGTGGCATTCTTATGCAGCATCAGCATGGCCATGGGCTTTCCCACAATGTTGCTGCGTCCGATGACCACGCATTCCTTGCCGCTGATATCTTCACCGGTGCTGGCAATCAGTTCCATGATCCCTGCCGGGGTGCAGGGCAGAAACCGGTAGTCGCCGATCATGATCCGGCCCACATTCTGAGGATGGAAGGCGTCCACATCCTTGTTGGGGTCGATAGCCTCAATAATTTTTTTCTCATCGATCTGCCTGGGCAAGGGCAGCTGCACCAGGATCCCATGGATATCCGGTTTGACGTTGAGACGTGCCACCAAAGCCAGCAGCTCTTCCTCCGTAGTGGTTCCGGGCAGGGCATATTCCTCCGAATACATTCCCAGTTCGGCGCAGGCCTTTTTCTTATTGTTGACATACACCCGGGAAGCAGGGTCGTCCCCTACGATCACTACTGCCAGGCCGGGAATGATCCCCCGTTCCCTGAGAGCAGCCACTTCCTCCTTCATCCGGGCACGGGCCGCCGCCGAAACCGCTTTTCCATCGATGATTTTTCCCATGGTTCCATCCTCCTCGCCGTCATTGAGCTTTCTGTATTGTCACCTGCAGCCCTGCTTAGCCGCCGGTCTGCGGTGGATCTCCTGTGCAGAAAACTTTTCAAAACCGGTCTTTTCCCTTTTCTGAGCTTTCAGGGTCAGGCGGCTGCCTGTGGCAGTCGCGCCGGTTTCAGCTGCAAGTCGTCTGAGCTGTCTTTCAGACAGGGGCCTTGCCTATGGGCTTTGCTGGCTTTGGGGGCTGCAGTCTTTTACTGCCGCCGGCTTTTTCTGCGGGAAAGTGTCCCCGTCTCCGGCATCATTCCGGTTTTTACTCTTTGGCGGAAGGTTTATTCTCCTCGTCTGTCTTTTTTTCCGCCGGAGTCCCTTCTTCCTGTGCCGTATCGCAGGTTGATTCCACCTCCTGTGCCGTCTCGGGTGCAGAAGTGCTGTCCTGCTCCGGAGGAACTTGTTCTGCCGGAGGCATAGCGTTTTCTTCTTCTGGAGACTTGGCTGTGTCGTCCTCAGCAGGCTCTTCTCTGCCGGTTATTTCCTCTTCCGCAGCAATTGGCTCTGCCTCAGAAGTCTCTCCCACAAGTTCCTCTGAGGACGCATCCAGGGAATTCTCCTTTCCGGGATTCTCTTCCCCGGCTGCTTCCGTCGCAGGTTGCTCCGCCTGGGCCACCTCTCCGGTTTTCCGGCCTTTGCGGGATTTCTCTTCCCGGATTTCCTGCTCTACCCGCTGGATGCGCTGGATACTCTCCTCTGTTTGGGCATAAAGGGAGAGCCATCCCGGGCGGCTGTCCGACTTCAGTTTGGCGCGGCAGAAAAGCAGCAGAGCGGTAGACACAATAAACAGGATAATCCCCAGCATCTGGGATACCCGGAAGCTGCCCCACATCAGGCTGTCGGTACGCAAGCCCTCCACCATAGCACGGCAGAAGCCGTACCAGGCCATATACCACAGGGCCACCTGCCCGTCATATTTGCGCCGGGGAGCAATGAGAAAGGCCAGTACCAGGAATCCTGCCAAATCCAGTACCGATTCATAAAAAAAGGTGGGGTGTACCGGCAGAGAGGGGTCCACCGTCACCCCCTGGGCAGCCAGAGTTGCCTGCATATTGGTCAGGTAGTTCTGGATGGTGCGGGAAGTCATCCCCCAGGGGAGGGTGGTATTGGTTCCAAAGGCCTCCATGTTGAAGAAATTACCCCACCGGCCGATAGACTGTGCCAGCAGCAGGCCCGGGAGCGCGGCATCCATCATGGGGCGCAGGGGCAGTTTTTTGATCCGGCAGACAATTCCTCCCACCAGAATGGCCCCGATCACCCCGCCGTACATGGCGATCCCGCCCTCACGCACGGCAAAAATCTTCATCAGGTTATCCTTGTACATATCCCACTGGAAAGCCACAAAGTAAGCCCGGGCGCCGATGAGGCCGCCCACAATGGCCCACAAAATCACATCCAGCCCGTCGTAGGGATGTATGCCCGCCTTTTTGGCGCGCAGATGGAAGTAGCTGATCCCGGCCAGAAAGGCGACAGCAAACAGAATGCCATACCAGTAAACAGCAAAATCGCCAATGGAAAAAGCCACACGGTTCATGGTCAGTTCCCAGCCCAGGCCGGGGAAAGTCAAGGTGTCTGTCATGGAATACGCTCCGTTTCTTTCACGATTGGTAGTATCACGGCGGCGCGGTCATGCGCCGGAAAAAACAGGTTATGCCACCGGGTCAATAATGGAAATGGCGCTGTACCGGGGGTCAAAATCTTCGGCCAGACGGCGTTCCAGATCCTGGATGCTCAGATCCCGGAGCACATCCAGCAGCTGATACAGGTGATCCAGCCCCGAGAAATGGCTGAGCACCAGCAGGCTTGCCACAGCGTCCACACGGCTGTACATACCGATGTACCGGCCATAGGAAGCTTTGCGGCAGCGGGCAAAGGCCTCGGGGTCGATCCCCTCCCGGCGCAGCCGGTCGGCTTCCTCGCACAGCTGGCGGTATACCTCCTGGGGATCCCGGCTCTCGCCGCCATACATACAGGTCATATAATCCCGTCCGCCCAGCACCTCATACTCAAAGGTGGAGTTGATGAGGCCGCTGTCATACAGGCGGCGGTACAGGGGGGAGGATTCGCCGCACAGGATCTCCATGAGCACTTCGTTCTGTACCTGATGGATCAGGTTTTCTTTTTCGGTACCAGGCAGGCCCTTGAAGCCGATCTGGAACTGGGGAGTGGAAACCGGCAGGCTGCGGCGGGTCAAATGGGTACATACTTCCCGGGGTTCCTCCACCACGGGACGCTGGATCTCCATCTCCTCCGCCCGGGGCAGGATGCGGTCCGCCAAATCAATAACGGTCTGGGCCTCAAAGTTTCCCGCCACCGCCAGCACCATGTTATGGAGGTTATAGAAAGTCCGGTAGCAGCGGTACAGAAGGTCGGCATCGATGCGGGCAATGGATTCCACCGTTCCCGCAATGTCCAGCTTCACGGGGTTGTTCTGGTACAGGGCTTCCAGCAGCCCCACCATCGCCCTCCAGTCAGGGCTGTCATCATACATGCGGATCTCCTGGCCAATGATCCCCTGCTCCTTGGCCACCGTTTCCGGAGTAAAATAGGGCTTGGACACAAAATCCAGCAGAATCTCCATAGACTGGGCAAAGTTGTCGGAGCAGCTGAACAGGTAGGCCGTCCGGTCAAAGGAGGTGAAGGCATTGGCGCTTGCGCCGGTTTTGGCATATTTGGCAAAGGCGTCGCCGTCCTCGCACTCAAACATTTTGTGTTCCAGGAAATGGGCAATCCCTGCGGGAACCGTGACAAAATCCTCGTCCTGGGCGGTCTTGAAGGTGGTGTCAATGGAGCCTACCTTGGCCGCAAAAAGGGCGTAGGCGGTGGAAAATCCCTGCATAGGGCAAAGCAGGATGGTCAGCCCTGAGGGATGCTGGATGGTGGTATAGCTTTGTCCCAGGATCTGGGAAGAAATAAGTTTATTACGCATGGGCCTGCCCCTCCTTGCTGGTAAGGAAATAAACGGTATCCAGAGTGACACCGGCGGCTGCCTGTTCCACCTGGGCCCGGCTGATTTTTTCCACAGCCTCCAGGTCCTCCCGGGGAGACTCTGCTCTTCCCTTGAGGATCTGGGTCAGGTACCAGCTTTCGGTGGCGGCAAGGCTGTCCCCTACGGATTTGAGGGAGTTGGCAAAGGACAGCTTGGCGGAGGAGAGTTCCTCATCGCTGAATTTGCCTGCTGCAATGGCGGCCAGCTCGTCCAGGATCGCCTTCTGGGCCTGATCCCGGTTGGCCTGCTCCACCCCGATATCCACGGTCAGGATCCCGGTGGCGGGATCAAAACGGGCGGCGCAGTAATAGCACAGGCTCAGCTTCTCCCGGACGTTGACAAACAACCGGGAAAAAGGCGTCCCGCCATACAGGGCAGTCATCAGCCGCAGGGCATCCTGGCGCTCCCGGGAGGAGACATCTCCGGGACGCATTCCCAGCACCAGCTTGGACTGGGCGATTTCCATCCGCTCCTCCAGGGACTTGACTTCTTCCGCCCGTTCCACAATTGGCTGAGGCTCCAGGGCTGCCACGTGCCGGCACAGGCCGCCAAACCGGGTCCGGAAGGTTTCCCGGGCGCCGGCAGGGTCGCCGCAGCCGGTAAAGAGGATCTCTACCCGGGCGGTATCCAGCAGACGGCGGTAATGTTCCGCCGCCGAGGCGGGTGTCAGGGCACGGGCGTCCTCCACCGTTCCGTACTTGGATACGGCCAGGCGGGTCCCGGCACACATGGCGTCCCGGCACTTGCGCAGGGCATAGCCCCGTTTGTCATTGATCTCTGCCTCAATGGTATCGATGAGGTTCTGCTGCTCCAGCAGGAAATCCTCCTCCGGAAACGCGCCGTCCACCAGGTTGGGATCCAGCACCATATCGGCCAGCAATCCGGCGGAGCGCCCGGAGATATCTTCCCCCTCCAGGGCAAAGCGGTCATCAATGGAGGTAATGGAGGCAGACAGGATCTGGTACTCCCCATACCGGCCCACATCCGCCGAAAGGGAGGCGCCGTACAGGTCACAGAGGGTCTGCTCCAGCCGGGTAAAATCAGGGCAGGTGCGGGTCCCCTTGCGCAGCAGGGCGGGCACCAGGGCATAACCCGACGCCGTATCCCTGTCCAGGGGTACGATCAGGTTGACTGTAATGGTGTTATGCTTGAATTTGGGATCTCTGACGCTGGAAAAACACACTCCCGGAGCCAGCTCTTCCCGGATGAAGCTGTTGTTCATCGGCATTTCGCTCCTATCCTTTTATAATACTTGTTTATTATACCGCATCTCTCTCTTTTTTTCCATAACTACGCGCAAATCGAAACAGATTGTTCACAGGGGGGTTACAGCTTGCGGCCATCTTTTTCCTTGTCCCTCTTGCGGGGATTTTTCCCATCAGGTATAATAAAAACAACAAATTTTCTGGGGGGATTTTATTGAAAAATAATCTGGCGGACCGGGCGCGGGAATGGCTTCCCGATTTTCTGTACCGGATGGCCCAGTTTCTGGAGATCCTGGTCAGCTGCATTCTGGTATTTGCCATTCTTATTTCCATCCGGGCGGTGTTTTTGGGGCTGAGCGGACTCAATGCCGGCATCGGTGCCGGAAATGCCGACGCCTTTGGAGATTTTCTGGCGCTGGCTTTTAACGTGGTCATCGGCATCGAGTTTCTTAAAATGCTCTGCCGCCACAGCGTGCGTTCTGTAATGGAGGTGCTCCTGTTTGCCATTGCCCGTCAGATGGTAGTGGAGCACACCTCTCCCCTGGAAAACCTGATGATGGTGGGCGCTATCGCCATTCTTTTTCTTGTCCGCAAGTACCTGTTTATCCCCGAAGTGGACAGCCACCACTACCGCGCCGCCAAACTGGCAGAAAACCACGAGGAAGAAGACGCCTCTCTGCCTGTTCACTAAGGCCTTTGCGGCACAGCAAAAAAGGACCCGAATATCGGGTCCTTTTTCTTTGGTTCAGATCTGATCCCGCTTTTTGCGCATACCCCGGATCACCGCCAGCACAATGATGGCGATCACGCAGGCAGCCAGCAGCATGGGCATCAGCAGGTTGCTGTATCCCTGATCGTCGGTCAGGATCTCAGTCCATTTTTCATCCATGGCCAGGGCCAGTTCGGAAGAAATATGGAGGAAAGGCTCACAGGTGGCCAGCACCTCGGCGCTGGGGTAGGATACAGGGTCATTTTTGGTTTCTTCGGGCAGGAGCTCGTATACCGCGTCATTGGGGGTGGAGTAGCCGATATACTCGATATTGGCCAGACCCACTTCCGGCTCCAGCATGAAGTTGATATACATCTCCGCCAGCTCCTTATTCTTGGCGTCCTTGGGGATGCACATGGCGTCGGCAAAGATGTTGGAGCCCTCCCGGGGCAGGCTGAAGGCCAGGTCGGGATTGTCGTTCTTCATGGTCAGATAGTCGCCGGCGTAGTAGGGGGCCATGGCCGCCTCTCCGCCCGCCATCTTATCAAAGATTTCGTCCATGACATAAGCCTGGACCACTTTTTTCTGTTCCTTCAGGTATTCGGTGGCTTCTTCCAGCTGCTCCATGCTCTCGGCGTTGATGGGGTATCCCAACGCCTTGAAGGCGATGCCGAAAGCGTCCTTGGAGTTTCCGAACATCAAGATCTTGTCGGCGTATTTCTCGCTCCACAGCACCTTCCAGGTCCCCATGTCCTCCTCAGGATCCACCATGGTGGTGTTGTAGATGATGCCCACCGTGCCCCAGGTATAGGGAACGGAATAGAGATTCTCGGGATCGTAGGCGGGATTGCAGTAGATCTCATTGATGTATTTGAAATTGGGGATGTTGTTGAAGTCCAGAGGCAGGAGCATATCTTCCTCGATCATCCGGGCGATCATATAGTCGGAGGGGATGATCACATCGTAGCTGGTGCCGCCGGTCTTCAGTTTGGCGTACAGAGATTCGTTGGTATCATAGGTGGAATAAACCACGTCAATGCCGGTAAGCTCTTCAAAAGCCTTGTTTACATCCAGGGAATCATCCTCCCCGTCGGAGATGTACTCTCCCCAGTTATAAACATTCAGGGTGAGGCCCTGGTCCTTGTATTGGGTGTAATAATCCAGGTCCATTCCCTCGGTATCTACTTCGGTATAGCCAAACGCAACGGTGGGCGCGGCCACCATGGTCACAATGAGCAGCAGGCAGACGAAAGCACAAAATCTTTTCATCTGAAGCTGCCACCTCCTTTCTGAATCTGTTTTTCATGTCGGATGCTTATGAAATTATAAATCAGCAGCACTGCCAGCACCACCACAAAAACGATGGCGGACAGGGCGTTGATCTCAGGACTGATGCGCTTGCGCACCATGGCGCCGATGGTCACCGGCAGGGTGGCGGAACTGGCGCTGCTGACAAAATAGGAGATGATAAAGTCATCCACCGAATAGGTCAGCGCCATGATGAACCCGGCAAAGACGCCGGGAGCGATTTCCGGAATGATCACCTTGAGGAAAGCCTGGGTGGGGCTGCACCCCAGGTCCATGGCCGCCTCATAGATAAACTTGTCGATCTGCCGCAGCTTGGGCAGCACGTTGAGGATCACATAAGGGGTACAAAAAGTGACATGGGCGATAATCAGCGTTCCCAGCCCCAATTCCAGGGGAAGGTGCATCTTCTCGCTCATAAACACAAAGAGCAGCAGCAGGGACACGCCCATAACGATTTCCGGGTTGGTGATGGGCATATAGGTGACATTCATGATGGCGGAGCGGAACCATTTGCGCTTCATGGAGTAGATCCCCAGAGCGGCGGCAGTCCCCAGAATCGTTGCCACCACGGACGCTACCAGCGCCACCACCATGGTGTTGTACAGGGAAGTAAGGATCAGCTCATTATGGAACAGTTCCCGGTACCATTTGAGGGAAAAGCCGGCCCAGACCGCCCGGGATTTGGAGGCGTTGAAGCTGAAGAGGATGAGTACGGCAATGGGGACGTACAGGAAGATCATCACCAGGCTCACATAGGTCTTGGCATACCACTTCTTCATATCATCATCCCCTCCTTCTCCTCGGAGTCCTCAAACTGGTTCAGGATGCTCATAAACAGCAGGATGATGACCATCAGCACCAGGGAGATGGCGGCGCCCAAATTGGGGTTGTAGGCGTTGCCCAGGAACTGGGCGTCGATCAGGTCGCCGATCATCATATTGGAGCCGCCGCCCAGCATCCTGGAAATGATAAAGGTGGATACCGAAGGGACAAACACCATGGTGATACCGGTGGTGACGCCGGGCATGCTCAGAGGCAGGATGACCCGGGCAAAAACCAGGAAGGGGTTGGCGCCCAGATCCTGAGCCGCCTCAATGACCGATCCGCTGATCTTGGTCATAATGGAGTACAGAGGCAGGATCATGAAGGGCAGATAGTTATAGATCATACCGAGGACCACCGCCCCCTGGGTATTGATCATATTCAGCGGCTGGAAGCCCAGAGTGGTAAGGATGGTGTTCAGGATGCCATTGTGTTCCAGAATGGTCATCCAGGCGTAGGTGCGCAGCAGGAAATTGATCCACATGGGCAGCATAATGAGCATGGTAAGGGTGCGCTGGCCGCTGGGCAGACACCGGCTCATAATAAAGGCCAGAGGATAGCCCACCAGAAGGCAGATCACCGTGGCGATCACAGACAGCCAGATGGACCGCATGAATACCGCGGTATAGGTCGTTACCTTGGAGATATTGTCCAGGGTAAACTGGCCGCTGGAATCGGTAAAGGCAAAACCCACCACCAAAAACAGGGGAACCACCACAAAGATCACCGACCACACCACATAGGGGGCGGAAGCATAGCGGAACTTCATGGCTCTTCCTCCATCCGGTGCATGATGTGGATATCTTCCGGTGTAACGGACATGCCGATGAGGGTCCCGGGTTCCACATACTGGGTGTTGTGGATCATCCACCGGTAGCCCAGAGTCTCCACCATGATCTCATAGTGGACGCCCTTGAAGATCACCGACTCCACTACGCCGGTGATCTTGGCTCCCTCGGGAGACACGATCTTCAGGTCCTCGGGGCGGATCACCACCTGCACCCGCTCCATGGGGGTAAAGCCCTTATCCACGCACTCAAAGAAATCGTTGGCAAACTCCACCTGGAAATCCTTGTGCATGATTCCATCAATGATATTGCTCTCGCCGATGAAATCGGCCACAAAGGCGTTGGTGGGCTCGTTGTAGATGTCCTGAGGAGTGCCGATCTGGAGGATGTTGCCGTCCTTCATTACCACCACCCGGTCGGACATGGTGAGGGCTTCCTCCTGGTCGTGGGTGACATAGATGAAGGTGATCTCCAGGCTCTGCTGGATCCTCTTCAGCTCCACCTGCATATCCTTGCGGAGCTTCAGGTCCAGGGCTCCCAGAGGCTCGTCCAGCAGAAGCACCTTGGGCTGGTTGACAATGGCCCGGGCAATGGCCACCCGCTGCTGCTGGCCGCCGGAAAGCTGGTGGATCCCCCGGCGCTCATAGCCCTTGAGGTTGACCAGTTCCAATGCTTCCATGACCCGCTGGCGGCGCTCCCTCTCGGGCAGCTTGCTGATTTTCAGCCCAAACTCAATGTTCTCATACACATTCAGATGGGGGAACAAGGCATACCGCTGGAAAACGGTATTGACATGTCTTTTATGAGGGGGCAGGCCATTGATCCGCTTTCCCTCAAAAAAAACATCACCCTCGCAGGGGTCCACAAATCCGCCGATGATCCTCAGCGTTGTGGTCTTTCCGCATCCGGAAGGCCCCAGGAAAGTGATAAATTCCTTGTCCATGATGTCCAGATTGATGCTTTTGAGAACCCGCTCGTCGTCAAAGTCGACAGAGATGTTTCTCAGGCTGATGATGGCATTCTCGCTCATTTATGCATCCCCCTTTGCGGTAGTATGCCGCCCCCGGCGGAGCGGCACCATTGGCAGGCTTTTCACCTGCGCGGCTGCTATTTCCCATTCCCCGCAAAAGGCTTTAGGATATGCCGCTTCCGGCACATCTTTCAGACGGGCATACACAGGCCGCGAATTATCAGATGCGAAAATTGCAATACAAAATATAGCATATTCTGAGAAAAAGTCAACATGATTTTGAAAAAATCCATATTTGTTGGTATTTGCCCCGTAAAATCCTTTAAAATACTGTTAAATACGCTGTTTTGTTTTGAATTCCTCCAAAAATGAATTTTTCGTAAATGAAAGCAATGCCCCCTTAAAAGGCGGAAAATGCTGCATCTCAAACAGAAAATCAGGTTACAGCTGTTGGGGTCCCGCCAAAGCCTAAAAAGCTGTAAAAGATTTTACAGGAAGATTCTAATGCTTTGACGGAGAGAGGTTCAAAAGCATTTTGTCCGTCTGAAGCTCCCGGAGCCTCTTTTATGATATAATGTGGGCGCAAAAGGTTTTGATTCTCCGGAAGGCCAGTGGTCGTTCTTCTTTGCCTCATCTTTATTGCAGTCCTGGATGCCCGCCTGATGGGATACAAAAGCACAAATCAAGCATACAATAAAAGGAACTCCCCGATCGGTTGGCAGGGAGCGTTTACTGCTTCTTCTGAAGCGATAAACCGGTAAAATAAGGCCCGAAAGCATCTTCCCTTTTCTCTCTCTCCCCTTCTTTGCGCCGTCAGGGGCTAAATTTCATAAAAAAGAAATTTTTTTGCCAAAAAGGGGTTGCATTTTCCTTTTAAATGTGATATTCTAATTAAGCTGTTTCTGGGCGTGGCGCAGGTGGTAGCGCGCTACCTTGGGGTGGTAGAGGCCGTGGGTTCAAGTCCCGTCGCTCAGACCAGAAAAATCCGCATGGAAGAATCTTCCATGCGGATTTTTTTATTCCCTGCTAAAAGCAAAAACGTTCCCCTGGGTACTGGGCACACGCTTTTTCCCTTTTTTCTTTGGGATTGCTCCCTTCTTTTTGCTTTTCACTCTCTGCCGCACACTCCGGCAGAGGCTGCTGCAAAATGGAACGGCAATTGTAATCTGCAGAAAAAATTGGTGCAAAACAATGAAAATCGGCCCTCAAAGGAAGCGGTTCTGCTTCTTCAGAGGACCGATTTTGTGCTTTCTTTTTCGACAAGGCTATTTTGCAACAGCCCCTTGGAAAAACCAAGCGGGCTGCCGCCCCATGGCGGGTAATTTTGTAAAAGGCCTTTACCTTAACCTCTGACAAAACAGGCCCTCCACAGAAGGTTTTGACATGTACCTCCCAAGCCATAGTCACTTGGCGGTGGCACTTTCCGGTCTGCCTGCCGCTTGGATGGCTTCCGTTTTCGGGCTTCCGGTCCAACCTGCTTTTCTGCTTTTATACTACAGAAAGCACGTCACACGGTTCAGCCCCTTGCACGGCGTCCATAAATTTTGGTCAGGCGGGCGATACGGGCAGCCAGCTCCGGCGTCAGATCCTCCGCCCGGGCACGCCATGCCCAATTGCCGCCCAGAAGGGAAGGTGTGTTCATTCTGGCCTCCGCTCCCAGCCCCAGATAATCCTGCAGAGGAATGATGGCCAGATCGCACACGCTGGCCATCGCCGTACGGATAAAGGCGTCGGTGAGGTCTTCTTTCTCCGACACTCCCATGTATTCCCGGGCAAACGCCACATCGCCTTCCGGAGCGCTGCATTCCCAGTCGGCGGTAGTGGTATTGTCATGTGTCCCGGTATAGACCACCGCATTGCGCTGATAATTATGCGGCAGGTAATCGCTCTCCTCCCGGCTGTCAAAGGCAAACTGCAAAACCTTCATCCCCGGGAAGCCGCTGTCCGCCAAAAGCTGCTTCACCTCCGGGGTCAGGAATCCCAGGTCTTCCGCAATGATACCGGTATCCGGCAGCTGCTCCTTGATTACAGTGAGCAACTCCATGCCGGGGCCCTTTTTCCAAACGCCCCGCAGTGCGTCGGTATCCTGGGCCGGGATGGCATAAAAGCTTTCAAAGCCCCGGAAATGATCGATCCGTACCATATCATACAGCTGGGCCGCTGTCCGCATCCGGGAAAGCCACCAGGCAAAACCTGTCCGGCGGTGGTACTCCCAATCATAAAGGGGATTCCCCCAAAGCTGCCCCAATTCCGCAAAAGAATCCGGCGGACAGCCCGCCACTTCCTGCGGCTGCAGTTCTTCATCCAGCAGAAAGAGCTGCGGCTGCGCCCAGACGTCGGCACTGTCCGGAGCCACATAGATGGGTATGTCTCCAATGATGCCCACCCCTCTGGAGGCAGCGTATTCCCGCAGCGACCTCCACTGGAGGTCAAACTGGTACTGGACAAATTTCCAAAAATCAATTTCCTGCCGGTGGCCTTCCGCAAAGGCTGACAGGGCCTCGGGACGCCGCAGGCGGAAGTCTTCTTCCCATTGCCGGAAAGGAGCCTGATGGTGGGCCGTCTTCAAAGCCATAAAAAGAGCATAATCGTCCAGCCACCATCCGCACCGGTAGCAGAAGCCCTGGTAGTCCCAGTCTCCAAAATCGAACCGGCTGCAGGCCAGTTCCAGCAATCTCCACCGTCCCTGATACAGCTTTCCGTAATCCACCCGAGCAGGGTTGTCCCCAAAATCAAAAGCATGGGCTTCCTCCGGGGTAAGCAAACCTTTGTGGATCAGTTCCCCCGGATCGATGAAGTAGGGATTCCCTGCAAAGCTTGAGAAGGACTGATAGGGAGAATCGCCATATCCTGTGGGCCCAATGGGCAGTACCTGCCACCATCGCTGCCCCCCCTGGGCAAGAAAATCCACAAATTTTCGGGCCTCCTCTCCCAGGGTACCGATTCCCCAGGGGGAAGGAAGACTGGAAACAGGCATAAGAATACCGGCGCTGCGCATGGGCGTGACCTCCATTTATAAAAGTTGACAAAAGCAAGACGTCGCAGTGTGGTCCGGGATGTACCCCGTCCCATAGGACGGCGCGCGTCCCTGAATGGAAAAGAAAAAAAATGAAAACACGATAAGGAAAAGGAATTTCAAAGATTTTCAGCCTTTGACCGCTCCTGCTACCACGCCGCGGATAATGTATTTCTGGCAGGAGAGGTAAAAGATCACAATGGGCAGGATGGCCAGTACCAGCAGTGCCATCATAGCACCCCAGTCAATGGAGCCATAGCCGCCCTTCAGGTACTGAATGGCAATAGGGATGGTTTTATACTCGCTGCCGATCACCAGATAAGGCAGCAGATAGTCGTTCCACACCCACATAGCGTTGAGAATGGCCACTGTAATGGCAGTAGGCTGCAAAATGGGAAAAATCACCCGGAAAAACATGACAATGGGATTGCACCCGTCGATCATGGCTGCCTCCTCAATTTCCAGAGGGATGCTTTTGATGAAACCGCAGAACATGAACACCGACAGCCCTGCTCCAAAGCCCAAATAAATCAAAATGATTCCCACCGGGTTATCCAGATGCAGCATATTGGCCATTTTGGACATGGTGAACATCACCATCTGGAAGGGGACGATCATGGAAAAGACAAACAGGTAGTAAAGCACACCGGTAAACCGCGTCTTTACCCGGGTGATATACCAGGCTGTCATAGCGGTAAAAAGGATAATGGCCGCCACCGAAAAGACGGTGATAAAAAGAGAGTATCCAAAGGCGCTGAAAAAATCTGTTTTGGCAATGCCTTCCACATAATTGTTCAGCCGGACAAAGGTTTGGGAATCAGGCAGGCGGAAGGGTTGGTTGACCACAAACAGCTTTCCCTTAAAGGAATTGAAAAAGACAATGAAAATCGGCGCCAGAAACGCGGCGGATAAAAACACAAGAACCGCAAAAATAACGGCGTCCGTAAACTTTGCACGTTTGAACATCAGTTTTCCACCTCCTTGCGCCGGGTCAGCCACAGCTGCAGCAGGGCGATGCCTGCCACCAGAATAAAGAAGATCACCGCTTTGGCCTGACCCACTCCTGCCCAGCCGCTGCGCCCGTAAAAAGTGTTGTAAATATCCAGTGCCAGCATGGCGGTCTTTTTGGAGGGAGCGCCGTTGGTGAGAGCCACATTCTGGTCAAAAAGCTTAAAGGAGTTGGTGAGGGTCAGGAAGGTGCAGATGGTGATGGAGGGCATGACCATGGGAATGGTGATTTTCCGCAGGGTCACCCAGGGAGACGCACCGTCCACTTTGGCTGCTTCCAGAAGATCTGTGGGGATATTCTGGAGACCGGCAATATAAATAATCATCATATAACCGATCAGCTGCCAGTTCATCAGCACCACCAGCCCCCAGAATCCATACCGGGGGTCAAAGGTGAGGGTGACCTGGAACCGTGCCAGAACACCGTTAAGAATCAGCTGCCAAATATAGCCCAAAACAATGCCTCCGATGAGGTTGGGCATAAAAAATACCGTCCGGAACAGATTGGTTCCCCGGATACCCCGGGTGAGTAGCAGCGCCAGGGAAAAGGCAAACACATTGATGGACACCACTGAAACCACGGTAAACCTGACGGTAAACCACAGGGCGTCCAGAAACTCCCGGTTGGCTGTAAAGGCTTTAACATAGTTTTCCAGACCAACCCATTTGGCATTGGTCACAGTGGTAAACTCGGTAAAGGACAAATAGATCCCCATACAGAAAGGGATAAAAAACGCCACTGCAAAGGCGGCCACCGTCACCAGACAGAAGAATGGAAAGTATTTTTTCAGCTCTTTTTGCACGGCTGCACCTCCTCACAGAATCGCTTCCGGTTTTCCGGCTCTTCCAAAAAGGAACGGCTGAACTTCCGTCCTTTTGGGAAGGATCGGATGGGCAAGGGAAGCACGGCAGGCGCCGGGCCTGCCGTGCCGCTCCCCCGCCGCTTTATGGGAGAGGGATCTGTCCTCCCCTCCCCTTAGGAATGGGCAGCTGCGTATTCGCTTGCCCAGGCATCCTTCACAGTCTGGGTTACACCCGCCCAGTCCATGCTTCCCTGGGCATACTCCAGCAAAGCGTTGCCGAACTGGTTCTTGAATTCCTCAGAGGGGAAGGACGCAAAAGCCCAGGGCACAGAGGAAACCCCGTCTTTTTCCGTCCAGTTCAGCACCTCCCGGGCCAGGGGATCAGAAGGTCTTTCATCCTCCTCAAAGGTGGTAAAGGGGGCGATAAAGCCCAGCTTGTTGGTCACGTAATCTTTGCCTTTTTCACTGCTGAACAGCCAGGTGAGGAAGTCCACTGAAGCCTGCTGCTTCTCGGCGGAGACCTGGCTGTTAATGGCCAGATAGTTTTCCGTGCCTACGCAGAGGCCCTGGCTCTCTTCGCCAGGCATTCCCGTGTAAATGGGCAGATACCTAATATCCTCCGCCTTTACCACATTTCCCTCGGTCTCAGAGATCTCCGCCCAGGCCCAGTTTCCGTTCTGGACCATGGCTACCTGGCCCAGAGCAAATTCCGCCATGGATTCGCTGGTGGTTTTGCTGCCCAGCATGGTCTTGGGGGTAATGGAATTATTGATATAGAGGTCAAAAATATTCTGGAAGTTGGGTCCGTACTTAAACTGGATGGTCTCGGAAGCCAGGCCGGCCAGAATGGTATTGTCGTACGCCTCATTTTCCGCAAACTCATAGTACATGGGCAGGTTGGCCAAATGGGTCTGCCACCGCCACTGGTCGCCCATGTTCAGGCTGGTGGAGGCAAAAACGCCCTGGATCCCCAGCTGATCCTTTTTGACGGTCATATCCTCCACCACGGCCTTAAGGGCAGCAAAGTTGTTGATCTCCTGAGCAGAAGAGATGGAGACCGCCTTATCAGGAAGGGCAAAGTACTTCTCCATGATGGCGTTGTTATAAATGATGCCATAGCCTTCCACCACATAAGGGATGCCGTAAACGCCTTCTCCCTCGGTAACCGCCAGGGATTTGTCAGACAGAGCCTCATAAAGGGGCGTCCCAGACAAATCGGCGCAGTAATCCTTCCAGTTCTGGTAGCCCACAGGGCCGTTAATCTGGAAAATGGTGGGCGGATCGCTCTTGGCGATCTCAGAGGTAAGGGTCTGCTCATAGGTGCCGGAAGCCGCGGTGACCACTTTTACCTTGACGCCGGTTTCCGCTTCGTACTCTTTGGCGATCTCTTCATAGATGGAAGCGATCTCCGGCTTGAAATTCAGAAAAAAAATCTCCTTGGCGCCCCCCGAGCTGGAGCCCGAACTTCCGGAAGCGGTATTGCCGGATCCGCATCCCGCCAGGGCGATCATGAAAAGGGCCATGAATAACGCCAAAGTCTTGGATAGCTTTTTCATCACGATTACTCCTTATTATATCATGGTTGTGTTTCGGGATCGTCCGGGCCCCGGGAAACCAAATGAACGCCCTTCCCCGGGGGAGGCGCCACCGATCCGCCGGGTTCCAGCTCCACTGTCAGGGACAGATGTCTGGCGGGCTCTTTTTTCTCAATGGAGCCCAGCAGCAGACTGACACCTAAAGACGCCAAACGTTCTGCCGGCTGCCGGAGAGTTGTAAGAGGCGGCTGGTAATAATCAGCCATTTCAATGCCGTCATAACCGATGACCGAAACGTCCTCCGGGACCCGCAGTCCCCTTTGCACGATTGCCCGTACGGCCCCAAAAGCCATCAGGTCTGACATGGCAAAGATTCCGGTGATCTCCGGATATTGGTCCAGCAGTTCACCGGTCAGACGGTATCCGTCTTCCAGCGAAAACCTTCCCTCCCGACAATATTCCGGGCGAGGGGAAATCCCATGTTCTCTGAGGCTTTCCATTCCCCCCTCCAGCCGCTGCCGGCTGGTGCTGGAACTGCCGCTGCATCCGCCAATAATGCCGATCCTGCGGTGGCCTTGCCGGATCAGATGCTCCACGGCCATCCGTCCGCCTTGCCGATCATCTACTGAAACGCTGGAAAGATTCCGGTATGGGAGCTGGGAAACCGATGTGGTAACCAAGACAGCCGGGACCTGGATCCCGCCAAAATAACGGGTAAAATTCTCAGGCTCCCCTCCCAGAAAGATGAGCCCTTTGGGCTTGCTTTCCCGGCAAAGCCGCTCCGCCATGCGCACCTCATTGATGTCTTCGTCGTAATAATGCAGCACCACTCCATACCCGGCCCGGCCCACATCCGCCTGAATGCGCTCGATGATAACGGCAAAAAACAGGTTGAAGGTCCCTTTGACCACAACAATGATATTATTGCTCACCTGCTGCTTTAAATGCTTGGCATTGGCATTGGGAACAAATTTATTTTCTGCCACGATCTGTTTGATTCGGGCCTTGGTCTCTTCACTGACGTCGGGATGGTCATTGAGGGCCCTGGATACCGTACTGACGGCGCATCCGGACAGCCGGGCAATGTCTTTAATGGTCACAGCGGTACCTCCTTCCAGGGTTCAGAAATGTTGCCGGAAACGTTTCCGGAATTTTTGAATATTGTATCATTCCAGCAAAATGTTTGCAATAATAATTTATCTTTTATGCAAAATACAGCATTTAAGCTTTGTTTTTCAAGCCATTTATTGGCTTCTCTTTAAAAGCCCAGATCATTGAGGCACTCAAAAGTCAGTCCGTTTGCCGCTATCAAACACTTTTCCAATTCTCGAAATACTCTTACTTCAACATGGGTTCAAAATATGGAACCGGAGATTATGGAAATCGCTTTGATGCTCTGGCACAAAAGGTCACGCTCCCCCAAAGCAAAACCGAGTGTATCAGACCCCGGCTGCCGAAGGCTCTGGATCGGGGAACTGCCGAAGTTTACAGATTTTCCAAAAGGAAATATTCCAGCCACGTTGGTGAAATCTTCGCAATGTCACAGGCCTCCGCCTGTAAAGATTTTTATACATCCCAAGCCGCCCATACAAAATGGCAGACGGCAGGCTGCAATTTACCGCATTGGCGGAGAGAACAGGTCTTCCGGGAAAGAAATCCGGTTTCTGCTGTGGCAGACATCATTTTATTTTCTCTCCAAAGCGGGATTCCTTCTGCAAAAAACCGCCACAGGAAGAAGGAGCCGCACCGGACTTTACAATATCTTCTTTTTGCGGTCCGCCTTGACGCTTTGATAGTTGGTTTTTCTTCCACACTTTTTGCCGGCCTTCCCACCCTTACTTTAAGTTGAAAAATTTTGTTTTCCGCGGGTGTGGGTCGGGAAAGGAATCGCTGCTTCGCCTCGGTTTTGATCTCTGAACAAGTAAGATGAAGGAGCTGTGGGCATTCCCTATCGGTATCCGAACAAACAGAATTCTCTTCAGAAAAAGGGGGAACCTCCGCTTTTTATCCTGCGCACGAATCTTTTAAAATCCACAAAGCTGTTTTTACGCAAAGAAGGCTTCGGAGCCCCCCAGGGACTCCGAAGCCTTGCTGTTCCGGTATTCTTCTATTCTCCTGTGGTGAGATCGGCGGTTTTGCCCCGCACCAGACGGAGCAGCTCCTGAGGGGGCACCTCCACCTGGGTACCGATGCGTCCTCCGCTGACCATGACAGCCGGCAGTTCCAGCACCCGGCTGTCAAACGTAGTGGGATACAGTTTTTTCATCCCAACCGGGGAGCATCCGCCCCGGATATACCCTGTCAGTTTGTTGATCTCATCCACATGGACCATCTGAATAGACTTCTCTCCCACCGCCCGGGCCGCCTTTTTCAGATCCAGCTCCCGGGCTACCGGAATTACAAACACATAGATGCCGCCTCCCGCTCCCCGGGTTACCAGCGTCTTGTAAACCGCGTTTACATCCTGCCCCAGCTTTCGGGCCACGCTGATGCCGTCGATCGCGCCGTCCCCATGCTCATAGGTATGGGGGCGGTAAGGGATCCCTGCTTTTTCCAGCGCCCGCATTGCGTTGGTTTTCTGCTCTGCCATATTCCTGCATCTCCCTGTCAGTCTGCCCTTTTCAGAGGCTCAGGCCCCGGCATTGATGAGGTTGGAAGCCTCAAAGGCCGCCACAGCGCCATCGGCCGCAGCGGTGATGATCTGCCGCAGCACCTTGGTGCGGGTGTCTCCGGCGGCAAAAACACCGGGGACGCTGGTGTGGCAATCCTCTCCCGCTACAATATAACCTGCGCGGTCCAGTTCTACCTGCCCCTCCAGCAGCTTGTTGTCCGGTTCCAGACCCACAGCCACAAAGACCCCTGCCACCGGAATATCCTGGGTCTGTTCATTCTTTACGTTGCGGATCACGATCCCCTCCACCTTGGTGGGGCCGTAAATCTCTTCCGGCACGCTGTCGTAATGGATGATGATGTTCTTCCGGGCCTTTACCGCATCCACCAGGATCTGATTGCCCCGGAAGGTGTCCCGGCGGTGGATGAGATGGACGGCAGTGCAGTTGTTGGCCAGGAAAAGGGCATCCTCCAAAGCGGTGTTGCCGCCGCCTACGATGGCCACTTCCTTCCCTTTGAAAAACGCTCCGTCACAGGTTGCGCAGTAAGAAACGCCCCTGCCGGTCAGTTCCCGTTCACCCACGCATCCCAGCTTGCGGCGCTTGGCGCCGTTGGCCAGGATAACGGTTCGGGCTTCATAGGTATCCTTAGCGGTGCGGATGACTTTTACCGGCCCGGTAAGGTCCACCTGCTCCACCGCCTCCAGGCGGATCTCCACCCCCAGGTTTACCACCTGGTCATACAGCTGGAAGGCAAAATCCGCTCCCGCAATGCTCTTGATGCCGGGATAATTCTCTACCTCAGGGGTACTGGTGACCTGCCCGCCGTAAATGGCGCTTTCCAGCACCAGCAGGCTCATTCCGTAGCGTTTGGCGTATAAAGCGGCGGTAAGACCGGCAGGGCCGCCCCCCATAATGATCATATCGTACATGATTTTTCTCCTTATCTCTAATCCGTAGTGCTGTCTTATTATATACCAAATCCGTGTGAATTGCAAAACATTCGGGAGAAGACTATAATAAAAAAATAATACCGATGGGGAGGCCGCTTTGTATGAGCGAAAAAAGTAGAGTTGTCTTGGTGACCGGAGGCTCCCGGGGGATCGGGCGGGCCACAGCGGAGGTCCTGGCCCATGCCGGGTGCCGGGTCGCCATTGGGTATCACCACAGTCGGGAAGAGGCACTGGACCTGGCCACCCGGCTCCGGGCGGATGGATGCACCGCCGCAGCTGTCGGGGGGGATCTTTCAGACAGCGCCCAGGTTGCGGAGATCTTCCGCCAGGTCCGGGAAGACCTGGGAGAGGTGGAAATTCTGGTGAACAACGCCGGGGTGGCCCAGCAGAAGCTGTTTACCCAGCTCACCGACGAGGACTGGGACCGGCTCTTCGACGTAGATGTGCGGGGGGTCTTTCTGTGCTGCCGCGAAGCTTTACCCTCCATGATCCGCCGTCATTGGGGAAGGATCATCAACATCTCTTCCATCTGGGGGATTACAGGGGCTTCCTGCGAGGTCCATTATTCCGCGGCCAAGGCTGCAGTGATCGGACTGACACGGGCCCTTGCCAAGGAAGTGGGCCCCTCCGGCATCACCGTCAACTGCGTGGCTCCCGGGGTGGTGGACACCCAGATGAACGCCGCTCTGGATGAAGCGACACTGGCCGCCCTGCGGGAGGAAACACCTTTGGGCGTGATCGGAACTCCCCGCAATATCGCGGATGCAGTGGCATTTCTGGCCTCTCCCGCCGCTGATTTTATAACCGGGCAGGTCCTGAGTCCCAACGGTGGAATCGTTATCTGACCGGCTGCAGGCGCCTGGTCTTTGCCCGGAACATTTCTCCTGGTAAAAAAGCGCCTCTCCCACCCGGTTGCTCCCCCAATGCTGCTGATGAGAGACCATGGGATATTTGTGCCTTCCGTCAGACGGTACAGAGAGCGATCTATGGGAGGACAGCCATCTGACGCCATGGTGCAGACAGCTTCTTATGGCAGTTCTCCAGATAATCTCTCCATCTCATCTTTCACTCTGGGGCCCTCTTGTACGCAGCCATACCCCAAAATTACGGCACGGTTGTAAAAAGCAAATTTCTCTCTCACTTCTTCGGTTTTTTCTTAGGGCGGTTGCTTTTTCTCAAATCCCTTTTCCGTTTCCCTTCCGGGCTGTAAAGCAGCATATGATTTTCGTGCTGCATTTAAGAGGGGCTCTGCCGGTGGACAGGCTGAGTCCCTCTTTGTCCTTATAAAACAGTGCGCTTATATTTTTTATTGGCAAAGCACCTCTCTTTCCTTCTGTTCCGGGAAGTGTTTCCAGCGCCCGGGCGGATGTGTCCCTGTTTGCCGCCCCGGGGCGCTCCAGCGGCTGCAACTGGATTTTCTTGAGGATTCCGCCCTCTGTTCCATACCTTTTTTGCAAAGGCCCCGGAACAATTCTCATCTTAATCCTCGCTGCCGGAAGAAAGTTTCTTTTCAAAGAAAAACTCGCTGTGCTCTCCAAAGCAGGGGGTAATGGCGCAAAGCTGTGTATAGCCCCGGGCCCGATAAAATTCAGGCGCCTGGTAACTGTAGGTACTCAAAAGGACGCGGCGCAGGCCATCCCGGGCAGCGAGACTCTCCACATGTACCAGCAGATAGCTGCCCAGGCCCTTTCCCCTGTACTGCTCGTCCACAAATAAAAACTCCACCTCCAGAGTGTCGAAGGTGCTTCTGGCAACGATCCCCGCCACCATTTTCCCCTGGTCAACGATGTGATAGCTGTAATCCTTCCTCACTCCTGCAAATTGGCGGTTATATTCCCGCAGCCGCTGATGGATCTCTTCACTTTCTTTGTCTGTGCTGGGCAGGATCATAAATGGTTGTTTCATGGTGTTTCCCTCTCTTTTTCTTGATGGCCTGCTCCCTACGGATGAGCCGCGCCTCCTTCTGCAGGAATCCCCCGTGCCCCGTGGAATGGGGCGCGGGGGATTGTGTTTTGTACAGTATGACACCCAAAGAGCGTGGTCCCTTTATTTTTGAAATGAGAGCCTGCAGTCCAAACAGTGGGGTTAGAAAACTCCGGAAGGGCTTGGGAGAACCGTTCTCTCAAGAGGCGCTGAGCCATTTTCCCTGCATCGCCTGTCCCGCTGTCCGTAAGCGTACCCTATGATTCTCGACAAAGCCTGTTTGCAGATCGGCTTTTGCAAAAAATCCGCTCTTTTCCTTCCTGAATCGTAAAGCAGTTTGGACCCCAGCCAACAAACACAGTGCCAGACGGCCCCGCTGCCCCGGCATCCATGCTGCCGGTCAAAGAAATTTTCGTCTTCCGGGGGCGGGCAGAAGGCAAAATTCCTGCTCCTTTTCTCCACAGCAAGTCGTCGGGGCGTTTTCCCATCCTTTGCGCCGTTTTCCAGCTCATTCCGGCAGGTTTTCAGTTGGTCCGCCCAAACCCATTCAGGGTACAGGACCTTGGTGGTCCGCCAGAGGGTCACTGCTGTTCCGGAGAGCCGCCATCTGCCGGTTGGGCGGAAAGGAACCGATAGTCCTCTTCCTCCTCCTGAGAAAGCAGGTAGGTATATATCCGCTGGTTCTGAGTTTGCAGGGGATCGGTGTAGGTGCGCACCTCCACACAGATAGTGCCGTCCTCCCCGACGCTGCTGCCCATCACCAGGCAGTTGGCTCCGGAACCGCTCCTGCCCGGAGTCAGATAAACGTCCCTTTGCGGATCGTAACAGCCGGTTTCCCGGGCATCAAACCCTTCCAGTCCAAACCATTCCAAAGCCGCTTCTTCCAAAGTCTCGGGTTGGATCCCCTCCATTACCTGGTCAAAGGACATTTCCTCCGCCAGTCGGGTCAGGCAGTATTCCGCCACCATCTCTTCCGAAAGATCTCCCGTATCGGCAAAGGTCTGTGGGCCAAAAAGTTCCACCCATTTCAGCACTGCTTCACAGGCCGCATCCTGCCGGTCCTGATAGGGCAGCAGGTTGTAGGGGACCGGTTCTGCAGGGCGGAACTGCCCTACAATCAATTCTCCGGACATCTCCCCCGAAGTGACTTCCAGCCGGTACCGGTTCTCCCCTTGGGGAAAGGTTCCCCCGTTTTCCGAGACGCTGAAGGAAACCTCATACAGGCCATAGCCCGGTCCTTCCTCCAGAGTTTCGGTAATCCGGGCCTGGGCCACTCCGGCAGATGCCCAGCTGCTGTAAGTACCGGGCACGGCTTGCGAAAGCTCCTCCACCCGGGCGGTATCTCCCGCGGCCAGTGCTGTCAAAAAGCTTTCCGCAACCTGCCTTGCATCTTCCAAAGACTGTTCTGAGGAGGGGTCTGAGCCTTCCCGCAACAGGGTTTGCTCCGCGTCTTCCATAGGCGTCTCCAGCCGCCAGCCCCGATCTGTTCTGACCAGTGTTACCGTGCACTGGTACAACGAACCGTCCAGGCTCTCTTCTTCCAGAGTAAAAACTGCCCGGTCCTCTGTCTCTTCCACCAGCTGCGCAGTATCTTCTACTACTG
The DNA here is from genome assembly GCA_949285935.1 of uncultured Oscillospiraceae bacterium. GTDB lineage: Bacteria > Bacillota > Clostridia > Oscillospirales > Ruminococcaceae > Angelakisella. Next base: position 152,938 of record CASEAH010000011.1, read on the forward strand.
TAAAACGGGAAGCCTGCAGCGGGCTTTGGCTGCTCTGGCAGAGTCGCCCATCAAGATCCACAAACAGGGGGTGTCCATTGTCATCCTTTGCGGCCAGATATTGCTCCACCGTTTCGTCCCTGGCATAGGTTCCTTCCAGCAGCTTTTTCAAATCTCCCACACTTTTATATTCCTCTGAAAGCGAAGGCTGATAAACGCCGCCTTCCCATTCCAAAGCGGCCTCGGGAGAATCATCCACAGGCAGGCCCCGGGAACGGAACAGATAATACACTTCATAATCTTTGGCCAAAAGCTGTTCCAATGCCTCTTCCGGACTTTGGGCAGCTGAGCAGGCAACGGCCACTGTAAGCAGCAGTACCGCTAATCCCATGCACAATACCGCCTTACGGCCCTGCCCCATCCCAATGATGCTTTTATTCTCCATGGATGTCCCCCCGTTTCCTTTCCAAAGCCGCTTTTCCAGCTCCTTTTGGCATTATATCCTCCGGAGCGGGGAACATCAAGAAACAGATTCTGAACTTTTTGGAACAGTTTCCACCAAACGTCCCCACACAATGAGCCGATGGGTAAAGGTCACCACCGGCGTACAGGTGATCAGGGTGACCATGGCGGTTTCTCCCTCCTGCAGTTGGGTGACCCACATCTCCGACGGTTCCACGATCTGGCTTCCGTATACCTCATAGGTATAAATGTTCTCGCTGTCCTCCAGAAGGATCCGATCCCCTTCCTCTACCTTGTCCAGGTGGCGGAAAGGATGCTTCACCACCGAGCCGCGATGTCCGGCAATGACGCAGTTGCCTTCCTGACCGGGATAGGCTGTTCCGGGCATGTGCCCCACCCCATACAGCAGTTCCTGGCCAGTCCCTTCCACCAGATTTTCGCTGATATCCAGCTTGGGCAGCTTGAAAATTCCCAGCTGGGTCAACTGGATCTGAGGCAGCCCCGCCAGCAGGTCTCCGTTTTCCGGCAGCGCCTCGTCCGTCGCCTGCTGTTCCGGGAATTCCTCAGGGGCCAGCAGGGTAGCGTTTTCCAGGGGCGGGGGATCGGGAGGGACTTGCTCCTCGGCCCAGCCCAGCCGCACGGCCCACAGCCGCCACGGATAATTGGCCGCCTCATATCCCGCTCCAATCAGGATCAGTGCCAGACCCAGGGCCATCAGACTTCTGCTGATGCGTTTTCTGGTTTTCCGCTTCATTCCGGGCTTCCTTCCTGTAACAAATTTCTGAATGCAATTGTACCAAAAGAGCCGCCCCGCGTCAAACGGGGCGGCTCTTCTTCTGATTACAGATGGGGGTGCGGCAGAAGTTACTTCTTGTCTTCTTCCTCGTCCTCGTCATCCTTGGACTTCCTGCCGATGGCCCAGCCGGCAAATGCCAAGCCGGAGCCGATGATGCTCAGGACACCCACAGGGATGCCGCCGGCATTGGGCAGGTTGCCCAAAGGCAGCAGGGGATCGATGATGGTAATGCCGCCGCCACCGCCGGGAGTGGTAGGATCTTCGGGATCCGGATCGGTTCCTCCGCCGCCACCGCCGCTGCGGTATTTGTTTACCACAACCAGGGTATTGGCATCTTCCATCACCACGCCGGGTTCCGCAATGACCACGATCTGGCCGTCCTCACCCACCTTCAGCTCCACCACAAAGGAGGACTTGGCGGGTTTGCGATACCGGTAAGGTACCTTTGTCTCTTCCAGCAGGTACTTGCCTACCGGCAGATCGCGGAAGGAGATATGACCATTTTCATCGCTCAGCTGCTCGGCTCTGACCACTGTGCTGTTGTCCTGTCCGTCATACCGGTAGAGGGTGAAGCCTGCTCCGGCCAGGTAGCTGGTCCGGCCGCTTCTGCTGCCGTACTTTCTGACGTTCAGGTCGCCCAGCTTGGTCAGGTTGGTGGCCGTGGTGGCCGCGCTGTCTTCTTCCACGGTGGGGGTGAACTCAAAGGTATCATCGCCGCCGGTGAAGGATACCAGCTGGTACACATCCGTGATGGCCAGTTTCTCCCGTACCTGATAAGGCACGCCGTAAATCAGGCCGGTGAAGGTGGCGTTGCGTCCTGCCTGGATCTCCAGAGTATCCACGGGCTTGCTGCTCCACACGATCTCGCCGCCGTCGGCGTAGGAACCCTGATACAGCTCAAAGGTGAAGAGCTGGCCGGGAACCTGCACCACGGAGCCTTCCTGCATCTCCTTGGAGACCCGGATGGAACCTTCGGTGCGGATATCGTTGTGTGCGGTGCGGGCCGCGTCAGGAACCTGGGCGGTCAGGATCGCGGTGGTGGGGTTGACGGTCTTATCGGTTTCCTCGTCATAGCCGACAAAGTTGTACCGATTGTCGCCGGTGAGGAGGCCGGAGGCCTCTTCCACCACATAGCTGCCCAGCGGCAGCTGGATGAACTTGACGGACTCGCCGTCCTTAAGGGTAAAGGTCGCCTTGCCGTCCACGACAGACACAGTCTGGCCGTTTTCGGTCTGGAGGGCCGTCAGGCCGCTGCCCTGAGGCACGGTGACGGTAAAGGTGAATTCCTGATCGGGATAGGGGTTCAGCGGGCTGTCCACCACATTCTCCACCACCAGGGTGCCGTTGGTAAGGACCTTGTTGCGGGCGGTAAAGGCCACGCTCTGGTTCTCGCCGGTCTTGGCTCCCAGGGTGAAGGTGAGGGTCTTGCCGTCCTTGCTGACGGCAGCGCCGTCGTGGGCGGTAAATGCGTCAAACTCATAGCTTTCGCCGTCATTGGTCTCAGCCAGGGTATAGACGCCGTAGGGCAGACTGCCGATCTCCGCGGTCAGGTTTTCGGTGGTCAGGTCCAGGGTACGGGTTTCGGGCTCATGGCCATCCACGATGGGGCCGGTCAGAGTAAAGACAAAGCTGTCTTCATAAGGCCGGTAGCCATTGAGGAATTCCTTGGTGATGGTCACGGAACCGTCAGCCTTGACCTGGTTTTCCGCGGTGAGGGTCACAGCCTTGGCACTGCCGTCCAGGGTGAACCGGGCGGTGTTTCCTTCCAGGGTGACGCCGGTGGCTTCCTCAAATCCGCCGAAGGTGTAGTTGCTGTCGGACTCTTCGGTAATGGTGTAAACACCATAGGGCAGAGAGTCCAGGGAACCGGTCAGAGTCTCACCGTCCACCGTCAGGGTCCGGGTCTCGGGAGTTTCTCCCTCCGCGATGGGTCCGGTGACGGTAAAGGTAAAGTCTGTGCCGGGGAAGGTGTTCAGGCCTTCAAAGACCTTGTTCACCGTGATGCTGCCGTCGCTGCCCAGAGTATTGCTCATGGTCAGGTTCAGGTTCTCCATGTTTTCGGTGACAGCAAAGGTGATGGGCTCGGCTCCGGAGAAGTCGGGAGCGGGACTGATCTCCACGATGGAGTAGTCGCTGCCGATCTGCAGGCCGGTGACATGGTTCTGAGATTCCTTGCTGCCGTCGAAGGTGCTGCCCGGCTGCCACTGGACCACAGCGCCGCCGGAGACCGCAGCATCATGGCTGTTCACCTGGCCGGTGTACAGGACGCTGCCGCCCTTCTTCAGCTGGAAGGTAAAGGTACGGTCCGCCAGATTCTCGGCGTCGGGGGCTGTCTTGGTAAGACGGATCTCGCCGGTGGAAGTCCTCAACTCGTTAACGGCGGAGAAGGTAATGCTGTTTCCGGACAGGGTCTGCTCCGGAGTGGTTGCCAGATCGCCGGTCACCCGGTTCGCGCCGGCCACCAGGCGGAAGTCGCTGTCTTCCTGTTCTACCACCTTGTAGACACCGTACTCCATGGCAGGGATCTCAACGGTAAGAGTCTGGCTGCCGGAGGCGGTCATGGAGATGGTATAGGGAGTATTTTCGGGGTTGATCTTCTGGTATTCGCCGTCCGCCTGCTTCTGATACAGGTCAAAGGCAAAGGTCTTTTCGGTAAGATCGCCCCAGGAACTTGCCACCGTCTTCTGGATGGTGATGGTTCCGGTCTTCAGTTCATTGACGGCGGTAAAGGCAAAGTCTTTCTTCTCGCTGTCAATGGTAAAGGTAAGGGTTTTGCCGTCCGGGCTGACAGTCGCGCCGTCCACAACAGCGAACTCGTCAAAGGTAAAGTGTTCACTGCTGTTTTCCACCAGGGTGTAGGTACCGTAAGGCAGGCCGGAAGCTGTGCCGGTCATGGTTGCACCGTTGATGGTAATGGTGCTTGTGCCATTGGGCCCGGTCAGGGTAAAGGTGAAGGTATCCGGGAAGTCCTTGGTATCCGCTTCCTTGGTGATGGTCACGGAGCCGTCGGCCTTGACGGTATTGTAGGCCACTACGGCAACCGCCTCGGTCTGTCCGGGATGGACGGTAATGGAAACGGCTCTGCTCTCTTTGCCGTCCACCACGAACTTCTCAAACTGGAAGTTGCTGTCGGCAGCCAGGGGATCCTCACGGAGGACATACTCGCCCACGGGCAGATCCCTTACAGAAGGAGTCCAGGAAACATCACCGGAGCCGGTGACGGTGCCGGTAGCCACAAACTCATTGGTGGTTCCGATCAGGGTAAAGGTAAAGGTCTCATTGTCCAGGCCGTTGGCAGCCAGCTCCTTGGTCAGGGTCAGGCCCGCCCCGGTCTTGGGGGTATTGGTCAGGGTGATGGTGAGATCGTCGGTATCCATGATGGCCTTGGTGAGCTGGAAGGTGACTGCTGCCGCTCCCGCTCCAGAAACAGGCACGGAGGCGTCGCCACTGGTCACAGAAATGCCCACATAATCAAAGTCTTCAGGGATGTTGGTCTCGGTGATGGTGTAGGTGCCGGGAGCAAACTTGATGTCGGCGGAATCAATCGGAGTACTCAGATCATCCGGATCAACCCAACGCAAGCTCTGGTTGCCCTCCCCATCATAGGTAATGGCACCTGCATAGGAGACAGGATGCGCCGCTTCGCCGGGGCCGGAAATGGTGAATCTGAAGGTTTCGCCCTTTTCCATGCCGTGGCCGTTGTCAACCACTTTTCTCACAGTCGGGTTGGGGGTATCCCAGGTTACCACACTGTTGGTAAAGGTGATATTGGCTGTTTCACCCTCCGCCACGGTAAAGGTGGTGCTGCGGTCGGTCAGATCCGTTGTACCGCCGGTAATGGCCGTAAGGGCAAAGGGCTGGCTGGCGCTGATGTCGCCCAGAGCGTTTTCACGCACCCGGTAGGTGCCGGGGATGAGCTGCTGGCCGTTGAAAACGGTGGTCTTGTCGCTCTCCACATTCCAGCGCAGCACACCGGAAGCGGTGGTGGAAGCGGTGGCAATCAGGGTTTCCGCGTCATCTTCGCCCACCTGATACAGCTTAAAGCCGAAGGCAGGCACATCGTAGCCGAAGTCGTTCTCCACCACTTTGGTGACGGTGACAGCGCCGGAAAGCGGCATCTCATTGGTCACCCGGATGGTAGCGTCCACATAGGCCTCGCTCATCACAAAGCTGTAAGAGCCGTTGTCATCGGGGGCCAGGTCAACGCTGCTGTTCCCGCTCACAATAGACACACCGGCCAGCCGGTAGTTGGCAGCGGGAGCTTCGGTGACGGTATAGGTCTCGCCCATCCGCAATCCGGAGAGAGAGACGCTTTCGCCGGCCTTGAGGGTATGGCTGCCGCCGGCAATGCCTGCACCGGAAACGGTAATGGCAAACTGCGCATCGGGGTTAAAGTTCTCGCCGCTGACCACTTTTTCAAGGGTCATGCCGCCGGTGGCATTGCTGTTGACGGCAGTGAGGGCGATGGTTCCGTTGGAAGGAACGGT
>CASEAH010000012.1 GCA_949285935.1 uncultured Oscillospiraceae bacterium
GTTCCGATGGAGCAGACTGCCGCGCTGCAAAGAACGACCCGTTGAACGTACGTCAGATGGATCGGACTGCCGCTGACGACTGCGGAATTGGCGATCACAAAAAGAGCGGCGCCAAGCAGATAGAGCAGGATGCTGATGACATTCCGCTTCTTCATACACTTTCCCTCCTTGCAGAAATGTGCTACTATCTGCATAGACGAAAAAACCGACAAAGGGTTCCGAAGATCGGCCCCGGAGCGGAACTTTTTATACTGCAAAACGATGGAACTGGGTTTCTCGCCCTTGATTTCACGGAGGTGCCAGAGCATGATCGTAGAAACGAAGCGGCTATTCTGCGTCCCGTTTCGGAGAGCGATACGGCGGACGTTTACGAATGACTGAAAGAGCCCGAGTTCAACTGCTTTGCCGGCATGAAGCTGCACTCCCCGGACGAGGCCGGGGAGGATCGGTAGGGGCCTGATATACAGGAGGACGGGAGCATGAAGTTTAAGGGATTGCCTTACTATTGGGGTGCGATTGCGGCCACGAAATGTATCAAAGCGATCCTGTTTGCGTTTCTACCCGGGAAAACCGGAGACAAGGTGAAGCTGGATGCTTGCACCGGATGGGTCCGGCACATGGGGCGCTTTTATGAAAACAGGATTTACGCATTTGCTTTGGATGCCCAACTGACTAAAGGCGAGGCGGAAGTCCTGCTGCTGGATCAAAACAAGCAGCCGCTTTTGAAACTCAGCAGTCAAAATCCCACCCAGTCGATCCATCTGGATGGGGAAACCGGCCGATACTATCTGCAGTGGAAGTTTCAGCAGGCTTCCGGAAAATGCGAATTGCACTGGTGAAAACGCAGATACAGGCATCCCTGTATCCCATTTCTATTTGATTGAGGTAACGAAGTATGGTGATCGAAACGAAACGGCTGCTCCTGCGTCCCTTTCTGGAGACGGACGCGGCGGATGTCTACGAATATCTGAAAGAGCCTGCGGTCAACTGCTTTGCCGGCATGAAGCTGCATTCCATGGACGAGGCCAGGGAAGCCGTGAAAAAGCGGCTGGGCGAAACGGAATACTATTTCGCCATCACGCTGAAAGACGGCGGCAAGGTGATCGGAGAGATCGACGCCTATCCGGAGGCGGGCGAGCCCCACGCGGATGAGCACGCCCCACGGGACACCTTCAGCCCTTGCTGGATGCTGAACGATGCCTACCAGGGAAAAGGGTATGCTTTCGAGGCGGCCCGGGCCTTCTTTGACTATCTCTTTTCCCAAAAGGGCGCACGGCGCATTTACGCCTATACGGAGGACTATAACCTCTCCAGTCAGCACCTGTGCGAAAAGCTGGGCATGCGCCGGGAGGGCGTGTTCCTGGAGTTCATCTCCTTCGTGAACGATCCCAACGGTACGCCCAGGTATGAAAACACGGTGCAGTATGCCATCCTGAAAAAAGAGTGGGACCGGCAGCAGTCCCAATAGGCAGTTGGAGGTACGATATGGGCGCAGCTTCTGTTCCCGAGTATGTGGCGTCGCTGAACGAAGAGCAGCGGCGGCATGTCAGCGCATTTATTGACTTTATGAGTGCGGAATATCCGCAGTTGGTCCCTAAAATCTCCTTTTCCATGCCCATGTGGCTACCGGGGAAGAAGATGTATGAGGGATATGTGGCGGTTTCCGCCGCGAAAAGCCACTTCTCCATCCATTTTTCCGACGAGGCGTTTCTGAACCGCTTGGCGGAGGGCCTGCCCGCCTGCAAAAAGGGAAAGCGGTGCATCAACATCCCATACGGCGATGAATCGTCCCTTCGCGCGGTGGAGGAGCGCATCGGCGATTTCCTGAACCTCTGTTGCCAGGAAGGGAGCGCGTCTCAATGAGCGGCACAGAGGAGATCGGCTGCTGCGGCGCCTGCGGCAAGTTCCCGGAACAGGGCCACTGAACGAAATACCGCCCGCTGAACATCCACGGATGCCGGCGGGCGGTAATCTTCGTCTATTGCCTGTGAAAAACTGCTATGCCTGACGGCCTGATCTGCTCCCTCTTGCCAGAAGGGCCTTTCCCCGGTACAATGGCAGAAAAGGGAGCTCCGTCCCGCCGGACGGAATAGGAAAAACCAGGAGGAGGAAGCCATGCAGCACGAGTGCAGAATCACAGTACTGGAGACCAAGGTATTTGAGGACTATCAGGAGCAGTATCTGTCCAATCCCAAGTCGGGCCCCTGCCCCTGCTTTCGGAAGGGCGACACCTTTTTGCTCAAACGCACCCCGGAGCGGGATGATTTTTACCGCCTGATGGACGGGAAATTCTGCGGGGAGGCCTGGGACGCCATCAGCCGGTATGTCTACACCGCACTGCAGGGCGGGTCCATCATGCACAACTGGACCCGTGACGAGCGGATGATGATCGCCTGCTGCAACGACGGGACCCGGCCGGTGATCTTCAAGATCGAGCGGATCGACATTCCCGAGACGGAAGAGGAAAAAGAGTGGCTGGCAAAGCAGAATTTCCAGAACACCGCCCAGGACGCCTACACCGGCTGAGCGTTGGCCGATGTTCCGCTTGCCGTCAGCGATGATGGCAAAAAAGCGTGCTCCGGCACATCCTTTGGTCTGTGTATTCGCGGATCAACAAAGCATGCCTTCACGGTTTGGAGTACTGCAAAGGGCCATGACCGCTTCCACCAGCAAACCGCTCTTTGTGGGAGATCGCATAATAAAAGGCAAACTGCTGCATGATCCCGGCGTACTCGCCGTAAGTTGGAAACGGGTTGCGTCCGCCGTATTCCCGCACAATGATTTTACGGATCCAGGTATCGATCAGCGCCGCCCCGATTCGGCCATAGGAAAAGAGACAGATGCAGTTGGCGACTTTATCCCCAACCCCTCGAATTGTTTTCAGCGCATCGAAAAGTTCCATATCGGACAAGTTTGAAATCGCTGTCAAATCTACCGTTCCTGACATGACCTTGGTAATGGCATCTTTTATGTATGGAACCCGGTATCCCAATTTGCACGCCGCCAGGCTCTGGTCATCCGCATTTGCCAGCTGCAGTGCTGTGGGAAACGTATACAGTGTTTCGTAAGGTGTGACTTTAGCCTCTCCAAATCGGTTGGCAAGAAGTTCTACAGAATTTTTGATTGCCGGAATGCTTTTTCTCTGGGAAATAATAAAGGTCACCAACATTTCCCACGGATTCTGGTGCAGGATCCGGATTCCCCGGCCCTCCTTCGCCGCCAAATGCATATATGGATCGGAGTCCGGGATGATCTCTTGTATGTGAAGATAGTTGCGTGCGAAATCGAAGTAGGGAATCCATATCTGATTCCAGGTGTCCTCCGAACAACTGATTTCAAAGCACCCGGCAGACCGTTTCTTGATATATAACACGTCGTTTCCGGTGACAAAGCGATATGATCCATCTTCAAATTCTCTGACA
>CASEAH010000013.1 GCA_949285935.1 uncultured Oscillospiraceae bacterium
GCACCGGACACACGGCCTTCCCGACATAAGACCTGGATGCGTCTGGGTGAAATACCCCAGCGCTCTGCGGTTTGTGCGATAGATAAATATGTCATCCGGATACCTCCCGCTTTGACCAACGCCCGGCTTTCGCAGGGCACATAAACTTACTATAAGTATAATCGCAAAAGCGAATAAAATCAATTGCCCCACAACAAAATTTTGACATTTATTCCCATATTTATTATATGGCGCCACAGAAGAGTTCAATCCTCTGTGACGTTTTTCATTTCCAAGCAAAGGAGATAAGCTTTGCAACGAATGTAAGCATCAAAACTACTGGTGACTTGCAGTAAGTTCGCCAGTATGAAACAATGCTCCTATATAGAAGCGGGTAGTGTATTGCGGTTGCGTATTACTATCCGGGATACGGAGGTGTTATTATGGGTTCAGAATTGTGAGAAATTACAGTACTAAATAAGTTGATGGAATGGGTCGGAAAAATTACGGTATGTCGTAACATTGGCCAGCCTGTAAAAACTTGGTGTAAAGAGAATGTTGTTTGTGAGCAGACCTATTACAAATGGCTCAAGCTCTTGGTGCGTAAAGAGGGTGGGTGCATACGAAATCCTGGACTTCAAATAGGACAGGATTTTATCCGTACACCTTCGCAGTCAAAAAACAAAAAAGGTAAAATTCCTAACTTTTTGCGCATAAATGATCTGTGTTTATTTCTGTGTTTACATACATTCACTCGTATAAAGTTACATAAAAATACTCAACAAATTAGCTTAAAAAAGCGAAAATAACCGTAAATAACAGAGAAATTCAGGGCTTAGATGAATAATTATACCCCCTCATAACCCGGAGGTCGTAGGTTCGAGTCCTGCCTCGGAAACTATAAAACGCCGTGTTTCTTAAGAAATACGGTGTTTTCCTTTTGGATTGGGGATGCAGAAATGTTTGCATAAAGCCGGGAGGGCAGTCCTATCCATACTGCCCTCCCGGCTTTTGCTGGGGAAGCTGCTCTTATTTTACCACCTGGTCAAAAAGGGCTTTGACCTCGATTTCTTTGGCGGCGTCCTGGCATTGGGCAACGGCAATTCTCTCCCCTATGCGGACGGTAATGAGTACACCGTTTTCTCCGGTTGCCATATATTTCTGGTAGCTGTCCCCAAAATCGATGTTTTGAGACATTTCAGCCTGCTCTCTGGGATATTGGGAGCGGTATTGTTCAAAGCGTTGGGATGCCTCAGCTGCGGTTTGGCACTGAATGATGGAGAGGATAATTCCATCTTTGGTGATGGTGGTTGTATCCTCGTCGTTAGCGTGAAACTCCATCTCCTGGGAAAAAGCCAGTTGTTGCAGCTATTCTATGGATATGATGTCTTTACTGTTGGAAAATAGAAAATGACGCCGCTGATGATTGCAGCCAAAAGTATGCAGATAATTACATTTCGCAGGACTTTGGCAGCCGGTGGCTTCCCTTCTGTAGTTCCTTTTTCATACCAAACAAACATAGTGAACGCTCCTTATGTGTTTAAAAAAGAGTGGAAACTCACACCATTCTGCTTCCGGACAGGGCAGTAGGGATATAGGGGGGATGGGTTACTCCGACAGATAGGCATTGAGCCTGACTGCCACATTCTCCTGCAGGTTTCTGTAGAAGAACTGATAATCGTAAAGATGATACACGCCATCCTCGAAAATATCCAGGCCGGCAGGGTAATCTGCGGGGGTTACGTCCGTTACTTTCAGAGCACCCCGGGTGCTGTCGATGTAGGCGCCGGTGAGGGCTGGAATCTCCTCTACGATGTTGCCGCTGTAATCGGTGAAGCAGGCGCCTTTGTTGAGGGATTTGTCGGCCGCTGTACCGTCGGTTTTCCAGTTCAGGGGATTGATGGGGTTTGTCTTTGTCCCTTCCGGAATCATCAGGGAGTGGGTGATAGTGTCTGCCTCGCTGTTGAAGGAGACGATCACCCCGGTATCTGCCTCGCCGGTGGCGCATTTCAGATGAGGGTATTCCGCCAGCTCCTGGTCTGTGATTCTCCAGCCGATGGCATAGCAGGCTACCAGCAGCTCGTTGGTGGCTTCATCGGCAAAGCAATCCTTCAAAAGCCGCAGACACATATCCGCGCCCTGGGAAAAACCCGCCAGGATGATGGGTCTTCCGTTGTTTTCGTGCTCCATGTAGTAGGTGAAGGCGGCCTTTACATCGGCGTAAGCAATTTGCAGATGATCTTCCTGTTTCTCAGCATCCATTTCGTACACATTCAGGCCAATCTGCCGGTAATAGGGGGCAAAGAATCTGGATTCGGCATCATAAATGCCCTTTTCCATGTTGGTAGCGCCTAAAAAGCTTGCTTTTGTTTCCTCGTCTGTTAAAGACATATGGAAGTTGTCCTCGTCACCAAAGTAAACCGTGGGACAAAGGAAGAAAACATCCGCCTTGGTGTCGGTGGAATCCGCCTCATAATAGGCCCAGTTTGCGGCCTGGGAATAGTCGGTGGCGGCACTGGCTGCTTCTTGGGGGCCGCAACCGGCAAACACAGCGCAAATCAGGATTATTACCAGGGAAAAACAGAGGATTTTTCTGGTCGTGCCGGTATGGTAGGTAACCATAGGGATTTCTCCTTTCGATGGTGGGGATTTCTCCGTAAGATTTTGCCATCAGTATCACAAATCCGCCGTTTTCCTGGTGGTAATTTCAGATGCCTGTGGGACAGAGATAAGATAATAATACCATTTTCTGGAAAGATTGTCAAAGAAAGTTGGAAACGCAAAAAGTTCTGATAAAGCAGTAATTTTACTGTTTCATGTATCCCAGCTGCCTTATGACAGCAAAGGCAGCAGTTGGGTAGCGAAAATTCTGTCCGGCTGGTACCGGGTCCGCACCAGCATTTTGCTTTGCAGAGAAGCGTCCTTTTTCATTGCTTCAACGATGCGGCGGCTGCGCTCCCGGTAGTATGCTTCCTCGGAAGGGAGGTAGGTTTCCCGGGTATCAAATCCAAAGTTCCGTGCGTTCCACCGGAGAAAATATGCACCCAGGGCCGCCCCCAATTCCTGAAGGGCAGGTACCGCTTCATTCAGCACCAGAAAATTCCCTCTGCTGGCAGCCTCCAACACGGTCAGCCCGAAGGACTCGGAATAGGAGGGGCAGATAAACAGATTGGAAAGGGTAAAAAGATTTAGCACACCTTCCCGGGGAAACCCGTTGGGGTAACCAATGTCGGAGGTGAACAAGATATCCTCCTGGGACAGCCCGAAGTCCCGGCCGGTTTTCCGGATGCGGGTCTTGTAAAGGAAGGAGGAAATGTCGGCGCAGGGAAAATCACAGTAGATTACTCTGACCCGTAAGGAGAGCTGGGCAGCCATGGCCCCTGCCAGGGCTGCCACCTTTTCCGGCTGCTTCCCCGGGGTAAGTCTGGCGGGATAGACTGCCAGAATATCTGCATCTGCCAAATCCAAATGCCGGGCCACAGCCTCCACATCCGGCCCCAGACTCTCCACCAGCGGCAGGGAGTTATTGACCACGGCGCAGTGATCCTCCGGCACATGGTACTGCCGGGCAAGGGCAGCAATACCGGATTTAGTGGGATAGATGAAGGTGGTTCTGGGCATGGGGCTGAACCGGGCGGAAAAGGGATAGTCCATTTGGGGCGGCGGTGTAACCGGCAGGGAGTGAGTGAAGGCCAGGATCTTTACGTGGGGCAGCCGGGGCTGGGCGGTGCGGATGGCAATGTTGTGAAGAAGATGCCAGCCCTGGTACAGGATATCGTGGAGAAAACACACATCCACATCCTGAAGATGCCGTACATAATCTTCCGCAATACTCTCTGCCTCCTGCCGGAATGTCTCATGGACAGAGCCGGCAGCCTGGGAATAGTCGTGCCAGTGGATGATGTGTCCCTGGTAGGTGTTGGTGATCTTTACCCATTCCAGCCGGGGGTCGGCGAATGCCCCTGTCCGCTCCCTGTCCGGGCAGGATTCGCTGACCAATACTTTCACAGGGATACGGGCGTGGAGGAGCATCCGAACCTGATCTGCCACCACATTGACCAGGGAGTAGGTGGGGGAAAGCCCGTTGAACATGGTGAGAATTGCAACTTTCATAAAACCCTGTCCTTTCCGGAATAAGTATGGCGTAACCAGATGGTTACGCCATTTTTGCCGTTACAGCCCTTCCCCAAAAGAAGAACGGAACTTCTCCAGCTTTTGGATAAGGGTCACTTCCAGATTGGTGACGGCTTTAACCATGGATTCTACCGACTTGTTGGTGGCAAGCAGTGCCTCCGGGGTGGAAAAATCATCCCCAATCACCCGCTGCAGCTTCTCGCCCTCTGCATTGAGGATATGGGAAAGGGCAGCCTGCTGCAGGGCAACCGAGGCCACAAGATTGGAGATGGCCTGACTTCTGGGATTGGGGGTGGGTACCGCTGTGGTAGTGGCAGTGGTTGTGGAGTCGGTGGTGGTCGAAGTGTTAGTCGTGGAATCGGTGGTAGTCGAAGCGGTAGTAGTGGAATTGGTTGTGGTGGAGTCGGTGGTGGTCGAAGCGGTAGTCGTGGAATCGGTGGTAGTAGATGCAGTAGTGGTGGAATCGGTAGTCGTAGAATTGGTCGTGGTGGAGTCGGTGGTTGTGGTGCTGGTGGACAGCAGGCAGACGGTAGGCTCCGGCAGTTCCCCTTCAAACAGCTCGTTGTGGCTTTCCGCATTTCCGATAAAGGAGGAAAAGACGATATTGCCGTTGATCTGGCTGAAGGTGGTGCTGGCGTCGGCAAAGGGAGCCAGCACAGAGCCGTAGATGGCGGTGGTGCTGTTGGACCAGGTGAGGGCGTCCGGGAAGTTCCAGAGGATTCTCCGGGCGTTTGTGCGGGTGGCGGTGATTCCGTTGCGGAAAATCTGATAGCTGCCGAACTGGATGGCAGGGCTGGTGACGTTGATGAGGATGGTGGAGCTCAGGGGAGCTATGATGTTGATGCCGTTGAGCTGATTCAGGGCCTGGCCTGTGCCGTAGATATTGGTGCTGTCAAAGGTAAAGACATTCAGGGTCTCGTCGGCACCTTGCGGATTCAGCTGGCCAAATACCACTTCACCGGAGGTGTTTGCTGGCAGAGCCCCCCAGAAGCCGCTGGCACAGGTGAGATAGCGCTCAGCCTCCAGAAAATCGATGGGAGAACCGGATACCAAAGCGCCGTTGGGGTTGCCCATGGTGTAGTTGACAATTACGGAATCGGGGCCGATGACCGTGTTGCCGCTGGCGTTGGAGTCGGCGGACACATTCAGATTCCCGCCGACTACGAAGGAGGGGTCGGTATTTGCCGGGGGAAGGGGGGAGATGGAGGAGGCAATGCCATAATTGCTCAAAGTGGCAGTGCTGCCCACTGCCACCCGGCCTTCTGCATCGGTGTTGCTCAGGGCCATATTATCAAATACAAATACATTGTATAAACTTGCGATGCCCAAATTGGTTGCCATGAATGGATGCCTCCTGACATAAGACTGCGGAGCATAACGGCTCCGTAGATATGCTATGAACCACGTCAGCAAAATGACGGTAAAAAAGGGCTGGAACCGAAGTTCCAGCCCTTGGCCTTATTCTCCCAGAAAACCGTCAAACAAAGACAGTTTGGATTGCAGGATCATTTCCAGCTTGGTCACGGAGTTCACCATGGACTCCACAGACTTGTTGACAGCCAGCAGCGTTTCTGCAGCCACATCCTCCATGGCTACCACTTTCTGAATCTTCTCACCTTCTGCGTTGAGGATGTGAGACGTGCGGTCTGCTCCAGGGCAACAGACTGGATGATATCCGTAATTGCCTGATCTCTGGTGGTAGTGCTGGGGGTAATGACGGGCATTCCCATAACAAAAATCAACTCCATTTCCGAATTGAGCCTTCGTTCATAGGAATTCTATGAGCCATCCGGAAAATATGTACCTGTCTGCGGGAAATAAAATCAGAATACCAGCTGTACCAGCAGCATATAGAAGAGGGTCCCGCCGCCGATGCTCAGCAGGCTGTTCCGCTTCCAGATGTGAAGCACCGCCACCAGCACACAGCTTAAAAGCTCGGGAATGCCATAGGGCCAGGCAAGGGGGGTGACGTCTTTCAGACAGTAGACCACCAGCATACCCATGATGGCGCAGGGCAGCACCGCCCCCAGCCGCCGGACGGCCTGGGGCACCTGCTTCCGGAAAATCAGAAAGGGCAGAAACCGGGTGGCCATGGTGACCCCGGCGGCTACAGCTACCAGAAGAATATCGTGGGTCATGTCGTCGTCCTCCTTTTTGCCTTGGGTCTTAGGGTCAGAAGCAGAGCCATCAGCACCATGGAGGGGATGAGGAAAATATCCTTTCCGCAAATCAAAAGACAACATAAGGTAGAGATTACCCCCACAATGGCCGGAAAATGCTCCTTGTGGGACAGCCACTGCTCCACAAAC